>NZ_JBWKQZ010000053.1:0-29614 GCF_059419025.1 Cupriavidus sp. GW821-FHT07C08
GAGGTGGTCGTCACGCTCCTGCACCTATATCTGCAGCCCGATAATTATTAAAGCCATTTGCGGGATGTTGTACTAGGCCGCCGTATTCTTTGGAAACCTCGATACCGGCCAGTCCCTGCTTGCAGGCGAGGCGCAATGCGGGGCCAGCCCATGTCTGCTGTGACGAAGGCTGGGCAGAGAGCGGGGCGATGATATCCAGTGCAAACTGCCGCGCGGTCTGGCGCAATTTCACGGCAGCGGCTTCCCACCATGCGCCTGTGTGGAGTGCGTCTGTCATGCTGCATTTCCCTGTGTAGTAGAGACAGTGGCGGCAGTGGCGGTGCGGATGACGCCAGCTTGTGAAAGCTCTGCAATGCGGGCGCTGGAGTATCCGGCAATCCGCGTGAGCGCCTCTTCCGTGTCTGCGCCTAGCGCGGGCGGGTAGGCCAGTTCGGGCATATCGGCATACTTGAACGGGTTGCCGAGCATGCGCACGGTGGCGTCGCCTTTCCGCTTGCTGACCGTTTCCACCATCTGGCGGGCTTCGATCAACGGGTGCTGCAGCGCTTCGTCCACGTTCATGACCACGGCTGCAGGCACGCGGCCTGCCTTGAAAATGCTGAGCCATTCGGCGGACGGGCGCGTGGCAATGGCCGCGCTGAGCGCCTGCGTGAGTTCGCCCACATTGCGGATGCGCGAGGCACCGTCCTTGAAGCGGTCGTCGTCTGCGAGTTCCGCCTGCCCGATGGTTTCGCACAGCTTCCGCCAGAATGCTTCGCCGGTTGGTGCAAGGGCAATCCATTTGCCGTCTGCCGCAAGGTAGATGTCGCTCGGCGCAATCATGGCGTGCCGTGCGCCGGTGGCCTGCGGTGCCGGGCCGCCGCCGAGCCAGCTCTGCGCCTGCCACGTGAGCATGGCCACCTGCGCGTCGAAGAGGGAAATCTGGATGTGCGCGCCTTCGCCGGTGGTCAATGCCTTCACCATGGCAGCGGTTGTGGACAACGCCAGATACAGGCCGCCCGCCAGATCCGCAACCTGATACCCCACACGGGATGGCTTGCCGCCTTCCTGACCCGTGATGCTCATCACGCCCGACATGGCCTGCAGCATCAGGTCGAAAGCCGGTGCATCGGCGTACTCGCCTTTGTCGTCCAGCCCCACGATCTGCGCCACCACAATGCGCGGGTTGATGTGGCGCAGGGTCTCGAAATCCACACCCAACCGCTTTGGCACGGAAGGCGCAAAGCCATAGATCACGGCATCGGCTTTGCGCACCAGATCATCGAATGCCTGTTTGCCTTCCGGCGATTTCAGGTCGATGGCCACGCTGCGCTTTCCGCGATTCACCGAGAGAAAGAACGGAGAATCGCTGGTGTCTGTTACGGGAGGAATCTGGCGTGCGTAGTCGCCGTCGAGGGTCTCGATCTTGATCACTTCCGCGCCCAGTTGCGCAAGCAACTGTCCGCCGAACGGGCCGCCAAGCACCCAGCTCAGATCTAGAATCAACTTACTTGAAAGCATTTTTTCTCCATCTTGATTTTAGAAAGCCTCACATCAACGCGCCATGGAATGTGAGGTAATGGCTCGTTCTCAGTTTAAACATCGGTTGTAAGCGGGCACAATTGATTTAAACTGACGTCTCATGTGAGGAGTTCTAACACTGTATGCAACGACTTCCCCCGCTGAATTCCATCCGCGCATTTGAAGCTGCGGGCCGGCTGCGCAGTTTCTCGAAGGCGGCAGACGAGCTGTCGGTCACGCATGGCGCCGTCAGTCATCAGGTCAAATCGCTGGAAGAGTGGCTTGGCGTGAAGCTCTTTCGCCGGCTGGGTAAGTCGGTCGAGCTGACCGATCAGGGGCGGCTGTATCTGGACTCCATCAGCCCAGCGATTTCGGTGATTGCCTCTGCGTCGCGCAGGATCAGCGCGCACGAGGTGATCCGGGTGAATGCGCTGCCGACATTCACCATGCGCTGGCTGTTTCCGCGCCTTGCGCAGTTTCGTGCGCGGTATCCCAACATCGAGGTTCAGATTTCGACCGGGCTGGAGCCCATGAGCAAGCTGCCTGCCAACATCGATGTGGTAATCCGCCGCGAGCCGCATGAAGTTGTGGGGCTCAACAAGATGCGCGTGCTTTCGGAGTGCTCGTTTCCGGTGTGTTCTCCCTCGCTGCTCAGGCAGCGGCCCTTGCGGAGCATTACCGACCTCAGTCACCACACCATCCTGCATTGCCCCGCAAGGCGCACGGCGTGGGAAGACTGGCTCGCAGCGGCGCATCACAGCCGGGTGGTGCCGGAGCAGTCGCTGGAACTCGAGCACCTGTATTTCTGTCTTCAAGCAGCAATTGATGGTATTGGTGTTGCCATGGGGTACTCGCCTCTTGTGGTGAACGACATTGCATCGGGCCAGCTTGTGGCGCCGTTTGGCAACCTAACGCTGGACTCGCCCGGCTACTTCATCATCACACGCAATGAACGCCAGCACGACCCTGTCGTCAAGACGTTTTTCGAATGGCTGATGGAGGAGGGCGCGAGTTTCGACAGTGAGTTCGCCAGCGTGTTTGCGGCCGCTCAGGCAACCCAGGTGGCTCAAGCAGTGTCATGATCCGGCGAGCCTTGTTTTCAACGCTTTGATTGATGGATTTCTACCGGCATATCAGGATGAAGGACCGACCAGCTCGGGAAACCTGGTAATTGCGTCGCCGCCCTGGCGTAGCCGCAGCGCCGGCGTGCCAGTGGCTACCAGTGTCGATGGCGATGTAAATCCGCACAAATCTGGCTGCGTCAAAGGTCGGCGGCATCCCGTGCGCAAACGGCGAGATTCGGCACACGTCTTCCTCGGGATGCCATGATAAGGATGGAGAGGGAGTCGACGCGGGGCGCGTAGACAGTCGTGGTAGAAAGGCGGTTTGCCGAAGAAACAGGCGCGGCACCGGCCACCAGACCTCGCTCGTACGGCCAGGACGAAGCTGGCGGGCTCGCCCACGTTTGTCAACAAGCAGAAGAATGGTGGTAGTGGGGTATCCGTCAGCAGAACCCATGTTGACCTGGGAATACTGCTCCGGCAGTTCATTGGCATTGTGGAGGGCGTCGGATGCTATGGCATCACGGCTGACGATCTGATGTCAGAACTGATAGCCACGGTCCCGCCAGCACTGCCAATCAGCAAGGGCCTGCTGCGTCATCTCGTCGCTCTCCAGTGGCACGAGTTGCACTAGTGGTACAGCAAGCTTGCGCTTGTCCCATCGTATCCACACGAAGACTTCAGACTCGCACACGTCCTCCGGCGCCATTGCGATCACCTGAACCCGGTCGCCGGGGTTGAGCAGCGAGGTTGGCGATCGCTTGCGAACCTCAGCTTCAAACGGGACAGTGAGTTGCTCCTCGAGGTAGTAATACAATGCCATCGACCGCTCCTCTGAACTGTAAGCGTCGACGACTATCTCCATCGTGATTCGGTGTTCACGATCTTGGTCGGACTTGGGTCTAGGCATTCTTATTGTGCGAATGGCGAAGCATACTCAGAGATCGACGACCTTGCGCAGTAGCGCGAAGGAGACACGCCAGTGACCTTCGTTCGGGTCGCACTGAATGGAGGCGGTCTTCTGGTTGAGGCGCACGATGGTGCCGATGCGTTCGCGCAGGTGCTGGTCGGTGAAGCTGACAGTATCGCCGACGAGGAAGTCCGCACGCTGCGCCCGGGGTGGCGGCGGCGGTGAAGCGTGCGGCGGTTGCTGTGCGGCGGTAGTGGGCTCGGCGAGCACGGAGGCTTAGGGCAAGCTCCAGTGTCGGCCACTGGCGATGTCCTAGACCACAGCCTGGGTCTGACGCAACTCAAGGATGCGCCCTTGGCGCATCGGCTGGGTAAGGTCGTCCGCAACGTAGCCGACAGTCATGCCGATATGCAGGTGCCTGCGGACTTCGAGGATACGCTTGGGATCGTTGATCATCCCCCCGATGGTCAGATACAGGCGATATAAGTCGGCACTCGGGGCTAGGCGCAGGGCGTCAAGGATGTCCATGACGCGCAGTTAACTCCAGTTCCGCGTCGGCCCGGACCAACGCTCGGGCGTTCTGGCCTTAGCCTCAGCATAGACCGCTTCACGGTGCGCCAGGACCGCCGCGGCTACGCCACCGTGGCGCTGCACCGGTGTCACGAATTTCAGTCCACTATGCTTGTGCTCGTGGTTGTACCAGCGCACGAATCGCTGCGTCCATGCGCGTGCCTCGTCCACGCTGTCGAACGCCTGGCGCGGGTAGTCCGGCCGATATTTGCAGGTTCGGAACAACGACTCCGCGTAGGGGTTGTCATTGCTCACGCGCGGCCGGTTGAACGAAGCGACCACCCCCAGGTTTTCCAGGGTGGCCAGCATCGTCGCGCCCTTCATTGGACCGCCGTTATCCGAGTGCAGAACCAGAGGAAGTCCTGCCAGACCTTCGGCCAAACTGGCTCGCCGCATGAGCAACGCCGCCAACTCCGCCGATTCCGCCCGATGCACATCATGACCGACGATCTTGCGGCTGAACACGTCCAGTATCATGTACCAGTAGTAATACTGGCCCTTGATTTCCGCTGGCAGTAGAGTAAGAGACAGGGCGTAGTCGGACTATTTCCCTGCCTCTCCTCTCCGAACCGGACTTGCGCCTCTCAACGCATCCGGCTCTCCGTTCAAGTGTTGCTCATAGCAAAGGCGACATCGGGGTAGCGCGACTCGATGGTACGGCGTGTCTCACCGCGCAGGATGTACGGATTTTCCATCAGGGTGCGCCAGGTAAAACGACCTTTGCGACTGGTAACCAGACGCCGAAGCGCCACCGCTCCATACCATCCCCGACTATTCAGGCCCTCCAACACCCATGTTTTCGCCTGTCCCGGCGCTGGCGCCAGAACATGGTCGCGCATCAGCGAGCGGAACCCCCGCCTATATTTGCGCGCAAGCCAGTACCCGAACTTCCAGAAGACAGATCGGTCCAGCTTTTTGAACATGGTGGCTGTGTAGTCGGTGTATTGATAGAAGGCAGCCCAGCCAACGATCTGCCGATTCAGGCTTTCCATCAGGTCCATCCGGTTCATGCCGTAGTTGCCCGACAGTTGCTTGACGAGCCTCCCGGCAAAGCCGCGATACTTCTCCCACGGTATGGTCGTCACAGGCCTCATGCTGCCGCGTGGCCCACGCTTGCGAATGATCCGGTGGCCGAGGAAGACAAAGCCGTCGTTCACATGCGTGATATGGGTTTTCTCCATATTCAGCGTGAGTTTCAACTCGCCTTCAAGGAACCCACGACATGCTTCGCGTACTGCCTCGGCATGTTCGCGTGTGCCCTTTACCACAATCACAAAGTCGTCCGCGTATCGACAGTAGGCCACTGCTGGCTTCCACTGCCGGCTTTCTCGAACAGCAATGGGTCGCTGTTTAAGAATTGCGAAGTTCCACGCCCACCGATCCTTCCGCACTTTCTTGTTCAGGTAGTTCCGTTCCATCCACGCATCGAACTCATGCAACATGATGTTGGATAAGAGAGGCGAGATGACACCGCCCTGAGGAACGCCTTCGCTTGCAGCACGAAACAGCTCGCGATCAACACAACCTGCCTTGATGAACTTCCAGAGCAGGGCAAGAAAGCGCTGATCGGCAATCCGCTTGCGAATCCCCTTCATAAGCAGCCGATGATGAACCGTATCAAAGTAGCTGGCGAGGTCGCCCTCGATAACCCAACGTCCCGCAGTACTTTGTTCACCGCTGTCTTGTAGCTGGAGCTTCACCGCGCGAATCGCGTGATGTACGCTACGGGCAGGCCTAAAGCCATATGAAGCCGGGTGGAAATCGCTCTCCCATATCGGCTCCATCGCCATCAACATTGCCCGTTGCACGATCCGATCCCGCAGGCTCGGTATGCCGAGAGGTCTGAGTTTTCCGTTCGCTTTCGGTATGTACACGCGTCGTGCAGGCAGCGGACTATATGAGCCCGTCAGCAACTCGTCGCGTATCGTCGCCAGTTCATGCTGGAGATTCTCTTCCATCATGCACTTGTCGACCCCGTCCACGCCCGGCGTGCGGGCTCCACTGGAGGCCAGTGTAATGCGAGCCGCTTCGCTCAGCCAATCCCTATTGGCAATCAGTCTCAGGAGTCGATCGAACTTTCGCTCTTTGTCCTCCGTCGACCATGTCGCCAGTTTGCTTTGCATTTCACTGATTATCAAAGGTCTTCACCTCACTAAAGTCAGCTAATTAACCAAACAAACCACTTCAACTGCCTCCCTTCGCCATGTGGCCGGCTTTCCCGACCTCGGACTACTACGGAGGCTCCGCCAGTTTGCACATCATCGGGGGCACACTCCCTTGGCATCTGTGCAAACCTTCCCCAGTTCACATGCTGGACTCAACGCATGGGCGAGGTTGCCTGTCGCAGTCTTTATCCTTGCTTGCCGCAAGTCGTCGCGAACACCACGGTCTAGCTGCGCGCTCCCCATGGCTCCTTGCTGCTCGGCTTACATATCCAAGTAGCATTCGTGCCACCGGGCCATGGATGTGCCCGGTAACAGCTCGCGTCATGCCCATCAAGCGGTGTGGGCAGGGGTGACATTTCAACCCTCAGATGCGTTTCAACAGGTTCGTGTTCCTCAACCGTCCCATGCTCAGCCTAGAGACTCATCTTGGCGTAACCGCTTCGCCGCAAGCCCCGTTTCCCACGGACTACGTCACCCTGCCAGTGTCAGCAGGTCACCGCCGCTTCGGCTCACTTCCTCTCGCAGCAGAGGAAGGGCATGCCCCGGTACTGCACAATTTCAATTCCGCCGGGTCCTGCATTCCAAACATGCTCAAGCAGCTTCACCCCCAAACGGGCGGGCTACGCTGGCTGGGCGTACTCCAGGTAATGTCCCAGCTCCACACCTGATTGGGTCCGGTGGCGCAATGGCTGGTCACCACCCGGGCCGACGGCTTGCGTGCACGACCGCGGTGATGCTGCCGCGACGTGCTACGCAAGACACGATAAAAGCTCGACTCCGAGGCCACGTACCGGCCGCGGTCCGCCAGCGTCGGTACGATCTGGCTGGGCGGCAAACTGGCAAACTCCACGCTGTTGGCCACCTCAAGAATCTGCTGGCGTTCCGGCTCGCTTAGCTTGCTGGCTGGCGCTGGCCGCTCAGTGGTGGTGCGAGCATCTGCGACCACCTCGTCGCCATCCCGAACCCAGCGCTGGAAGGTGCGCAGGCTCAGACCCAACTCGTCGCGAGCCTGCGTCAGTCGGCAGCCAGAGTGTTCTGCCTCTCGAATCAGCGATATACACAACAGGCGATCTGGGACGCTGATCAGTCGTCCTCTATTTCTCCCCAAATCGTCTGGGCTTTTTTTTCTCAGGATGAGCAGTGCGGCCGCTTCCGCCAGCGCCTTCTCCTTTCGCTGTAATTCCTTCTCAAGCTGCTGGATGCGCTTCTTGTCTCCTTTCGACTGAAGCCGTTGCTCTCGCGCCTGCTCACCTGCGTTGGCATTGGCCGATCGACAGACCTCTCGCCAGGCAGCGATCTGCTACGCATAAAGACCCTTGCGGCGGCAATACTCGGCCAATTCCGCTTCATTGAGCGGCGCGGTTTCCAGCACCACCGCAAACTTGTCTTCCGAGGACCAGGCCTCGGGGTTCTTTCCATCTCCCGGCACCGGGACTCCTTGCGCTTTCATCTGTCGACGCCAAGCATACAGCGTCTGCTCAGTGATTCCAGTCTCCCTTGCCAGCGCCGACACCAACGCGTTCTCGGGGGGGCATCATGCGGCGCAACAGTGCTTCCTTTCTCTCTGCTGAATAGGCTCTCATTCACTCTGACTCTACCGCCCCCAGACTGGGTCAATCGAGATCAGGTAACACGACAAATGGTATGAACGCCCCCACCTACCGCCAGATACGGAGGCGCAAAATGAGCGATTCCCCACATTTCAACGTCATCGATGCGGCCAAAATGAAGATGATCACTGACTTCATCACCGGAGAGTTCGAAATGAAGCGTACGACGGTCGGGGTGGATATCGCGAAGAGTGTCTTCCAGCTTCACTGGGTGGATGCTGACACAGGCGAAATTGTGAACAAGCAACTAAAGCGCGCCGTGTTCCTGGAACATTTTGCGAATCGCGAACCGTGCCTTATTGGCATGGAGGCCTGTGGCGGTTCCCAGCACTGGGCACGGCGATTGACCGAGATGGGCCACCAGATCAAGCTGATGCCGGCGAAGTTCGTCAAGGCTTTCGTGATCGGCAACAAGAATGACCCGGCTGATGCGCGTGCGATCTGGATGGCCACACAGATGCCAAGCAAAGCCGTCGCAGTGAAGACCGAAGCGCAGCAGGCCGTACTAGCTTTACATCGGTTGCGGCAACAGAAAGTCAAGTTTCGAACGATGCAGATGAACAGCCTGCGGGGACTGCTATCCGAATACGGCGAGGTGATGGCCAAGAGCCGCGCCGCACTGGACAAGGCGATCCCCGGGGTGCTGGCAAGGCTCGCGGAGCGGCTGCCAGCAATGCTGATCGAATCGTTACGCGAGCTGTGGAATGACCTTGAGCGCCTCGACAAGCAAATCGCAGACATTGAACGGCGCTTGCAAACATGGATGAAAGAAGACAAGGCATGCAAGGCAATTGCCGCGATCCCGGGCGTTGGCTTGCTAACAGCGACGGCCACAGTCGCGAGCATGGGTGACGCGAAGGCGTTCAAGTCCGGGCGCGAGTTTGCCGCCTGGCTCGGTCTCGTACCCAGGCAGACTGGCACCGGCGGAAAGGTCCAGCTACTGGGAATTAGCCGGCGCGGCGACACGTATGTGCGCACGCTTCTGATCCACGGCGCACGTAGCGTGCTTTCCCACGCGAAGCATGCTGGAGCGTGGGCCGAACAAATGCAGAAACGACGACCGGTGAACGTGGTCACCGTAGCACTCGCCAACAAGATGGCTCGAACTATCTGGGCCATCCTCGCGCATGACAAGCCATACAAGCAGGATCACGTGAGCACGCGACCGGCTTGACTTCAAAATAGAAGATAGTACGGGGGGGTAGACCGCGAAGATTACAGGATGACGTCGAAAGGTTGCGTTGGCAATCGAGTGTGATGACAAGACAGGTCGGACCGGGATTCGCTAAACCTGAAGAATAGTTAGAGCGTTCAGCTCGTGCGACAAATTAGGAGCGAGTCAGCGGATTTCATCGGGGCCAGCAGCGTATGCTGCGGAAGGCCGCATATAAAGCTGCAACCTATCCTGTTGAAGCAGAACACAAGAAAACCTAGCGCATCGGGGGCGTTCATATAAACTATTCTGACGCCGGGGGTTAGTAGCGCGAAGCCCTCTGCAGCGAGCGATGAAAGACCGTCCAAAGCCTCACTTCCGCCTTTGGCATCATTAATAGGTGGCACCCGGCACTGAGGAGAGCAGCCATGACACCATGGCTCTCGACCGAGCAAATATGCAGGATACGGCACTCCCAGTACGTAAGTTCCGCAATCCTCAATGTTCCGCCGAATCAATACTCCTGCGGCAAACCTCGGTTCATACAATGAGCGGCAATGCATTGTATTGATCAAGTAACGGTACGCCGAGGCTATATCTCCCGTCTCCATCGAGAAATAGCCCCGTACGTCACGGCGAGGAGTTTTTAATAAATGGCCAGGCTGGGTATTGACATTGGTGGTACGTTCACCGATTTCGCACTTGAGACTTTTCACGATGGCGCCGTGCGTCACCACTTCCTCAAGGTACTTACAACGCCCCACGCACCAGAAGTTGCAGTTGTGGAAGGCACCCGCCAGATACTGGCTGCAGCGGGCCTTCAACCGGCTGATGTCAAAAGCCTCGTGCACGGCACGACATTGGCGACCAATGCAGTCATCGAGCGTCGTGGCGCACGCATCGCGTTCCTTACGACAGAGGGGTTTCGCGATACCCTGGAAATGGGCAACGAAAGCCGGTACGACCATTATGACCTCCATGTAGAAAAGCCAGAGCCGCTCGTCCCACGTTACCTGCGGCTGACAGTGCGGGAGCGCCTGGCGTCAGATGGCAAGATCCTGGTTCCCCTGGATGAGGAGGGCTTGCGAGAACTGTTGCCGACGCTGGATGAAACAAAGGTGGAAGCTGTCGCGATCGGGTTCTTGCATAGCTTTGCCAATCCGGAACACGAACGTCGGGCTGCGGAACTGCTGCGCGCATGGCGTCCCGGGATACGCGTTTCCCTGTCCTGCGAAGTCGCGCCTGAAATTCGCGAGTACGAACGCTTTGCCACCGTTTGCGCGAACGCCTACGTCCAGCCCGTCATGGCGGGATACCTGGAGCGCCTTGAGCGCGAAATGGAGACCCTCGGCATCGCCGCGCCATTGATGTTGATGCTCTCCAATGGCGGCTTGTGTGAAGCCGAAGTAGCGCGACGCTTTCCGGTGCGCTTGCTCGAATCAGGGCCGGCAGGCGGAGCCATTCTCGCCGCCCATGTTGCGCGAACGCTCAAGCTGGATCGTGCGCTGCTCGTCGACATTGGCGGGACGACAGCGAAACTCTGCTTTATCGATAATGGCGTGCCCCAGACTGCGCGCTCAATGGAAGTCGCGCGTATCGCCCGTTTTAAGGCCGGAAGCGGCATCCCGCTGCGCTTTCCAGTCATCGAACTGGCTGAGATCGGCGCCGGTGGCGGCTCCATCGCGCACCGGGACACGCTCGGACGGCTGCAGGTGGGACCTGAAAGTGCCAGTTCGGTGCCAGGGCCTGCTTGTTATGGCCGAGGCGGCACAGTACCCACGGTCACGGACGCACACCTGCTGCTGGGCAGAATCGACCTCGACGAATTTGGCGGCGGCAAGATGAAGCTCGATCCAGGCGCAGCCCTGCGTGCGTATGAACAACTGGGCGATGCGCTCGGCATGTCAGCCCAGGACGCCGCCTGGAGCGTGTGTGAAATTGTCGATGAGAACATGGCCAGTGCGGTGCGCGAACACGCCGTGGAAGTCGGCAAGGGACTCGATGGCCGCACCCTCATCGCGATTGGCGGCATGGCCCCGCTCCATGGCGCTCGCCTCGCCGCCAAACTGGGGCTGGACCATGTGATCGTCCCTGTCGGCGCGGGTGTGGGCTCCGCATTGGGCTTTCTCCGGGCGCCTGTCTCTTTCGAAGCCACCCGCAGCGTCCTTCTTTGCACGGCGCAATTCGATCCCGATTCGGCCAATGCCATCGCCGATGCCCTCATCGCAGACCTGCGTCAGCTGGTTCGCCGAGCTGCCTCGACGCAGCCCATGACAGAGCATCGCATGGCCTGGATGCGCTACCAAGGCCAAGGCCACGAGATTCGTGTCCAATTGCCGTCCCGGCGGTTCCACGCTGGTGACGGCGAATCCCTGAGGCAGGCCTTTGAGGCGGCCTACGAGGCATCCTACGGCCGCACGGTCGAAGCAGGACAGGTTGAGATCCTCGGCTGGACCATCCGGGTTGAAGCCTCGGACGTCCAGGCGACACCCGCTCCCATGCCTGGGCACTCACCCGCAGCCAGGACGATGGGAGCGGCGTCTCCCAGATTCCGCGATGCGTTCGACCAAGGTGCGAGAACCTGGGAAAGCTACGCGGTTCATCGCATTGCCGAGCTCCGGCTGGCCGATCCTCTACCGGCGCCGGCTCTGCTCGCAACTAATGAAACAACGGTCGTGGTACCGCTGGGTTTCACCTTTGCACTTGGGACGACCGGAGAGGTCCAGCTCCTGCGCTATCAGGCGTCCGGCGCCCAAGGCACCGCTATCGCCCGAGCCGAAATGCCTGCCAGCATCCGCCTGCAAGTCCTGTGGGACCGACTCAATGCCCTGGTTGAAGAGCAGGCACGCACCATGATGCGGACAGCATTCTCGCCGACCGTACGGGAAGCCGGCGACCTGGCAGCCGGACTCTTCGATTTGCAGGGACGCCTTGTCGTTCAGGCGGTTACCGGAACACCGGGCCACGTGAACTCCCTTGCCGCATGCACGGTGCACTTCCTGAAGAAGTACCCGCTCGCGGAAATGAGTGAAGGCGACCATTTCATTACCAATGACCCGTGGCTTGCCTCGGGGCACCTGCACGACATTACTGTGTTGTCGCCCGTATTTCAGGCTGGCCGGCCCATCGGCTTTTTTGCCTGTACCTGTCATCAGGTCGACATCGGCGGCCTTGGCATGGGGCCGGACGCAAAATCCGTATATGAAGAAGGCCTTCAGATTCCAATGCTCAAGCTGGCGCGAAAAGGCCAGCTGAATGAAGACCTTCTGGAGATGGTGCGAGTCAATGTGCGTCAACCCGAGGCAGTGATTGGCGACATCCTTTCCTACGTCACCGCCAATGAGAGCAGCGGCAGGCGATTGGTGGCAACACTGGATGAGCTGGGTGAAGCGGGGCTGGAAAGGATAAGCGCCTTTGTTTGCGAACGCTCCGCCGCCGGCATGCGCGCAGCGATCGAGAAACTGCCGCGTGGTACGTTTCACCACAGCATGGAGCTCGATGGCTACGATACTCCAGTGCATATCGAATGCCAGGTCACGATCTCCGAAGATGGCGTTTCAGTGACCTTCGATGGCACTTCCGCCGCCAGTCAGCGTGGAATCAATCTGGTTCTGAATTACACGCGGGCCTATGCCTCCTTCGGAGTCAGGGCGGCGGTCGCGCCGTCCGTTCCCAACAATGCCGGTTCGCTTGCGCTTGTCGAGGTCAATGCCCCGGTGGGCTCGATTCTCAATGTGGAGCGCCCGGCCCCGGTCTGCGCACGACATATCATCGGGCAATTTCTGCCGGAAGTCGTTCTGGGAGCGCTTGCGGCTGCGATGCCTGACAGCGTGCCGGCAGAGGGTGCGGCATGCAACTGGGGCCTCCAGTTGCGTGGCACCAGCGAGCAACAGCAGGGATTCGAAATCCTGTTCTTCAACTCCGGAGGATCAGGTGCGCGTCCGAACAGCGACGGGCTCTCCGCAACTTGCTTCCCAAGCGGCATCCGTTCCATCCCAGTGGAGATCTGCGAAAGCGTTGCTCCCATCGTCATATGGAAAAAGGAGCTGCTGCCCGGATCGGGAGGCGCCGGCAAATGGCGAGGCGGCCTGGGTCAGCGCGTGGAAGTGTCCACCCGTGACGGCTCTTCATTCCAGTTCTTTGGTCTCTTTGACCGTGTGCGCAACCCTGCGAGAGGCCGCAATGGTGGCATGGACGGGGCACCGGGATGGGTTGGCCTCACCACCGGCGAGACCCTCAAGTCGTTAGGCTTGCAGACGGTTCGCTCCGGCGAAGTGTTGCGCATCGATGTTCCCGGCGGCGCGGGCTTTGGCAGCGCCGAAGCGCGTGACAACGACGCGCGTCACCGCGACTCGGAAATGGGGTACGTAGCATGAAAAGCGGCGTGGTGATAAGCACCCGAGGCGGCTGGCAAAGGCTTGCGCCGGCAACAGCGCCGCGCCCGACCAGCCCGTCCTTCAAGAGTTTGTTAGCAATCTGAACCCGTTTCCTCATAAAAAGGGTCCTAAGTCAACTTTGACTCCGTTGGAGGAGAAGTGCAGCCTGAGACTAATTCCTAACCACATCAATTCCCATGAAACCATTCATCGCTTCGTTGGCACGCTGTCTTGTGGTGTTACCCATGGCGCTCGCTGCACAGACCGGTATGGCACAGGAGGGTCCTGTCAAGATCCTCGTCGGTTTCCCGCCGGGCGGCGTGACTGACGTCGTTGCTCGCCTGCTGGCCAAAGGCATGCAGGCAGAAATCGCGAGACCAGTCATTGTAGAGAATCGTCCAGGAGCCGGCGGCCAAATTGCGGCACAAGTCCTCAAGTCCGCCGGCCCCGATGGCAATACACTGTTCCTGACCAACAGTCATACCACTGCCATGATTCCCTTTACGAATCTCCATCCGGGATTTGACCCCCAGAAGGACTTCGTTCCAGTTGGCCTGGTAGGGACGATGCCGAACTTCTTCGTCGTGAATCCGGAAATGGTAGGGCCCGAAGTCGACAGCCTAAAGGCCTTTTCTCAATGGGCAAGAGCAAAGCCCGGCCGGGGCAACGTCGGCGTTCCCGCGCCGGCGAGCGCGCCGGAGTTTTCCATCTCGCTGCTGAACAAGGCGTTCGGCGCGGACCTCAAAGCCGTTGCCTACAAGGGAGATGCGCCGATGGTGCAGGACCTGCTGGCAGGACAGATTCCCGCGGGGATCTGCGCGATGGCCGCCGCGCTGCCTCACGTTCGCGCCGGCAAGCTCAAGCTTCTGGCTGTCGATGGACCGGAACGGCTGCCTGGCTTTGACGTCCCCACCTACGCTGAGCGAGGGGTCAGCGGCCTGAGCGATGTCATGACAATCGGCATCGTCGCGCCGGCCGGGACCTCGCCGGCGTTGGTGACAAGGTACAACACAGCCATCAACAAGGTCGTCGGATCGAAGGCCTTCCAGGACCGGGTTGCGGAATCCGGCATCATCGCCAGCACTGGCACCCCGGATGACATGGCGCGCGTTACGGAAGGCAGCAGGAAGGCCAATGCCCAGTTGGTGAAAGCGGCCGGATACCAGCCGCAGTAAAGGCTCTGCGGCAGACTGTCAGTATCAGTCTGCCGCGGCATCCCCGGGGTCAGGACATGGCGTCAATCGTAGAAGGCAGGGCTCACGCTTGCGTGCAGCCAGTTGATCAGTGTTACCGCATCGAAAATCGGCAATCCGGTAGCCTCGCGGAGGGCCCTGGAATGTCGCGGGAAATTGGCACACTCGCAGACAATAGCGCCCACATCCGGGTGCCGCTGCAGCAGGCGCCGCGCCGCCGCAACCACTTCCTGGCGATGAGCCAGTCCATCTAGCCGCAGCCGGCTCTCGCGATGGTCGCGAAGGAATGTACTGCTTTCATCGAGCGCTTCGACTGGCAGGTCGGGCGACACGCCGATGGCACGAAATAGTTCACCGGTGAGCCCCGCTCGTGTCGCCGCCAGGATCCCGACGCGGCGTCCTGCCGGCAGGAGTTGCTGCACCATGGGGATCTGTAGAAGGCTGGACGTAGCGACCGGAACGGGACAGCTCGCCGCCAGCCGGGATTGCAGCGGTGCCAAGAAGCCGCAACTGGTGGCAATCGCATCAACCCCGGTAGCCACCAGCTCCCTTGCGCCCTCCACCAGAGCTGCCAGCATCCCCTCGGTGTCGCCGCGCGCCGCCGCCGCCGCATCGGCGCCGCGCATGACCGCATACTGGACCGGGAATGGCCAGGTTGCGGCATGACCGACGTCGCCGGGCAGCCGCTCAAATCCAGTGTCGAGCATCAAGATGCCAACCGAAACACCGTGTACGGTGCGTGACCGCCGTCCGGCGTCGTAGGCATCCATGGTCAATCAACGAAGCACTTGCATGACTCCATGCTCGCAGGAATCGGCCGTCCCAGCTGCGTGAGCTTCTTTCGGCTGATTAGTGTCGTGTAGTCATTGGGGCCCGGCTTGACGGGTGCCAGCTCAGACGGCCGCTTGCCATCCAGGATCCTTGCTGCCAGTTGGGCTGCCTGTGCACCCTGTGCTGCATACGATGCGGAGTAAGCGACTGCCACCACCCCGCTTTTCTTGATGAGCTCTGTCTCCGCGCTCAGGATAGGAATCTTGTAGCGGTCGGTAACGGAAGCCACGGCCGGCATGGACGACTGCACGAGATTAGAGCCGATGGCATAGACGAAATCGACGTCCGACAGCATCTGCGTCCGCTGCGGCACGTCCATGGAGGCATCGACACTAATACTACGCAGGGTCAAGCCTTGCCGCGCCGACGCCGCTTCGATGGCCTTGATTGCCACCACATCGTTTGCCTCGCCTGGGGAGTAGAGCACGCCGAACCGCTTGGCACCGGGGAACATGCGCTTTGCGAAGCTCAGCACCGCGTCATAGTCCATTGCACTGGCCGATCCAACGAAGCGCGCACTACCCTGGCGCCAGTTGGGCACGAGACCAGCCGCCACCGGATCGCTGATCAGACAGAACACCATCGGCAGAGACTTGTCCGTAATACTCGACAGTGCTGCCTGAGAAACCGGGGTTGTAACTGTCAGGATCACCGCCGGCCTCTTCGCCTCAATCTGCCCAAGGATTTGGGGGATCATCGCGGGCGTGAAATTCGCGTCGCTGTAGACGTACGTGGTGTTCTTTCCTTCCACGTAGCCATGCTTGCGCATTTCCTCCTTGAAGCCGGAAACGCTCTGATCCAGCGCGGGATGTGGACCAAAGTTGGCAATGCCGATAACGGTATTGCCTTGGGGGCCGCCTCTCGCGGTCGTCTCGGCCGCGCCAGTTGGCGCGGCCAGTGTGGCAGCCGCCAGCGCCAGGCCCGCCATCGCGACGCTCGCCGTCTTTAATCTTGTCAACATGATCGTTATCTCCGGGGAAGGCGTGGTGCAGGTTGCTCCTGGGTTCAGAGGGATTCCGAGAGCTCGTCCAGTGGCTTGATACCGCCTTCGTTCGCGATGAGCGCACGTTTGCGGACATATCGCAGGATGCTCGTCGCACCGTAGCGCGAGCCGCCCATGCCCGAAAATTTGAAGGCCGTCTTCTCCCCGTCGAACATCATGCCGCGTTGCAGTTCCGTGTCATTGATGCTGACACCACCGGCTTCCATCTTCGTCGCGAAATCCCCGGCGGTATGCGTATCCGGGCCAAAGACTGCACCGCTGAGGCCATAGATGGAGTCATTGGCAAGGCGCACTGCCTCATCTTCGCTGCAGAAGCGCATGACCGGCACCACGGGGCCGAACGTCTCCTGCGTCATCAGGTCCATTGAGTGGTCCACATCGACCACGATGGTTGGGTCGAGCCACACCGCACCGCCGACATTCTCCACCGCACCGCCGGTAACGATGCGGGCACCCCTGACGACTGCGTCTTGCAACTGTGCCCGGACAATTTCCCCTTGGGCGGCATGAATGAAGGGCCCATAGTGACCACCGTCCGCGGCAGCCGAACTGCGGCGAAGCGTCTGAACTTGTCGGACCAGTTCCTGCACGAAAGCCTCGTGGATGGACTCTTCTACGTAGACCCGCTCGATTGCGTAGCAAACCTGCCCGGTGTTATAGATGGCACTCCGGAGGATGCTGGTGGCGGCACGTTCGAGATCTGAGCCGGCCAGCACCACGGCCGCGTCCTTGCCGCCAAGCTCGAGGAATGCCGGGATGAATCGCTCCGCGGCAGCAACCGCGATCTTGCGTCCGGTTGCCACGCTTCCGGTAAATACAATGGCGTCGACGTCCGAAAGCAGGGCCCGGCCTGTTTCTGCTGCGCCCTGGAGCAGTGTGATCACGCCTTGCAACTCAGGCACGCCTTCGATAGACGCACGCAACGGCTCCACGAAGCGGGGTGTCACCTCGCTTGGCTTGATGACCACCGCGGCGCCGGCGAGCAATGCGGGGATGGCGTCGATGAAGGAAAGCACCAAAGGGAAGTTCCACGGACTGATGACACCGACGACCGGGTATGGGACCAGGGTCGTCTTGAACACGACATCACTGTTATTGCGGAACTTGCGAAATGGCTGAGCGAGGACTTCCGGTGCAGCTTCGCAATACCCATGAATGAAATGGATAACAGCACCAAGCTCTTCCCGGGAGATCCTGGCGCGAGCCGTATCGTCTGTCAAAGCACCGGTGATGGCGTCTGCCTTACTTTCCAAGGCCTTGGCCCATGCCGACAGGACATGAATACGGTGTTCAAGCCCTTTTCCGTACCACTCCCGTTGCGCGTCCCTTGCCCGCGCTACCGCGTGGCTTACCGTATTTGCATCCGCAGGGATGAACTCATAATCCAGTTCGCCCGTACGGGGGTTCCTTACTTTGATCACTGCCATGCGTTCCTCTTCGTCAATCGCACCCCGCTGTCGGGTATGACGACGATCCTATGCGAGGAACACGTCGGGTCGTATTGGGCCCAACAAACGAATGCTGATCGACTAGAAAATGCTGCAGATTCCCAATCTCCCGGCCGAGGCAGGGGCTTACAGGTCTTCTCCTGCGGTAACGCCGGGCGCGGATGAGGAGCGGGCCCGGACGTTGCGCAAATCAGCCATCCGCCTGGCATCCTTGGGAGCGAAGCCAAAGTAATCGCGGAAAGACGCCGTGAAACTCGTCTGGTGCTGATAGCCCACTGCGAACGCCACCTCGTTGACACTCAGGCGTTCGTTTCCCAGCAATTCCAGTGCCCTGTCCATGCGCGCCCGATGGCCGCATTCAAATACTGTCATGCCGTAGAGAAATTTGAAGCCGCGCTTGAGTTTGGATGTGTTGGTCCCTACGGCGCGCGCCAGCTCCGGGATCGTCATCATGTGCCGAAGGTCGCCGACAAGAAGATCTCGCGCCTTTTCAATCAGGCGCAGGTCCCGCGAAGAGAACACCTCGGCGGTATGGTGGCTTTCGAGATAGGCCTGCCACAGATCCAATGACGCGCACATCACCTCATATGCCTTGGCCTGAGCGAAGAGCAGGCGCCGATAGCCTTCGTACGGATTCTCCAGCAGTTGCTTGACAGCGGTCAGCACCTCAGGATTGACCGGCATCTGATGGCAAAACACTTGCTCATTTCGCAGCTTCTGCAATTGCTGCCAAAGGGGGCCATCAACACCCATGGAGGCCCTCAGGAAACTGTGGAAGTAATCACGGCTGATATAGAGGCCAACGGAGCGCCAGAGGCCCGGACCGCACGACACTTGGTAATGCATGTCATCGCCCTGATGCACCACAGTGAGGTTCGGCGAAGTGACTTCGATTCTTCCAGTCTCAGAGAACTCAACGCTCACCGGACCGGCGACCATGAAATGAAATTCGATATAGCCCTCGGGAAGCACGCTCTCACTATGCTGCCGAGTAAGGTAGCCATCCGAGACGACCAGAAGGATCTCATCCCGGATGCTGATCAGCTCCCACTTCCCTTCTTCGGGGTCGTCAGAGACCGGAACGGATCCTCCATACAGGCCGGCCTCTCCGTGCGGAGCGGAAGACAAAAGTCCCAACTGATCGCGAAGCGCGCTGAATGCCTCGCTGGTACGAGCGTGATGGCCAGCCAGGCGCGTACGGAACAAGCCATCGTTTCCCGGCTCCGGCGACGTAAGATTCAAACTGGCCATCATGTCTTCCCCAAGCAAATTCTGGATTGTGCCGTTACGCGCTTTCGCGGGCGCGATTGACCGGGACGCTGTGCCGCGAACGCCGGCGATGCCTCGGCGGCCCCGGCAAGACCGGCGCAATGTCGCCGCGTGGCGGCTCATCGTAATGCCCTCCGCTGCCGCCCTGGTCACGCCAAAAGGAATTGAGTTCGGATTTCCTATGTTCCCAGCGCTACCGCACAGGCGGGATAGGCGCCCGTTAAGGTAACGTCAGACTACCTTCCGAACTATCCGAGAAAACCATGAGGCACTACTTGAGCCGCCTGCAAGCACGCGGTGACCTGGCAATTGTGGAGCGCGAAGTCGATCCCCGTTTCGAAGCGGCCGCGGTCGCGCGGCAACTGCAACGTGTCTCGAACCAGGCCGTGCTTTTCAAGAACGTGCGCGGCTCCGCACTTCCGGTTGTCATGAACCTCTATAGCGACCATGAGCGGCTGCGCGAGATGATTCGTTGTGGTACACGCACCTTCTGCGAGCGGCTAGACGAGGAAATTGAAGTCGCTGCCACTCTTCAAAACTATGCGGAAGAGGATACGCAGCCCGAGCGCCTCCAGAGCGGGAAGCTCAGCGACCTGCCAATCCTGACTTACCACGAGCGGGACGGCGCTCCGTACATCACGTCCGGCGTCTTTCTCGCACGTGACCCTGACACAGGCGTGCCTAACCTGTCGTTCCACCGCTCAATGGTAATTTCCGACCACGAGCTGAGAATTCGGCTGGGAAGCTCACACGATCTCGCCCGCTATCAGGCGGCTGCCGAGCGCCAGGGAAAGGCGCTGGAAGCCGCCATTCTGATCGGCGCCCCTCCCGAAGTCTTCATGTCCGCTTGCGTCTCGTTGCCTCCCCAGGCAAACGAACTGGCAATCGCCGCCGCGATGCGAGGCGGCCCTTTGCGCACACGCCGGTGCCAGACCATCGATCTTTCCGTACCCGCCGCCACCGACATCGTGATTGAAGGCAGGATCCTCCCAAACGTGCGCCGCCCGGAGGGTCCTTTCGGCGAATTCATGGGCTATTACGTCGATGTGGGTGACAACCACGTGTTCGAAGTCACGCACGTCGCCTGGCGCACCGGTGCAATCTTCCATGGCCTGATCTGCGGCTCCGACGAAGACCTGCGGCCGCTCGAGGCTGCCACCGCCGCGCGCATCTATCGCGCTATCAAGGGACAGGTACCGGGCATCATCGATGTGTCCTGCAAGCCCACGGTGATGAACACGGTCATCAAGCTCCGGAAGCAGTACGAGGGGCACGCACAGCATGCGCTGCTTGCGGCAATGGGCGCGCATCTTGACTACAACAAGCTTTGCATCGTGGTTGACGAAGATGTCGACATCTACAACCTGGATGAAGTGATCTGGGCTTTCGTGACGCGGGGGCGTGCAGACACCCGAACCATGGTGCTGAACAATGTCCCAGGCTTCTACCGCGATCCGCACAAAGATCACTGGGGCCGCCTTGCCATTGACGCGACTAAACCCTGGGGACGCGAAGCGGAGTTTGAACGAAAGCGCATTCCTGGCGAAGTGGAAATTGAACTTGGCAAGTATCTGCCCGCCTTTGCATCGGAGGTGCGCTGAGATGAGCAAGAACCGCACCCGCATAGTCGTTGGCATCAGCGGTGCCACCGGTGCCATCTACGGTGTCCGGCTGCTGGAAGCCCTGCGGCTACTCGATGTCGAAACCCATCTGCTGGTGTCGGCGTCAGGCTGGCTGACCTTGCAGCAGGAATGCAGCATAGACAGGCACGCAGCACAATCGCTCGCCGACGTAGCCTACGACATCCGTGACATTGGTGCCACCCTGGCAAGCGGGTCCTTTCGGCACCAGGGTATGGTCGTGGCGCCTTGCTCCATGCGAACATTGGCCGCGGTCGCCCACGGCTTCAACGACAATCTGCTAACCCGCGCTGCGGACGTAACCCTGAAAGAGCGGCGGACTTTGGTGCTTCTCGCAAGGGAAACGCCACTAACTTTGGCTCATCTCCGAAACATGACTGCAGCAACTGAGATGGGCGCCGTCATCATGCCCCCGGTGCCGGCCTTCTATGCCTTGCCCAAGACGCTCGATGAGCTGATTCGCTATACCGTATGGCGGGTATTGGACCAGTTAAGTCTCGCTTCGGAATCCGCCTACCAGCGATGGGAAGGCATGCGGACACATGTGCGATCGGTGCGTGCACAACCTGATGACCTCACCGTGCTGCATGCCTAACGGAAAATCCTGACTTCCTTGTCTCAATGGCACCGCAACGCCGGCAGGGATAACCAGAGCAAGCCTGGGCGAATGACACTTCTATAAACCTAACGCGCTTGCCTGCCTACACACCAATACCCGCTCTGGCATGACCCGACCGATTGGTCGGACAATCCGCTCCAAGGGAGCTCCGTTCCGCTATCCCACACAAAAAGAAGCCGTCCCGAGGGACGGCTTTCAAGTTGCGGATGGAGACACCGCATAAGGAACCACAGAAGAAACCGTTTGGAGTCAGGCTGCTCTTGCAAGGCGCTCCTGCACCGCCTTGCGTGACTTGCCTGGCTTACGCTTGGCAAGGATAAGAAGTGTGATCAGCACAAAAACTGCAGTTACCATTTTCAGATCCGACGGCTGGAAGCCGAATGCCAAAACGATCGAAATAAGTTGAAAATACACAACCGAGCCCAACACAGGCGCTGCCACCTGCCGCAGGATCGTCCGGTTGCCGATGATCGCCTCACCAAGCAGCAGCGATGCCAGCCCGTTGATCAGCGTGCCGAAGCCCATATTGACGTCAGCGAAACCCTGATTCTGTGCTAGCAGACCGCCTCCGAGCGCTGCGATAAGGTTTGCCAACCCAAGCCCAACGAGCACATAGACCTTGATATTGATGCCCTGCGCCTTGGCCATCGCCATACTGGAGCCAAGCGACCGCATGGCCATCCCGTGCTGTGTCCCCAGAAACCAGAAGATCAACGCGATAAGCGCGATATCGACGACGGCAAGCAGTGCGATTCGGCTTGTCAGTGTTCCGTCGTCACCGGGCAGGTATTGGAAGAGATTTGGGAACGTGAACAAAGCAGTGTTCGGCTGGCCCATGACCCGGATGTCAATTGAATACAACATGGACAGCACCAGAATGCCGCACAAGAGCGTATTCACCTTCACCTTCTCATGAATATACGCAGTGGCGCTTCCTCCCAGGAAACCCGCTGCGGCACCGATGAGTAGTGACGACACGGGTTCAAGCCCTGCGCTCAGGCATTTCGCCGTCACGCAGGCACCAAAGGCAAGGGTCCCTTCACCCGTCATATCTGCGAAATTCAGGATCCGGAACGGGATCATCACCGCGATCGCAATCAGGGCGTAGATGAGCCCTTGCATCAGGCCCATTGGCACCAGGTTGAGGAATGTATCGAACAGGTTCATGCGCTCACCATGCGAAGGGAGGGGTTTTCATCGTCGAACGCGGCAATCAGCTTCTCAACTGTCATGCGCCGTTTCTGCTCCAGGGACAAGTCGGCAACAACAGCGCCATGCCGCATCATGATTAGCCGGTTTCCATACTGCAATGCATGGTGCATGTTGTGCGTGACCATCAGCGTAGTCAGCCCTGCCTGGTCAACCACTTGCGAAGTCACTCGCATCACGGCTTCGGCGGTCCGCGGGTCCAGCGCCGCGGTATGTTCATCCAGCAGCAGCAGCTGCGGTTCACGGAGGACCGCCATCAGCAGCGAAAGTGCCTGGCGCTGTCCGCCGGAGAGCAGTCCCGCCTGTGCCTTCATCCGATTCTCCAGGCCCAGGCCGAAGGTGCCAAGCCGCTGCTGAAACTCGCGAGCCTGCGCCGAGGTCAAGCCACGGCCGAAGGTTCTGCGCTGCCCGCGCAAGGCGGCAACAGCCAGATTCTCTTCGATATTGAGCGCCGCAGCGGTACCGATCGACGGATCCTGAAAGACTCTGGCGATGTACTTTGCGCGCAGGTGGGTGCCGAGTGGGGTCACATTCACGCCGTTGACGCGGATGCTCCCCGAATCCGGCAGGACTTCACCGGCGAGCATGCTGAGCAGCGTCGATTTTCCTGCCCCATTCCCTCCCACTACCACGACGAAATCGCCCTGGTTCAACTCGAGGGTGACCCCGTCGATCGCAACCCGTTCATTAGGTGTGCCGGCATGGAAGGTCTTGTGCAATCGTTCGACTTGCAACATGGTGGAATCAGAATTTGGAGATGACTGTGACATGTTGCGGGCTCGCCGGGCAGCTAGTTGATAAAGCATTGGCATGACTCCATCGCGGGCGGAATGGTCAGCCCGAGTTGCTTGAACTTTGTGGTATTGATGGTGGAAACGTAGTCGTTGGGCGAGGGCGTCAGCACAGGAAGCGAGGCCGGTGCCGCACCCTTGAGCACGCGCGTTGCCAGTGTTGCGGCATTGACGCCAATGGAGCGGAGTGAAACGGCATAGTTCGCTGCCGCGATACCGCTCTTCACAAACTCTGTTTCCGAGCTCAGGATCGGCACTTTCAGCCGGTTCGTCACAGACGCCACCGCCGGCATTGCTGACTGCACCAGATTTGATCCGGTCGCGTACATAAAACCGGTACCGCGTAACAGCTCCGCTCGCTGAGGAATATCAGCGGCTGTATCGACGCTGATTGCCTTGAATGTCAGCCCTGCCCGCCTGGACGCCTCCTCGAGTTTGCGGGTGGTGGTCACGTCATTCGCTTCGCCAGGGTTGTACAGGGTGCCAAATGACTTGGCATTCGGAAAAAGCTTCTTGGCGAAGACCAGGACCGCGTCAAAATCCTGCATATCCGACGCACCGACAAAGCGACTGCTGCCATGATCCCACCCCTCGACCAATCCCGCGGCAACCGGGTCGGTCACCATGGCGAACACCATGGGCACCTTACGGTCGGCCACGCCAGATAGCGCCGTCTGCGAGACCGACGTAGTCAGCGCCAGAATTAGGGCAGGCTTCCTCGACGCAATCTGCGTGAGCATCTGGGGCATCAAGGCTTGCGTGAAGTTTGCGTCCCCATAGACATAAGTGGTGTTTTTGCCTTCCACGTAGCCACTGCGCGCCATTTCCTCCTTGAAGCCGGCAATGGTTTGCGAGATGGATGGGTGTGGGCCAAGGTTGGCAATTCCGATCACGGTTTCCGCATGGACAGCGGGAACGATACCCAGCACGGCACCAACAACGGAGACGCAGGATAAGGTATGCAGCAGGAATCTCTTGTGACGTAGCATGGGTATCCTAAGGCATGGAAAGGACATCGGATCTGTATGAACAAGGCGTGCAACGCCATGCCAACCAGGAACTTTTTAGCACCGATTCCGCCTGGTTTCCCCCGCCCCGGCGGACAACTTCCGATCAACTTAATGTTTCAGTCGTTTCGCCTCAATTTTCCCGCACCGAACGCCTGCGGTGCCGGCCAGAGTAAGGGAAAATGCTGACCTCAACCTCGGCTACGCACGCTGTCCATGCTCCCAATTGTGGCAATCGAATACCGATTGCTAGGAATTCCGCTCTGAGCCGTCTGATCCGCTTGTCCACACCCTTGCCCTGACCTAGGCTGCGCTGGCCTCGTGCTGCCCGTGTTGTCAAGCCCGGCTCCATAGCGCCGGCACCGGACCGCTACTTGGCGCAAAAAAGGGAGAGTCAATGCTGTCGAAGCGGGGAAAAAGCACCAGCAAAGTGCATAGGGTATGGCCAGCCGCGTTAGCTGCCACCTTTCTGATCGGATGCGCGGACAGCGCGCTCGCTCAGAGCGGCGTCACGCTCTATGGCTTCATCTATAGCGGTCTGCGCTATGTCAACAACACCGGTGGCCATAGCGTGACGGGGTTGGCAACCGGCCCATCCCGATGGGGCCTGAGAGGCCAGGAAGACCTTGGGGGAGGACTGCGCGGCCTGTTCACGCTTGAGAGCGGCTTCGACATGAGCACGGGCAACTCCCGGCAAGGCGGCAGGCTATTTGGCCGCCAGGCCTATGTCGGCCTGTCTGACAGTTCGGCAGGCACCGTGACGTTGGGACGGCAGTACGATCTGGTAGCGGAGTGGATCGCGCCGTTCACCCCTCCTGGCAAGTGGAATGGCTACATGGCGCACGTCGGCGACAATGACAACACCAACTGGCAGTTCCGCATCAACAATGCGGTCAAGTATGTGACGCCAAACTTCGGCGGCTTCCAGGCCGGCGCCATGTATGGTTTTGGCGAAGTTGCAGGCGACAGCCACCGCAATTCGACCATGAGCTTTGGCGTTACGTACGCCGGCGGGCGTTTTCGCGCCGCCGCGGCTTACTTGCACATCGATAATCCTGCAAGTGCAGTCCCGGAGGGCAACTGGAATACCATCCTTTTCCCGGCCGTTTCAGCCACGTCGCCACTGCAGCCGAATCGCATCGCCCCGTCGAGCATGTCGGTTGCCGCGCTTGCAGGCCAGTACGATCTCGACAAACTCAAGCTCGCCGTGTCATTTACCCAGAGCCGCTACAAGGACGTGGGCGATGCCGCGGACGGGCTTACCAACGGTGATGTGCGCTTCAACAATATCGACGTCAATGGCTCCTACAGCGTCACGCCCGCCTGGCAGCTCGGCCTGGGGTACACGTACACAGCCGGGAAGGTGCAACCGACCGGATTCACGCCGAAATATCACCAGGTCAATGCGGTAAGCAATTATTTCCTCTCCAAGCGAACCATTCTCCAGGCCGCCGTTGCGTACCAACGCGCAGCGGGGGACGCACAGAACGCCTACTTGCTGTTCGGCAGCAGCGGCGCGTCCAGCACAAGCGGGCAGCTCATGTTGCTTGCGGGTATTTTCCACGTCTTCTAACCGGGCCCAAGGCATCGCGGCACGGCGGGGAGATGGCCCCCGCCTTGCCGCAGCCTCGCCCAACCTGTTGCACTATTTGTGATGAATCATGAATCCATGCCGGCCCGCTCAGGGGCCGCTGTTCTTGCCGACCTGATCCGAGAGTATGGGCACCGGCATGTCTTCCAGATCCCTGGCGAGGGCATCCTCGAGCCACTGGATGCCCTCGCTACCCGCCATCCCGAAATCAGCCTCGTCACCTTCCGCCACGAGGCAGGCATGACCTACGCCGCGCAGGCCTACGCGCGGCTTGGCGACCGGCCTTCCATCTGCATGGCGGGTCGCGCTCCGGGCGCCCTGAACACAGCCCTGGCGCTGCATACTGCCGATACGGATAGTGCGGCGATGATTCTTGTCGTCGGGCAGCCGGCAGCCGCAGAGGCTGAGCGCGACCCGATGTCAGGATTTGATTTGCAGCAGGCGTTGCGCCCGCTCGTCAAGGACGTCATCACCGTCACCACCGCCACGAGACTGCAGGAAGGGATGATGCGCGCATGGTGCAAGGCCAGCAGCGGCCGGCCCGGGCCGGTGGTCCTGGTTGTCACCGAAAATGTGTGGCGCGAGGATGCCACCTGCGCTCCGCTGCCTGCGCCCTCCATACCAGAGCCCGGTCCGGCGCCAGAGCAAGCCGGTGCGGTTGCGGGCCTGCTCCGCGAAGCCCGTCGCTCACTAGTGCTGGTAGGCGGCAGTGGCTGGAATGACGCGGCGCGACTACGCCTGCATGCCTTGGCACAGACCCATAACTGGCCAGTCGCCGCTGGCTATCGACGAGCAGATCTGTTCGACAACGACGACCCACACTATGCGGGCGAACTCGGCATCGGTCTCAATCCGCTGCTGGCAGAGCGGATAGCGCAAGCCGACCTGATACTCGCCATCAACATTCGCCTCGGCGAGATCAATACGTTCGGGACCGGTGGCTTCGGTGGATTCCGTCTGCTCGATGCCCCGCGGCCGGCCCAGCGCCTGGTTCATGTGCATTCCAGCGCCGACGAACTCAATCGCGTTTATCGCGCAGACGTGGCGATCCAAGCTGCTCCAGCGCCCTTTCTTGAGGCGCTCTCAACAGCCCTTTCTGCGACTTCTTCGTCTTCCCCTGATTCCGACTGGCCAGAGGGCTTTCGCATCGCGCGCGAGGCGTTCATCGGGAAGGGTGACTGTCCAGGAGCTGTCGACCTGCGAAAAGTCTTTATGGCGCTGCGAGAGCGCCTCCCTGACAACACAGTCTTTACCGCTGGCGCGGGTGCCTACGCTATCTGGCTACATCGCTATCTTGCATTCCGCCAGCCCGGCACCATGCTTGGCCCCAAGAGCGGTGCCATGGGATACGGATTGCCGGCCGCCATTGGCGCAGCGATGGCGCGGCCGGATCGGCTGGTTGTGGCCGTGGCCGGCGATGGCTGCCTGCTCATGCATGGTGAAGAACTGGCGACGGCAGTCCAGCAAAATCTGCGCATCATCATCATCGTTATCAATAACCAGGGATATGGCGCCATCCGAAGTGCCCAGATCCGGCAGTTCGGGCGTGCTGTCGGCACCGCGTTGCGAAACCCGGATTTCGTAGCCTATGCAAGAGCCTTCGGCGCCCTCGCAGAGCGCGTTCAGACGACCGCGGAATTCCTGCCGGCTCTGAAGCGAGTACTGAATGGAACCGGGCCGGCGCTGATCGAGATTGCCGTACCCGACACCGTAGCGAAGCCCGAATGAACCAACCTATCTCCATCGTCATCGTTGGTGCCGGTATTTCCGGACTCACCGCAGCTTACCGGCTCACGGCTGCCGGCTTCACCGTCCAGGTTCTGGAAAGCCAATCGGCCGTGGGCGGGCGAATGGCACAACGGCGCGAGGGTCCCATTTCATACAATACCGGTGCGCGCCTGATTTACCCGTTTGGCCAGGCGTTTCATTCCTTGCTCGCCGAATTGGATCTGACGCGTGCGCTTGTACCGCTACGCAAGCTCGGCGCAAACGCCGCAATCGGCGGCGATCGTTACCGTGTCGAGCTGATGCCTGGCCCGCGCACCCTCATGACGCCCGGGCTGGATTGGCGCAGCCGGATACGCATGGTCGCGGCGGGAGTAGGTCTCGCGCGCCTGCGTTCGCGTACCGATCCAGACGCTGCGGCCTCATACCTGGAAGGCGACACCGAAACGCTGGCGGATTACATCAGCCGAACCACCACACCTGCCGTACTGAAGCAACTCATCGAACCCATCTTCCGCGGAACGCGTAGCTGGAATCCGGAGGATATTTCGGCGGCATTCTACGTCAGTACCATGCCGCATCTGCTCGGCAAGGACACCGTCTACACCCTGGCAGAAGGTATGGGGCAGGTGACTCAGGAACTGGGCCGTCGGGTGCCAGTTCTTTGCGACGCAAAGGCCTATGCCATCGAACGACACGCCGAGGGCCAATGCATCGTACGTTATCGGCGCCTCGGACAAGAACATGAGCTGCGCGCGAATGTTGTCGTCTGCGCCACGGAGGGCGCGCAAGCCGGCAAGCTTATCGTCGATCCTCTCGACGCGGAGCGCTCGATGCTCGATGCAGTGCGATATAACAAGCTGGGTGTCGTTCACTACGCGCTGGAAGGGGATATTCCTGCCGAGCTGGAGTTCTCAGGCCGTCAGTCAACGACTCGCATTGCGACCTGGCAGCAGTTGCCGGCGGCACCGATCGCAGGACGTTCGCACGCGCAACTCTACTGTCAGCTGACACCCGAGGCAGCCGAAGAAGTGGATCGCCTCGGCCTGGCCGATTCGATCGACACCCTTATCCGGTCGGAAGTCAGGCAGCGCATTCCCCGCTTCGATAGTCGAGTGCACACTATTGTCAACCAGTGGATTCCGTACAAGCTGCCGATCTTCTACCCTGGCTATTGCCGGAAGGTGGCCGGCTTTCTCACCTGGCAGTCTGCCGCCAAACGAACCGTCTACTACTGCGGGGATTACCTGTCCCAAGCGCTCCTGACCGGAGCTTGTGCAAGCGGCGACTCAATTGCAAAAGCAATCTTGGCTCACTATGGTTAGCCCACGGTCTGCCAAGTTTTCTATTGCATTCTGCTGAACCTATTGAAAGGAGTTTCAATCGAGTCCCGTGCCAGACCATCACGCTGCATGACAGTTGGCTCAAGGCGCAGGCGAGCAAGTAGGTAACTTGCGGGCATCGCCCCTTGACTGGCGAGGCACGCAAATGGCGCTACGCCCGCCGTCGATGTTATCTCGCCGTAGCGAAAGAACTCCTCATTCGCGCCGTCGAGCGGCTGCACATCGATGAGCGCGAGCTCCGCGCGCGTCAGCCGGGCATGCTTGCCGGCGTCGTGCCCGGGCTGCAGCTTCAGAATCGCCAGAACGATACGCAAGACGCTTTCCAGCGTAAGCGGAAACGCCTGTTGAGGATCAAGGATAGCGCAACCGGTGATCACTATGTGCGACTAATCACACGGCGCCAAGAATCTGATTCCTATGCGAATTTCGTGCGCAAGTACACTTTTCGACCGTTGCTGAAAGGCAACGCCAAGGGCATGGCTTCTCAACATTCTTAAGACTACGCGGATCTGGCCAAAATCGCCTAAGGCAATGCTGATTAAGTCCTCCGATTCGTGAGGAGAAGCGTTATTTGAAGAATCACGAGCGCAGAAAGAGATG
>NZ_JBWKQZ010000054.1:0-28538 GCF_059419025.1 Cupriavidus sp. GW821-FHT07C08
CGGATTGTGAAAAATAGCGCCCCCCGGCCTTGCGGGGGGAGCCTCATCGCTTGCGCGGTGAGTACTTCAGCAGCCTGCTAGCCCTGAAAGCCTCGGCACAATGGGTATTGGAGGCGGATATCAAAGGATGCTTGGATCGCGCATGAGAATGCCCTTTGGTTCATGAGGAGTGTTCGAAGAGGTCGGGTTGCTCGCTGACAGCCTTGATGCGCAAGCCTTTTCGCCGTCCCTGGCACACCAGGACGGCATCGAGTTCGCCGCGCTTTACACGCTGCAACACAGTTTGGCGGGACACGCCGAGCAGCTTGGTTGCTTCCTGCATGACGACGTAGCCATCGGGGCTGTGCGCGACGAATTGCTGCCGCAGCGCATCGGTGATGCGGATGCGCCAGGGCGCACCGGGCGTGGTCTGTTCGCCGGCGATAAAGCCGTCGTTGACCCAACGGTGTAGTGTGGACGGCGCGGTACCCAACACGCGTGCGGCCTGGCGGATGCTGAGCAACTCGCCGTCAGGAAGCGCTGTGGGGCGCTCGAAACAAGGGATATGCCAATGGCGCCGCAAGTTGCCTACGAGGTTCTGGTTAAAGCGCAGACCGCGCGCTGTTACCCGGCCCTGTGTGTTGAGGATGCCGGCGATGGTGGCATCGGGATAGTGCTCGGCTAGACGGCGGACCAGGGCAATTGTGTCTTCGTCGGTGCGAATGGTCGCGGGCCGCGAGCGCGGCAAGGCGACCTCGCAGTCGGTAAGCTTGCCGCCGCGCCAACGCAGCTTCAGATGCGCCCGGAATTCTTCGCGATGGACGGTAATACTCACCTCCTCGAGCAGCGTGCGAAGCAATTGCTTCCTGTCGCGCAGTGTGAGGGTCGGTGCGTCCCACAACTGTTTGAGGTCTTTACCGATAGCAAGCAGACTCTTGCGCTGTTCAGTGCTCAGCGTGCATGGACGAAGCTGTTCACGCCGAGCAAGTTCTGCCTGAGCCTGTTCGAGCTCACGCAACTGCTGCTCCCACTGCGCTTCGAGACCGCGTGCCACCAGGCGGTTCTCGGGGTCGACGGCGTGGTACCGCCGTTCGGCGCGCTGTGCCTCGTAGTGGGCTCGTTCAACGTTCAGTCGCCACTGTGCAAGCGCCGCGTCGTGATCGGCCTCGAGGTGTTCGGCCGCACGCACGGCTGCTGCGATGCCGGCCGGCTCCACGGCTTGCAAAAAGGCCTGCGCAACGGCGGCATCGATTTGCAGGCCCCCAACATTGAGGCAGAAGACGCCGCGGCCATTCTCGATTCCCTTGTTGGAGCAATGGTACCCGGGCGTCTGATTGGTTCCGCGATAGTGCGTCTTGAGTCGCCGACCGCAGTGACCACAGCAGGCCAGGCCTTGCAGCAAGGCGGCGCCTTCTCTCACAGCGCCTCCGACCTGATGAGGCCGGGGCTTGGTATTGGCCCCCAGGCGCATTTGATTGGCTTCATAGGTCATCCAATCGAGATATCCTTCGTGGTGGTCCCGGATGAGCACGGCCCATTGCGACTGGGGCAGCCGGCGCAATCGGGTCTTGAGCACGCCATGTTCATCGACGTAGCGCTCTTGCCGGGTCTTGCCGTAGCAGTAGGCGCCAGCATAAACCGGATTGGTGAGGACATTGTAGATGGCGGTATAGGTCGGGGCGACCCAGCGGATCTGCGCGGTGTGATTGAGCTGCAGCGGGAATGACAGATTCTCGGCGCGGAACCACAGCCAGACGCGGCGGGCAGAGCCGAGCTCGCTAAAACGCTCGAACACGGTGCGCAGCGCACCGACGACGGCTTCATCCGGATGCAGCCTGACTTCGCCGTCGGCCTCACCCCACACCAGTCCGGTGGGCAGGCCGCGGCGCAACTCGCCGCGGGCAGCCTTGTTGCGGATGCCGCCGTCCAGACGCGCGCGTAGGATGTGCAGTTCGGCTTCGCTCATGGTGCCCTTCAGGCCGAGCAACAGGCGGTCGTTGAACAGCGCCGGGTTATACACGCCGTCAGCATCGCCGATGAGCGTATCGGTCATGCTGCACAGGTCCAGCAGGCGGTACCAGTCGGAATTATTGCGCGCCAGGCGGGAGACCTCCAATCCGAGAATAATGCCGACGTGCCCGAGCGCGACTTCGGCGGTCATGCGGGCGAACCCGCCACGGTGCGCGGCGCTGGCGCCCGAGAGGCCCAGATCCTCGTCGACCACGCTGACCTGCTGCGCGGGCCAACCGAGGGCGGTGGCTCGTTGTGCGAGCGCGTACTGGCGCTGCGTCGATTCGCGATTGTGCTCGACTTGGCTGGCGCTGGACTGACGGATGTAGACGAAGGCGGTGCGCTGCAAATGGCTGGGGCCGATCTTGTTGGAGGTGTCAATCATCATTGTTCTCCCGGGGCAGCGGGTTGTTGTAGCTCACGAGCTTCGCAATCGCCTGGGCGAGGCCGTTGATTACCGCCTCGCGTGTCGTTGGATCGAGTTGTTCCCACAGGCTGTCGTCGCCGGACGGCAGATCCGCAAGGGGTAGGTTCAGTTGCATCGTTGCTCTCCTGTTCCGTCTGGCGCAGCAAAGCGTCAATGATGAGGCGAGCGTGGAGCAGGTCGGCAAGCGAGCCCAGCGCATCGGATGTTGGGACGCTGGTACCTGTGGAAACGCTGCCGGAGGCGGCAGCGAAATCGGTCCAGTCGGCGGGAATCAGCCCACGTGATTGGTCGGGAAGCGTCAGCAGAAGGTGCAATCGGCCGGCCCGTTGCCGTCGGCTGATGACCTGGAGGCGCCGGCCCTCGAACGGGTGGCCGGATCGTGTGATGACAACAGATTCAGGAACGTGGTGGAGAGGGGTAGTCTGTGGTGGTTTCCTTTGATAGCATCGATCACGCCTTGCTGCTGAAGGCGGTGCGACATCACACTCAAGAACGCTGGGTGGTGATGTACATAGAACGCTGGCTGAAGGCGCCAGTGCAAATGCTGGATGGAACAATGGTGACGCGAACGCGGGGAACGCCCCAGGGCGGTGTCATCAGCCCGTTGTTGGCCAATCTGTTCCTGCACTACGTCTTTGACATGTGGATGCAGCGTCAGTTTGCCGGGGTACCCTTCGAAAGGTACGCCGATGATGTTGTATGCCATTGTCGTAGTCAATCGCAGGCCGAAGCACTGATTGGTGATTTGAGCCGGCGGTTCGCGCAATGTGGACTGGAATTGCATCCGCTGAAAACCCGAGTGGTCTACTGCAAGGATGCGGATCGGCGGGGGAACTACGCCGAAACGAGCTTTGACTTTCTGGGCTATACGTTTCGGCCTCGCCTGTCAAAGAATCGATGGGGTAAAACCTTCGTTAACTTCAGTCCGGCGATGAGTGCCAAGGCGGGGAAAGCGATACGTCAGGAGGTCAGGAGCTGGAATCTGCAGAATCGCAGTGACAAGTCCCTGTTCGACCTGGCGCATATGTTCAACGCCAAAATCAGAGGCTGGGTAAATTATTACGGTGCATTCTACAAATCCGCGCTGTACCCAACGCTGAGGCAGATTGATCGCAAACTCGTGTTGTGGCTAACTCGCAAACATAAGCGTCTTCAGGGGCATCGCCGACAAGCCAGTCACTGGCTAGCACGCGTAGCACGCAAAGAGATGCATCTGTTTGCACACTGGTCGCTGTTATGGGGACAGGCTTCAATGGGAAGAGCCGGATGAGCGGAGACGTTCACGTCCGGTTCCGTGAGCGCCTTGGGGGGAAGTTCCCCGGGGCGACTCGACTCGTAATCACCGGTAATACGCCGGAGGTGTTAGAAAACGAAGTGAAGCCGTGGGTGGAACAGTTCCTCGCTGTCAGGGGGCTGACACTATCAACGGAGAAAACGCGGATCGTAAATATCGCCGAAGGCTTTGATTTCCTTGGGTGGAATTTCCGGAAGTACTCGGGAAAACTGCTCATCAAGCCGAGCAAGAAAAACGCGCAAGCGTTCTACCGCAAGGTCAAAGGAGTCATCAGTGCCAAGAAGGGGGAAAGCAAGAGGATCTGATCCGACTGCTGAACCCGATGCTAAGGGGCTGGGCGCAATATCACAGCCCAGTGGTAGCAAAGGCAATGTTCACCAGAATGGAGCGCATGGTATTTCAGGCTCTGTGGCGGTGGGCAAAGCGGCGACATCGAGGAAAGAACGCCGAGTGGGTGCGGAAGCGGTATTTCGTGACCATCGGCAATCGGAACTGGGTGTTCGGTACCACAACAGTGGATAAGAGGGGTAATCCCTTCTGGCTGGAGTTATACCCGCTCGCGGGCACGCCGATCAGGAGGCACACGAAGGTCAAGGGGGAATACAACCCCTTTGATCCAGCTTGGGAAATGTATGGCGAAAAGCTGCGACAGGAGCGCATGCTGCAAAGCATGTCGCACCGCAAGCAGTGGATCAAGCTGTATATGTCCCAGCGGGGTTTATGTGCGCTGTGTCAGTGCAAGATGACCAAAGAGACGGGGTGGGATGATCACCACATCGTGCCGCGCGTTCTTGGCGGTTCCGATGCTCTAGGAAATCGTGTGCTGGTGCACCCGGGTTGCCATGTTCAAGTTCATCACCACGGCAGAACCGTTGTGAAGCCGGTGTTCGATTTATTCGATTCACTTTGTTGAGGCTTGAGCCGTATGCGGGGAAACCCGCACGTACGGTTCTTAGGGGGGAGTGTCACCAGCGATGGTATACTCCTACCCTCCCGAGGAGCGTTGCAACGGATGGAGGCCTGCGAAGCACATCGCGCGGCCGGCGGCACAGCCGCCCCATGCCATCCGCCAGGCTCGGACTGTCTTCAACGGCGCTCGCTGATCCGTGGTCCGCACGGAGGCGAGTCGACCTATCCGCGAGCTTCGCATGTGCCCTTGCGCCATGCCACAGCTGCCAGATTCCCCGTACTCGTCACCTGCGTGCCACTCTTCACCGGGAGTGAAACATGAACGCTGTGACCGACCTGAAGCAAGACTACCTCGTCGCCGACATCAACCTGGCCGGCTGGGGCCGCAAGGAAATCGCCATTGCCGAGACCGAAATGCCCGGCCTGATGGCGATCCGCGACGAATTCGCCGCCGCGCAGCCGCTCAAGGGCGCGCGCATCGCCGGCTCGCTGCACATGACGATCCAGACCGCCGTGCTGATCGAGACGCTCAAGGCACTGGGCGCCGACGTGCGCTGGGCCTCGTGCAACATCTACTCGACCCAGGACCACGCCGCTGCCGCGATCGCCGCCGGCGGCACGCCCGTGTTCGCCTTCAAGGGCGAATCGCTGAAGGAATACTGGGACTTCACGCACCGCATCTTCGACTGGTCGGACGGCGGCACCCCCAACATGATCCTGGACGACGGCGGCGACGCCACGCTGCTGCTGCACCTGGGTGCGCGCGCCGAGAAGGACGCGTCGCTCATCGCCAAGCCGGGCAGCGAGGAAGAGACCTACCTGTTCGCCGCCATCAAGGAAAAGCTGGCCAAGGATCCGAGCTGGTACAGCCGCAACCTGGAGGCCATCCGCGGCGTGACCGAGGAAACCACCACCGGCGTGCACCGCCTGTACCAGATGGCTCAAAAGGGTGAGCTCCGTTTTCCGGCCATCAACGTCAACGACTCGGTGACCAAGAGCAAGTTCGACAACCTGTATGGTTGCCGTGAGTCGCTGGTGGACGGCATCAAGCGCGCCACCGACGTGATGATCGCCGGCAAGGTGGCCATCGTGGCCGGCTACGGCGACGTGGGCAAGGGCAGCGCACAAGCGCTGCGCGCGCTGTCGGCGCAGGTGTGGGTGACCGAGATCGACCCGATCTGCGCGCTGCAGGCCGCGATGGAAGGCTACCGCGTGGTGACCATGGACTACGCCGCGGAGCATGGCGATATCTTCGTCACCTGCACCGGCAACTACCATGTCATCACCCATGACCACATGGCCAAAATGAAGGACCAGGCCATCGTCTGCAATATCGGCCACTTCGACAACGAGATCGACATCGCCTCGATCGAGAAGTACGAATGGGATGAGATCAAGCCGCAGGTCGATCACGTCAAGTTCCCGGACGGCAAGAAGCTGATCATCCTGGCCAAGGGCCGCCTGGTGAACCTGGGCTGCGCCACCGGCCACCCGTCGTACGTGATGAGCAGCTCGTTCGCCAACCAGACCATCGCCCAGATCGAACTCTGGCAGGAACGCGACAGCGGCAAGTATCCGGTCGGCGTCTACACGCTGCCCAAGCACCTGGACGAGAAGGTGGCGCGCCTGCAGCTGCGCAAGCTGAACGCGCAGCTGACCGAACTGACCGAACAGCAGGCCGCGTACATCGGCGTGAAGAAGGAAGGTCCGTACAAGGCCGACCACTACCGCTACTGATCCGCGCAGGAAGGCAGGGCTCCCCCTCCCGCTTGCGGGAGAGGGGGAGAAACCAAATTCAAGGAGCCGTCATGAGACTACTGGTCGTCTGGGTCATCAACGCCGTTGCGCTGTTCGTGTTGCCGTACCTCATCTCGTCGATCCACATCAAGAGCTTCGGCTCGGCGATGCTGGCGGCGCTGGTGCTGGGCCTGGTCAATACGCTGATCCGTCCGATCCTGGTGATCCTGACGCTGCCGGTCACGCTGCTGACGCTGGGGCTGTTTATCTTCGTCATCAACGCGCTGCTGTTCCTGTTTGTCGGCAACCTGCTGTCGGGCTTTACCGTCGGCGGCTTCTGGGCGGCCCTGCTGGGCTCCATCCTGTACAGCGTGATCTCGTGGCTGCTGGCCAGCCTGCTGCTGGGCGAACGCACCGCCTGAGGCGGCCTGCACTGACACGAATCCCATACCGCGCGCCGCGCCAACGCGGCGCGCCACCATCATGCAAGACCGCTACTTCAGCTTTGAATTCTTCCCGCCCAAGACGGCGGAGGGCACGGAGAAACTGCGCAACACGCGTGCGCAGCTGGCCCCGCTCAAGCCCAAGTACATCTCGGTGACGTTCGGCGCCGGCGGCACCACGCAGCAGGGCACGCTGGACGCGGTGCTGGAAATCCAGCGCGAAGGCATCGAGGCCGCGCCGCACCTGTCGTGCGTGGGCTCGTCGCGCGACAGCATCCGCGCCGTCCTGCAGCAGTACCGCGACGGCGGCATCCGCCATATCGTCGCGCTGCGCGGCGACATGCCCTCGGGCATGGGCGAGATAGGCGAGTTCCGCTACGCCAACGAACTGGTCGAGTTCATCCGTGCCGAGACCGGCGACTGGTTCAATATCGAAGTCGCGGCCTATCCTGAGTACCACCCGCAGGCCAAGTCTCCGCGCCACGATCTCGAGAATTTCGTGCGCAAGGTCAAGGCCGGCGCCAACTCGGCGATCACGCAGTATTTCTACAACGCTGACGCCTACTTCCGCTTTGTCGATGACGTGCGCGCGACGGGCCTCGAGGTGCCGATCGTGCCGGGCATCATGCCGATCACCAACTACACGCAGCTGATGCGCTTCTCCGAGTCGTGCGGGGCCGAAGTGCCGCGCTGGGTGGCCAAGCGGCTGGAGAGCTTCGGCGACGACCGCGAATCGATCCGCGCCTTTGGCCTGGACGTGGTCACTGCCCTGTGCGAGCGGCTGCTGGCCGCGGGCGTGCCGGGGCTGCATTTCTATACGCTCAATGCGGCTGGCGCGACCAAGGCGATCTGGCAGCGCCTGAAGCTGTAACGCCCGCCCATGGCCACGCGCCGCCCCGATCCCTTCATCGAACATCTGCTCGAGCTGATGGGGCCGCTGGCGGCGCGCATCGGCCCTGTCAGCGCCAGGCGCATGTTTGGCGGCCATGGCCTGTTCTATGACGGGCTGATGTTTGCGCTGGTGTCGGGCGGCACCTGCTACCTGAAGGCCGATGACGCCACGCGCGGCAAGTTCGAGGCCGAGGGCAGCGAGCCCTTCCGCTACCAGTCGGCAAAGCGCGAGGTCACCATGCGCCACTACCTGAGCCTGCCGCCGGCGGCGCTGGAATCGCCCGGCGCGATGACGCCCTGGGCGAAGCTGGCGGTGGAGGCGGCGCTGCGGCTGGGGAATGCGGGCTGAGGCAAGGTCCCGCTATCGCGCCGATCTGCCGACAGTGCCATACTCGGCACCATGGTCACCGCCACCTTCCGCTTCTACGAGGAACTGAACGACTTTCTCGCGCCGGACCAGCGCCGGCGTGACCTGTCCTGCGCCTGCGCGCGCGCCGCCACGGTCAAGCACATGATCGAGGCGCTGGGCGTGCCGCATACCGAAGTCGAGCTGATCCTGGTCAATGGCGAATCGTCCGGCTTCGAGCGGCAGCTGTGCGATGGCGACCGGGTCTCGGTCTATCCCAAGTTCGAACGGCTCGACGTGTCCCCGCTGCTGCGGGTACGCGAGCAGCCGCTGCGGGTGATGCGCTTTGTCGCCGACGCGCACCTGGGCGGCCTGGCGCACCTGCTGCGCATGACCGGCTTCGACACCCTCTACGACAACCATTTCGAAGACAGCGAGATCGAGCGCATCGCCGTCGACCAGGGCCGCGTGGTGCTGACGCGCGACCGCGAGCTGCTCAAGCGCCGCGGCATCACCCACGGCTGCTATGTGCGCGCGATCAAGTCGCAACTGCAGGTGCGGGAGATCTTTGCGCGGCTGGACCTGGCGCGCAGCGCACGGCCGTTCTCGCTGTGCCTGGACTGCAACGCGCCGCTGCGCGCGCTGGATGCGGCCGGCGCGGCCGGGCGCGTGCCGGAGGGGGTGCTCGAGCGCCATCGCAGCTTTGTTACCTGCGACCAGTGCCGGCGCGTGTTTTGGGAGGGCTCGCACTGGCGCTGCATGCGTGCGCTGGTGGATGAGCTGGTGCGGGGCGCCGCCGAGGCCGGGCCGGGTTAGTGTCCTTTTCCGCAAAAACGGAACAGGACACTAGAACTGGCCGGATTCCGTAACGATCCAGTCCATGGCAATGTCATGCGGCTGCGCCTGCAACGGTAGCCGGCAGCTTTCGTAGCCAATGCCGATCGCTACTGGCCGCTGCGCCATGGCCGCCAGCGTGCGGTCGTAGAAGCCACCGCCGTAGCCCAGGCGGAACTTGTCCGGGCTGAAACCGACACAGGGTATGAGCAGCGCATCGGGCGTCACGGCCTCGGTGCCGTCCGGCACCGGGATGCCGTAGTGGCCGGTGGCCATGGGCGTGTCCGGTGTCCACAGGTGGAAATCCAGCGGCGCGCCCGGCCGGCTGACCGACGGCAGCGCGGCGCTGCGGCCAGGCATGGCGGCGAGCCAGCGGCCGACCGCGTCGCGCGCATCGAACTCCTGCTGGATCGGCCAGTAGAAACCCAGGCAGCGCACGGCCAGTCCGGCCAGCAATCCGGACAGCGCGGCGGCGATGCGTGCGTCGGCTTCGGCGCGTGCGGGGAGGGCGGCGCGCTGCGCCAGCAACTGCGTGCGCAGTGCACGACGGTCGTCGGCGGCGGGGTTGGGTGCGGTCGTGGCAGGAGTGGATGACATGGCGTGGGATAATGCCCCTCGTCCGAACCAAACACGGACGGCGGAGCCGCGGCTGGGCACAAGGTTGCAGGCGCCGGCGCCGCCGTCATCGACAAGGAAGCAAAGAATGCTGAAGGGAGTATATCTGCAGCGTGCCGGCCGGGCCGCCTGGATCGCGCTGGCATGTGCACTGCTTGTCACGCCCGTTCACGCGCAGAAGCGCCCGCAGGCGGTGTCGCGCCCGCAGGCGGCGGTGATTCCGAGCGATCCCGACGAGGCCTTCGCCGCGCTGCGCGAAGCCGCGCGCAAGAACGACGTGGAGCGCGCCTACGCGATCTCGGCCACGCTGGTGGACTATCCGGTCCCGTCCTATGTCGAGTACTTCCGCATCAAGCCGCAGCTGTTCGACGCCAGCGGCCTGGCGCGCATCGACGCGCCCGACGACCAGGTGCGCGCATTCCTGCAGCGCTATAAGGGTGATGCCATTGCCGACCGCATGCGCAATGACTGGCTGCTGGTGCTGGGCAAGAAGCGCGACTGGGCCAATTTCGATGTCGAGTATCCGCAATTCGCGCTCAAGGACGATACCCAGGTCGAGTGCTATGCGCTGCTGTCGCGCGCGCTCAAGGGCCAGAACGTGGCCGCGGATGCGCGCAATGTGCTGAGCGACCCCAAATACTACGGCGAAGGCTGTGTCGACCTGATCGGCTACCTGGCGCAAAGCCAGCAGATCCAGCGCAGTGATGTCGCCTACCAGGCGCGTCTGGCGCTGGAACAGAACTTTGTCACGCTGGCCGGCAAGATCGCCGCGCTGGTGCCCGACGCGCGCGCGGATGGCGATACGCTGGCCACTGTCGTCAAGATGGCGCGCAACGACCCGTCGCAGGCAGCCGCCTACCTCGGCACGGCCCAGGGTACGCTGTCGCGCGACGAGCAGGGCGCGGCCTGGGGCGTGATCGGCCAGTTCGCGGCCAAGAAGCTGCTGCCCGATGCGGCCGGCTACTACCGCCGCCAGATGGACCTGGGCGGCAACCAGTGGCTCTCCGACGACACGCAGGAATGGCGCGTGCGCGCCGCGCTGCGCCAGGGCGACTGGAAGCAGGTGCGCCAGGCGGTGGAGCTGATGCGCCCCGAACTGCGCGCCAAGGACCCGGCCTGGATCTACTGGTATGGCCGCGCGCTCAAGGCCGACGGCCGCGACACCGAGGCCCAGCAGAACTTCCAGCAGATCGCCGGCCAGTTCAACTTCTACGGCCAGCTGGCCAGCGAAGAGCTGGGCAACCGCATCACGCTGCCGGCGCGCACCACCGTCAGCGACGCCGAGGCCATGGCCATGCGCACGCGCGCCGGTTTTCAGCGGGCGCAGAAATTCTATGCGATGAACCTGCGCTTCGAAGGCAACCGCGAGTGGAACTGGGAACTGCGCAATATGAGCGACCGCGAGCTGCTGGCCGCGGCCGAGTATGCGCGCCGCCTGGAACTGCTGGACCGCACCGTCAACTCCGCCGACCGCACCCGCAACGAACATGACTTCACGCTGCGTTTCCTGATGCCGTACCGCGACATCATGCAGCGCGCCACCGACGATGTCGGCCTGGACATGGCGTGGGTCTACGGCCTGATCCGCCAGGAATCGCGCTTCCTCATGAACGCGCGCTCGTCGGCGGGCGCACATGGCCTGATGCAGGTGATGCCGGCCACGGCCAAGTACGTCGCGCGCAAGATCGGCATGGCCGACTTTTCGCCGTCGATGATGGCCGATCCCAATATCAATATCCTGCTTGGCACCAACTACCTGAACATGGTCCTGACCGACCTGGACAGCTCGTGGACGCTGGCTTCGGCTGCGTACAACGCCGGCCCGGGCCGGCCCAAGGCCTGGCGCAGCACGCTGGCGCGGCCGGTGGAAGGCGCGATCTTTGCAGAGACCATTCCGTTCAATGAAACGCGCGGCTATGTGAAGAATGTGCTTTCCAACGCCACGTACTATGCTGCATTGATGAGTGGCCGGCCGCAGTCGCTGAAATCGCGCCTGGGCATGGTCGCGCCGTCGGCGGTGACCACTACCAGCCTGCCCTGAAGTTGCCCCTGCGGGGGCAGGCAGGACGGGCCCTGCCGGGACGATCCGGCGGGCCCGGGCTGGCGCAGGGTGCCGCGGCGTGCAGTTTTCTTGGCACGGAGGCATCATGCAGACCAGCAACGTCCTCGTCATCGGTGGTGCCGGCTTTATCGGCAGCCACCTCGTCTCGCGCCTGGCCGGGGCTGCCTCGGCCTCCGGCGCGCCGCTGGAACCCGGCGCCAACCCCGATTCCCCCATCGCCCCGGACCGCATCGTAGTCGGCACGCGCAATATCGAGCACGCGCAGCACCTGCTGCTGTTGCCGCGCGTGGAAGTGGTGGAGCTGGGCCTGGCCGACAATGCCGCGCTGGATGACGCCATCGGCTCGCTGGGCGTGGATGGCATCGTCGTCAACCTGGTGGGCGTGCTGCACGGCGAGCGCGCCGACCCCTACGGCGAAGCCTTTGCCAGTGCGCATGTGGAGATGGTGCGGCAGATCGCGGCGTCGTGCCTGTCCACCGGCGTGCGCCGGCTGTTGCATATGAGCGCGCTGGGCGCGGACAGCAACGGGCCGTCGATGTACCTGCGCAGCAAGGGCGACGGCGAGCGCGTGGTGCGCGCCAGCGGGCTGGATTGGACCATCTTCCGGCCCTCGGTGGTGTTCGGCCCCGACGACCATTTCCTGAACCTGTTCGCCCACATGCAACAGATGGCCCCGGTGGTGCCGCTGGCGTGCGCGCATGCGCGCTTCCAGCCGGTATTCGTGCAGGATGTGGTGCAGGCCTACCTGAATGCCATGGTGAACCCGGCCACGATCGGCCACGGCTATGAGCTGGGCGGCCCGCAGGTCTATACGCTGGAAGAGCTGGTGCGCTTTGCCGGGCGCGCGTCCGGGCATCCGCGCCCGGTGATCGCGCTGCCCGATGCGCTGGCACGGGTGCAGGCCAGCATCATGGAGCATATGCCGGGCGAACCGCTGCTGTCGCGCGACAACCTCGACTCGATGCAGCTCGACAATGTGCTGGAACACCCGGTCGCACCCGAACTGAACCTGCATCCGGCCAGCCTGGAGTCGATCATGACCGACGCGCTGGCCGGGCGCAACCGCGATACCACGCTGACCCATATGCGCGCGAGCGTGCACCGCTGACGGGGCCGGCGGCCGGTGCGCCCTATGTGACCGGATTTCATATCGGTTGCTAGCGCAATTCACTTTGACGCGGACGGCCGCGCTGGCAGAATGACCAGTCCGGCGCGCGGCCGCCATGCCGTCCTGCAGGCGGCAGGCGCCGCGCCTGCGCCGTCTCCCTCCGTTTCCTCCCCCAAGGACCCACGATGAAGCTCGTCATCGGCAACAAGAACTATTCCTCCTGGTCGCTGCGTCCGTGGCTGTTGCTGCGCCAGGCCGGCATTGATTTCGAAGAAGTGCAGGTGCGCCTGTTCACCGGCAGCTTTGCCGCCGAGATCGCGCGCTACTCGCCCGCGGGCAAGGTACCGGCGCTGGTCGATGGCGAGGTCACGGTGTGGGATTCGCTGGCGATCTCCGAATACCTGGCCGAGCGCTTCCCGGAAAAGCACCTGTGGCCGGCCGACCGTGCCCAGCGCGCGGTGGCGCGCGCGGTCTGCGCCGAGATGCATTCGGGCTTCGGCAACCTGCGCAACCAGTTGCCGATGAACGTGACCGCGGTGCTGCCCGGGCGCGGCTGGAACGTGGCCGTGCAGCGCGACGTGGAGCGCATCGCCGCGATCTGGGAAGGGCTGCGCCAGCAGCACGGCGCGAACGGGCCGTTCCTGTTCGGCGAGTTCACTGTGGCCGACGCGTTCTTTGCGCCGGTGGTGAGCCGCTTTGCCACCTACGGCATCCACCTGCCCGATGAAGCCGGGGACGCCAAGGCCTATGCGGACTTCATGCTGGCGCTGCCGGCAATGCAGGAATGGATTGCCGGCGCACGCGAGGAACGCGACTTCCTGGCCGACGACGAACCCTACCGGCTGGCCCCGGATCGTCCCGATGCGATAATCATCAACCACTAGTCCACTAGCAATACCGCCGGCGCCGGGCACCTGCCCGGCGCCGGCCCATGACGAGGCCACAACGATGCAGGTGTATGCCGTCGGCGGCGCGATCCGCGACGAACTGCTGGGCAAGCCCAGCCAGGACCGCGACTACGTGGTCGTTGGCGCGACCCCGGCGCAGATGGAGGCCGCGGGCTTTCGCCCGGTGGGCAAGGATTTCCCGGTGTTCCTGCATCCGCGCACCAAAGAGGAATACGCGCTGGCCCGCACCGAACGCAAGACGGCGATGGGCTACAAGGGCTTTGCCTTTTATTGCGAGCCCGATGTCACGCTGGAAGACGACCTGGTGCGGCGCGACCTCACCATCAACGCGATGGCGCGCGCGGTCGGTGCCGACGGTAACCTGACCGGCCCGGTCATCGATCCGCACGGCGGCCAGCGCGACCTGGCCGCGCGCCTGTTCCGGCATGTCTCCGATGCTTTTGCCGAAGACCCGGTGCGCATCCTGCGCGTGGCCCGCTTTGCCGCGCGCTTCGATGAATTCGGCGTCGCCGCCGAGACCATGCGGCTGATGCGCGAGATGGTCGCCGCCGGCGAGGTCGACGCGCTGGTGCCCGAGCGCGTCTGGCAGGAGCTGGCGCGCGGGCTGATGGAAGCGAAGCCGTCGCGCATGTTCGAAGTGCTGCGCGAATGCGGCGCGCTGGCGCGGCTGCTGCCCGAGTTGGAGCGCCTGTGGGGCGTGCCCCAGCGCGCCGACTACCATCCGGAAATCGATACCGGCGTGCACGTAATGATGGTGATCGATCAGGCCGCCGCCATGGGCGCGCCGCTCACGGTGCGCTTTGCCGCGCTGGTGCATGACCTGGGCAAGGGCACCACGCCCGCGGACGTGCTGCCGCGCCATATCGGCCACGAAACGCGCAGCGCGCAGCTGCTCGAAGACGTCTGCGCGCGCCTGCGCGTGCCCAATGAGTGCCGCGACCTGGCGCTGGTGGTGGCGCGCGAGCACGGCAATATCCACCGTTCGCTCGAATTCAGCGCCGCGGCGGTGATGCGCCTGCTCGAGCGCTGCGATGCGCTGCGCAAGGCGGCACGCTTCGCCGAGGCGCTGCAGGCCTGCGAGGCCGACCTGCGCGGGCGCAAGGGCTTCGAAGCGAGCCCCTACCCGCAGGCGGCGCGCCTGCTGGCGGCGCTGGAGGCTGCGGCGGGCGTCGATGCCGGCGCCATCGCGCGTGCCTGCGGCGATGACGTGGGCCAGATCCGCGATCGCGTCCATGCCGCGCGCGTGGCGGCGGTGGCGGCGCGCATCGGCGGTTGAGCGTAGCGCACCGGACGCACTGGACTCGTCAGCGCGCAAGACACTAGCGGTAGACCAGCACCGGGATCTGCGTGTGCGTGAGGACCCTCTGCGTCTCGCTGCCGATCACCAGTGCCTGCACCCCACGCCGCCCGTGCGAGGCCATCACGATCAGGTCGCACTTCCTCGCCTCGGCCTCGTCGATGATGGCCTGGAAGATGTGGTCGCCGGTGGGGCAGGCGGTTTCGCACGGCACGCCCGCCGCGGCGGCCTCCTGCGCGATCGTTGCCAGGTAGGCCTCGGCCTGCCGGTAGGCTTCCTGCATGAAGCGTTGCCGGGTTTCCTGGAGCATGGCGGTCTGCAGGCGCATCACGTCATAGTGCGCGACGACCTGGATCGCGGTAAGGCGGGCCTGTATCGAGCTGGCCAGCTCGATGGCTTTGCGGTAGGCCGTATCGGACAGGTCCGAGCCGTCGACCGCCACGAGCAGATGCTTGAACATTTTGGTCTCCTTGTAAGTCGGCGCCGCACCGCAGCAGTAGCTCAGGCGCCAAGAAATAGCCGGCCGACCTCCGGGTCCCGGCCCAGTTCGCCACCGGTGCCGGCCATGGCCAGTTGCCCGGCCACCAGGACATAGCCGAGGTCGGCGAAAGCAAGCCCTTTGCGGGCGTTCTGCTCGACCAGGATGATGGTCTTGCCCTCATCCTGCTGCAGCTGGCGCAGGTGTTCGAACACCAGGTCGACATAGCGCGGCTCCAGCCCGATCGAGGGCTCGTCCACCAGCAGCACGGCAGGATCCATCATCAGCGCGCGCGAGATTTCCAGCAGCCTGCGCTCGCCGCCGGAGAGCACGCTGGCGCGCTGGCCGCGCCGTTGCGCGAGCGCGCCATGGCGCTGGAAGATGCGCTCGGCCGCAGCCCTGGCATCGCGCGGGTGCGGCATCAGGTACCCGCCCATCAGCAGGTTTTCTTCCACCGTCATGTCAGGGAAGATCGAACCCTCCTGCAGCACATAGGCCATGCCTGCCTGCCGCAGCTTCTGCTCGGCACGCAGGTGGTTGACCGGCGCGCCGGCCACGGTGATGGTCCCTGACATGACCCGGGCCAGGCCGTAGATGGCGCGCAGCACGGTGGACTTGCCCGCGCCGTTCGGGCCGATCAGGCACAGCGAACCGCCGCGCGCCACGCGCAGGCTGAAGCCGTGCACGATCTCCATGGCGCCATAGCCGGCGACCAGGTTGTCCACGGCGACCATCGGGGTGCCGCCGGCTAGTTGCTCGAGTTGCTCGATCGTTGGCCGGGGGCGCGAGAGCGCTGCGGCGAGCGTGGCGGCAGGCGCGTGGACAGCCGGCTGGGCCGCGGTGTGCGCGCTGATCATGGCTGTCCTCCCAGGTAGGCCTCGATCACCGCGGGGTTGGCCGTGATCTGCGCTGGCGATCCCTGCGCCAGCACCTCGCCATGCGCCAGGCAATAGATGTGGCCAGCCAGCTGCATCATCACCCGCATATTGTGTTCGATCACCAGCAGGGTGATGCCGAGCCGTGCGTTGATGTCCCTGAGCAGCGCGATCAGGCTGTCGATCATCACCGGGTTCACGCCGGCGGTCGGCTCGTCGAGCAGCAGCAGCCTGGGCTCGTTCATCAGGGCCATGCAGATCTCGAGCAGCTTCTGCTGCCCGAACGAGAGGTCGGCTCCGCGCTGGTCCGCGTGGTCCTGCAGCCCGGCCATGCGCAGGATCTGGCGGGCCTGTTCTGCCACCGCCGGTGCCTGCCGCGTGCACATGGCGGCGAGTCCTTCATGCACATGGGGCACGCTGACCAGCAGGTTCTGCAGGCAGCTCATCTTGCCGAACACCCGCGTCTGCTGGAAGGTGCGCACCAGGCCCAGGCGGGCGATCTCGGGGACGCGCAGCCGCGAGATCTCGCGCCCGTCGAACGCGATCGATCCGCCGTCGATCGGGTGGTAGCCGACGATCGAATTGAACAGGGTCGTTTTGCCCGAACCGTTCGGCCCGATCAGGCCGACGATGCTGCCGAGCGGCACCTGCAGGGAGATGTCATGGTTGGCGACGACGCCGCCAAAGCGCTTGGTGACGCCGCGCACCGCAAGCAGGTCGTTCATGACGTGGGACTCCCCGTCATGTGGCGGCGGTTGGCACTGTAGTCGCGCAGCCAGCCCATGATGCCGGTCGGGAACAGCACCACGATCAGCACGATCAGCACGCCCAGCGCAACGCGCTGCCAGTTCAGCAGGTAGGTCCAGAACAGCTCCTGGGTCAGATGGAACAGCGCGGCGCCGATCACCGGCCCCCACAGCGTGCCCTTGCCGCCCAGGATTGCCATCACCACCATCCACACGCCGAAGGTGGCGCCGGCAAAGGCCAGTTCGCGCGGATCGATGAAGCCCACCAGGTTGCCCGTCAGGGCGCCCGCCATGCCGAGGAAGACGGCGCACACGCACCACGCCAGGATCTTGTAGCGCGTGGTGTGCAGGCCGAGCGCCTCGGCCTTGTCCTCGTCGTCGCGGATGGCATTGAGCGCAAGACCGAATGGGCGTGCATAGAGCCAACGCAGCGACAGCAGGGTCACCACCGCCAGCACCAGCATCGCGTAGTAGAAGAACGGCTCGCGGCTGCCGGCAGCACCCGGGAACAGTGGCAGCGTCATGCCCGATCCCGCGCCGATGAAATCCCAGCCGGCGGCGGCATCGGCGCAGGCAATGCCCAGGCCCAGCGTGCCGATGGCGAAGTAGTGCCCGCGCAAGCCCAGTATGGCCGGACCAAGCGCCAGCGCCGCCGCCATGGCCGCCAGCGCCGCCAGGCCGGTACCCGCCGCCAGGCCGGCGAAGTAGCCCAGCCCGAAATCGCGCTGCACCACCGCGCAGACATAGGCGCCCACGCCGAAGAACACGATGTTGCCGAAGGAGTTGTAGCCCATCTGCCCGCCCATCACGTCCCACGTCAGCGCGAACAGCACCATCAGCCAGAGAAAGGTCAGTTGCGTGGTGATGCCGGCGAACAGCCACGGCGCGATCAGCGCGCCCAGGCTGCCCGCAAGCAGCGCCAGCCAGGCCACCGCGGAGGTGGCCGGGAGATCCGATGCGGACCGGCGCGCGCCGCGCAGATGCGGGTTCATCGCAGGTAGGCGCGCCGCCGGCGCAGCATCAGGTTGCGGCTTACCAGGATCACCACCAGCAGCGCGTAGAGGAAGGCGGTCTGGTATTCGGTGCCGAGCAGGAAGCCGGCATAGTTCTCGGCAATGCCCAGCCCGCCGCCGGCGCCGAGCACCGGCAGCATGCTGCCCAGCCCGGCCACCACCACGATCATGAAGGCGCGCACGGTATAGGGCAGGCCCAGGTAGGGGTGGATGATCCAGGTCATTGCCACCAGCCCGCCCGCCGCGCCGCAGATGGCGGCGTTGAGCGCGAAGGTCGAGGCGTAGATGCGATCGGCGTCCACCCCCAGCACACGGGCAGCGCGCGCGTTCTGGGCGGTCGCCCGGATCGCCTGGCCGCGGCGCGAATGCCTGAGGAACAGCATCAGGCCGGCGCCCAGCGCCAGCGCTGCGGCGAACGCCGCCAGCTTGATCTTCGGCACCACCAGTCCGGCCGGCAGCATCAGGCTGCCCAGCCCCGCATCGACCGTGCGCACATTGGCGCCGAAGGCCAGGTTGGCGAGCTGCTGCAGCACGATGCTCAGGCCGAAGGTGGCCAGCACCGAGACAAAGAGATCGCGCTCGACCAGGCGGAAGATGACGATGCGATAGAGACCCCAGCCCACGCAGTACATCACCGCCGCGGCAACCGGCACCGCCAGCATCGGGGGCACGCCCTTGCCAACCAGCCAGATCACGATATAGCCGCCCAGCATCACCAGCTCGCCCTGGGCTATGTTGATGAGATTCATCACGCCCCATACCAGCGCCATGCCGTAGGCCGCCAGCGCAAAGATCGCGCCGGCCAGCAGGCCATCCACCACGAGCTGCAGGTTCAGCTCGGGACTCTGGAAGAGGACCGCGAGATTGCTCATCTGCGTCAGGCCGCGCAGCAGCCCCCTATTTGCGCCGCGCCCAGGCAGGTGCCGGATAGATGACCTTCGACGACGCCCACTTGCCCGGCGCGACCACCTTGAACTTGCCGTCCTGTACCTGGTACAGCACCATCGACTTGGCGATATTCTTGCCGCTCTGGTCGAACCTGAGCGGGCCGTAGAACGTCATCAGGTCGGTTTTTGCCAGGGCATCGCGGACCTTCTCCGTATCGAACGAGCCAGCACGCTCGAAGGCGTCGGCGAATGCCAGCACCGCGGCGGTGGACTCGGCCGCCTGGTATGGCGCCTCGTAGTGGTACTCCTTCTCGAAGCGCTGCGCGTACTGGTCAGCCGTGCCGAACCAGCGGTCCTTGTAGCCAAGCGTGCGGTCCCATTGCGAGCCGCACACCGCGAATTCGGCGCTCTTGCCGAATTTCTCGATGACCTGCGCGGAGTCGCAATGGGTCAGCGCCAGCATCGGCACGTCGATACGCATCTCCGCTACCTGCCGCACCGCCAGCGCCGCGCCCTTTTCATGGCCGGATACCACCAGGATGTCCGGCTTGAGCGCCTTCACCTTGGCCAGCGTGGCCGACATGTCGTTCAGCTCGGGCGGCAGCTTGTCGTCGATCACCACCTGCATGCCCAGGCGTTTCGCATCCTCTTCCACGCCGTCGCGCACGTCCTGCGAGAAGTTGTCGTTCTCGATGGCGATGGCCACCTTGAGGCTCTTCGGCGACTTGCCTGCCCGCTGCGCTTCTTCGGCGGCGAGCTGGATGGCCGAGCGCAGGTAGTAGTCGGAGGTGTTGAGCACCGCGAACATGTAGCGGTAGCCCTGCGTGAACAGGTTGCGGTCCGCGCCGTTGCCCTCGACCATCGGAATCTTGTACTTTTCCGTGACCGGGGCGATCGCCTTGGTGAGCCCCGAACTGTAGGGCCCCAGAACGTACTTGACGCCGTCCTGGTTGATCAGCCGTTCGGCCAGCTGTGCGCCGCGGGCCGAGGTGGATTCGTCGTCGTAGTAGAGGACCTTCAACTGATAGGCCTTGCCGCCAACCTTGACGCCGCCCATCTCATTGACGCGTTTCACAGCAAGGTTGTAGCCGTCCTGGGTGTTCTTGCCATTGGTGGAGTACTTGCCGGTCAGCGAGACCGCGGCACCGAGGACGATGGCGTCGCCCTCCACCTTGGCGGCGGCGGGGACCGACACGGCCAGGCCAAGACCGGCCAGGGCGCAGACGGCGGCATGGCGCAAATGGATAGCGGGCCTGGGATCGCCTGGCGAGCTTCGTGTCGATGCGTTTTTCATGGCACCTCCTCACTCTCTCCAACGTAGGACTCATTTCTGAAAGCGGAAGTGCCCGTATGTCACGGGTCCATCACTCCATGAGGTGTTCCCGGGATTCCCTATTCATGAAATGAGGCCTACGCTTGAGGTGATCAGGCAGATCGTTGCTCGACCGGGATGGGAGCCGACCGCTTTCTCGCATGAGGAGATAGCCATGGCCAAGACAGCGCATCCAGGTGGTACCCACGTGGCAGTCGCCACCAGCCCCAATACGAATACCAATACCGGCAGGCGCGGATTCATCCGGGCCACTGGCGCCGTCGGGCTTGCCGCCGGCCTCGGACCTTTCGTGATCCCGCGCTATGCCCATGCGGCAAAGCACACGCTCAAGATCCTGCAGTGGAACCACTTCGTGCCGGGCTACGACAAGTGGTTCGACGACACCTATGTGAGGGAGTGGGGCCAGAAGAACGACACCGAGGTGGTGGTCGATCACGTCGGCATCCCGGCGCTGGCCACGCGCGCGGCGGCCGAAGTATCGGCGCAGAAGGGGCACGACCTGTTCATGTTCCTGTCGCCGCCGCCGGTCTACGAGGAGCAGGTGATCGACCATCGCGAGCTCTACGAGGAATGCCAGCGCAAGCATGGCAAGCCGATGGAGCTGGCGATCAAGAGCACGTACAACCCGAAGACAAAGAAGTACTACGGCTTCTCTGACAGCTTCGTGCCGGACCCGATCAACTTCCGCAAGGACCTCTGGGACGAGGTCGGCATGAAGCCGCCGGACACCTGGCTGGACGTACTTGCCGCCGGCCGCAAGATCAAGGCCAAGAGCGGCATCCCGGTCGGCGTGGGGTTGTCCGCGGAACTCGACACCGCGATGGCGATGCGCGCGATCCTGTATGCCTTCGGCGGCTCGGTGCAGGACGACCGGCACACCGTGGTGCTGAACTCGAAGAACACCGTCGAAGCGGTGAAGTTCGTCAAGGCGCTCTACCAGGAGGCCATGACGCCGGATGTGCTGGCATGGGACCCGTCGTCCAACAACCGCGCCATGCTGGCCGGCAAGATCTCGCTCTGCCTGAACGCCATCTCCATCACCCGCGAGGCCGAGAACAAGAACCTGCCGATCGCGCGCGACATCTGGCTCACGCAGGCGCTGCAGGGGCCGGTGCGGCGCATCGCACTGGAACACGTGATGGACTGCTACGTGATCTGGAAATTCGCCGAGAACATCGCCGGCGCGAAGAAGTTCCTGGTCGACTATATCGACAACTTCCGGCAGGGCTTCCTGGGCAGCGAGTTCTACAACTTCCCCTGCTTCCCCAGCACCGTGCCCGACCTGCAGAAGCTGATCGCCGACGACCAGAAGGCCATGCCGCGCGACAAGTACAAGGTTCTCGGCGCGCTGATGAACCAGGCGACCAATGTCGGCTACCCCGGCTACGCCAACGCGGCCGTCGACGAGATCTTCAATACCTGGGTCCTCAATACCATGTTCGCCAAGGCGGCCACGGGCGACGAGACGCCGGAGAACGCGGTCCGGATCGCCGATGCCGCGTGCAAGCGCATTTTCTCCAAGTGGCGCGACAAGGGCATGGTGTAGCGCGCGGCTGGATATGGGGATATGGCTTCAGTAGAGGTTCGCTCGCTCACCAAGCATTTCGACGGCGCCAACGCGGTCGATAACGTCGACCTTGGCGCCCGCGATGCCGAGTTCCTGGTGCTGCTGGGGCCGTCCGGCTCCGGCAAGACCACGCTGCTGCGCCTGATTGCCGGGCTCGAGGCGCCCAGCCACGGCGATATCCTGGTGGACGGCCGCGTCGTCACGGCGCTGCCGCCCAGGCTGCGCAACATGGCGATGGTGTTCCAAAGCTACGCCCTGTACCCGCACCTCAACGTGTTCGACAACATCGCCTTTCCGCTGCGGGCGCGGCACATGTCGCGCGAGGAGACCGGCAGCAAGGTGGACTGGGCCGCGCAATTGTTCGGCATCGGCCATCTGCTGCAGCGCAAGCCGCGCCAGCTGTCCGGCGGCGAGCGCCAGCGGGTGGCGCTGGCGCGCGCGGTGGTGCGCGAGCCGGTGGCGTTCCTGCTCGACGAGCCCTTGTCCAATCTCGACGCCAAGCTGCGGACCTCGGCGCGCGACGAGCTGCAGCGCTTCCAGCGCCGGCTTGCCATCACCACCATCTACGTCACGCATGACCAGATCGAGGCGCTGGGCCTGGGCGACCGCATCGCCATCCTCGACCACGGCAGGATTCACCAGATCGGCACGCCGCAGGAGGTCTATGAACGTCCCGCCGATCTCTTTGTCGCCACCTTTATCGGCTCGCCGCCGATGAACCTGATCGAGGCCGACGGGGTCGTGACCGGCTTCCGGCCCGAGCATTTCCTGCCGCGCGAAGCCTATCCCGCGGCGGATGCGCTGCGCGCCTTTGCCATGGACGTGACGCGCATCGAGAACCTGGGCTCGGACCGCCTGGTGTACGGCAAGCTGGAAGCGCCGTTGCCACCTGCCAGCGTGGTCTCGCGCATTCCCTGCACGGTGACGGTCCCGATCGAGCCCGGCGCCGGCCACCGCTTCGTGGTGCGCGAACGCGACCTGCGCCGCTTCGACGCGAAATCCGGGGCCAGCCTGAGGGCCGCGCCGTGAAGCCGCTGCGTATCGCCACCGGGCAGCCCGCGCGGGACCAGGCGCGACAGCCCGCGCAGCGCCTGGCCGACGACGACCGCTGGCTCGGCCGCGCCATGCTCGCCCCGGCGGTGATCTACATCGCGCTGCTGGTCGGCTTCCCGTTCATGCTGTCGATCTACTACAGCCTCTCCGATGCCACGGTGGGCAGCCAGGTGCTGCACTTCGTCGGCCTGGAGAACTTCCGTCGCGTGCTGGAAAGCCATACGTTCTGGCGTTCGCTGCGCAACGCGCTGGTTTTCACGCTGGTGTCGCAGGTGCTGGTGGTGGTGCTGGCCAAGATGCTGGCGCTGGCCCTGTACCAGGACTTCCGCGGCAAATGGCTGGTGCGGCTGCTGATCCTGCTGCCGTGGGTGGCGCCGATCTCGCTCGGCACCATCGGCTGGCTGTGGATCTTCGATCCGGTCTACAGCATCATCAACTGGACCCTGGCCGCGGTCGGCGTGCTGGGGCCGCGCAACTGGCCGGTGTGGCTCGGCCAGCCGGAGCTGGCGATGGCCTCGGTCATCGTGGTGGATGTCTGGCGCCTGCTGCCGCTGGCCACGGTGATCATCCTCGCCGGCCTGAGCGGCATCCCGCAGGACATCCACGACGCCGCCGCCATGGATGGCGCCGGCTTCTGGCGGCACCTGTTCCTCATCAACCTTCCGCTGGTGATGCCCATCATGCTGGTGGCGCTGCTGTTCGGCATCGTCTTCACCTTCACCGACATGATCATCATCTACGTGCTGACCCGCGGCGGGCCGTACGACACCACGCAGGTGCTGGCCAGCCTGGCCTTCTTCACCGGCATCCAGGGCGGCGACCTGGCGGAAGGGGCCGCCATCTCGCTGTTCCTGTTCCCGGTGCTGGTGGCGGTAGTGATCGTGCTCCTGACCTTGGCGCGCCGCGCGGAGGTGACCTGAAATGCGCGCCGCTGCCATCACTTACCGGCGCTGGGCTGCGCGCGGTGCCCACTTCGGCCTGCTTGCCGCCTTCGTGGCGTTCTGCGCGTTTCCGTTCTACTGGATGCTGATCACGACCTTCAAGGATGTGCACGACCTGATCAACACCGCCAACAACCCGTTCCTGTTCAACCTGCCGCCGACGATGGAGAACCTGCGGATCCTGTTCGGCGAGACCCGGTATCTGCGCTGGGTGTTCAATACCCTGGTCGTGGCCGTAGGCGTAGTGCTGATCACGCTGCTGCTGGCCGTGCCCGCCGGCTACAGCCTGGCCCGGCTCTCGGGCCGCTGGGGCCGGCAGTGGGCCATCGGCATTTTCCTGACCTACCTGATTCCGCCAACCATCCTGTTTATCCCGTTCTCGCGCATCATCGGCGCGCTGGGCCTGCAGGATTCGCTGTGGTCGCTGGTGCTGGTGTACCCCAGCTTCACGGTGCCGTTCTGCAGCTGGCTGATGATGGGGTTCTTCAAGGCGGTGCCGCGCGACATCGAGGAAGCCGCGATGATGGACGGCCTGAGCCGCTTCGGCGCGTTCCTGAAGGTGGTGGTGCCGCTGTCGTCGAGCGGGATACTGACCGTGGTCATCTTCAGCGCGACGCTGGCGATGCAGGAGTTCGTCTATGCGCTGACCTTTATCACCAGTTCGTCGCAGTACACGGTGAGCGTCGGAGTGCCGACCTTCCTGGTGCGGGGCGATGTCTATTTCTGGGGTTCGCTGATGGGCGCCTGCCTGATCGTCAGCGTGCCGGTGGCTGCGCTCTACAACAGTTTCCTTGATCGCTTCGTCGCCGGGTTTACCGTCGGCGCGATCAAGTGATCAGGTGGACTAAAGCAGCTTGCCGATCACCAGCGCCACCATCGACAGCAGGATCGTCGAAGCAAACGGCAGTACAAACTCGCGCCCGAACAGCCGGAAGCGCACATCTCCGGGCAGCCGTCCCAGCCCGACCTTCTGCAGCCACGGCAGCGCCGCGGACAGGATGATCACGCTCAGGAAAATCGTCAGGGTCCAGCGCAGCATGGCGGCTCCGGTGCCGTTACAGGGTATGGCAGCGGTCGCCGCGGGCAAAGCCGTCCATCGGTTCGCTGTCGTCCAGGCCGCGCGTGAGCGCGATCACCTTGAACAGCTCGCCCATCTCGGCTTCTGACAACAGCTTCTGCACCGCATTGGCCTGCGGCAGGAAGGCGCGGGCGTCGGACGGGTCCAGCGCCATCAGCAGCTCGGTTATGCCTGCATTCATCAGGAAGCGCGCCTGGGAGGCAAAGCCCGCCACGGTCAGTCCCGCATCCACCGCGGCGAGCGCAATGCCGCTGAAATTCACGTGGGCGGTGATGTCCTGCAGGCCCGGGTACAGGAACGGGTCCGGGTGCGCATGATGGCGATAGTGGCACATCAGCGTGCCGCCGGCGCGCTGCGGGTGGTAGTACTCGCCCGCCGGGAAGCCGTAGTCGATAAAGAAGGCCGCGCCGCGCGCCAGCATGGCGCCGACCGCGCGGGTAAAGCCCTCGGCTTCGGCATGGGTCTCGGTGACGAGGTCGTGGTCGCCGGGGATGTCGCGCAGGGCCTCGGGCACTTCGGCATCGGCCAGCGGGCGGTCCTCGAAGCGGAAGGCGGATGTGGCATCGTCGCTGCGCACTACGCCGCGCTCATGCCAGCGGCCGCCGCTGCGTGCGTAGAGTTGTACCGGCATCGCATCGAGCACTTCATTGCCGACGATCACGCCTTCAAAGCTGGCAGGCAGCGTATCGAGCCAGGTGACGCGGTCCGCCAGGTGCGGCACGCGCTGCGCCAGCGTGGCCTGCTGGCGCGCGCGCAGTTCGCCCGACAGCTCGACGATGGCGTAGGTGTTCGGCAACTGGCCTTCCTGCTCCAGCCCCAGCAGCAGGTCCGCCGCCAGCCGGCCGGTGCCGGCGCCGAATTCCAGCATGCGCGGCAATCCCTGCGCCAGCAGCGGCGCGAACTGGCGCGCCAGCGTGCGCGCGAAAAAGGGGCTCAGCTCCGGGGCGGTGATGAAGTCGCTGCCGTCGCGGGCATCGCGCCCGAACTTGGCCGAACCGCCGCTGTAATAGCCCAGGCCGGGTGCGTACAACGCCAGCGCCATATAGCGGTCAAAACCGATCCAGCCGCCGGCCGCGTCGATCGATTCGCCAATGCGGGCCGTAAGGGTATCGGACGCGGCCTGCGCGTCGGCGGGGGGAAGGGGTAAACTAGCGGCTTTCTGCATCCTGCGATTGTAGCAATGCCCGCATCCAAGACTCCTGCCAGCCAGACCGGTGACCAGACCCATAGCCAGACTGGTAGCCAGCGCGCCACCGCCCGCGGCGTGGCGCTGGTGACCGGCGGCGCGCGCCGCCTGGGCCGCGCCATCGCGCTTGAACTGGCGGCGCAGGGCTGGGACGTGGCCGTGCACTGCCATCGCTCGGTGGACGAGGCCGAAGCCCTGGCCGCGCAGATCCGCGCGCTGGGCCGCCGTGCCGCGGTGCTGCGCGCCGACCTGGCCGACGAGGCCGCCACCGGCCGCCTGGTGGCCGACTGCACCGCCGCGCTGGGCGTGCCCACTTGCCTGGTCAACAACGCTTCGCTGTTCCAGTACGATGTGGCGACCAGCTTCTCATATGCGTCGCTGGATACGCATATGCGCACCAACGTGGCGGCGCCGCTGCTGCTGGCGCGTGAACTGCACAAGGCCCTGGCGGCCGCTGCCGGCGACGACAAGGCCACCGAGCCGCGCGGCGTGGTGATCAACCTGCTCGACCAGAAGCTGGATAACCTGAACCCGGACTTCCTGTCGTACACGCTGTCCAAGGCCGCGCTGCAGACCGCCACGGTGCAGCTGGCCCAGGCGCTGGCGCCGCGCCTGCGCGTGGTGGGCGTGGCCCCCGGCATCACGCTGGTGTCGGGCGAGCAGTCCGAGCAGAGCTTCCGCCGCGCACATCGCGTGACGCCGCTGGGCCAGTCGTCCACGCCCGAGGATATCGCCCAGGCGGTGGCCTACCTGGCGCAGGCGCGCGCCGTGACCGGCACCACGCTGTACGTGGACGGCGGCCAGCACCTGATGCCGCTGGCGCGCGACGTGATGTTCCTGACCGAGTAAGCTGGAAGCCAGCAACCGAATACCGTAGTGCCTGATGTGCCGCGCCCGCCGGGCGCGGCTTCCCTTTTTCCCCTCAGCAGCCCGCTCATGACCATGCTCGCCGCCCTTTCCCACCCCAGCCTGCAAGACTGCCGACGCATGTTCCTGCGCAACTACGAAGTGCAGATCAATATCGGCGTGCACGAATTCGAGAAGAAGGGCGAACAGCGGGTGCTGATCAATATCGACCTGTTCGTGCCGCTGGCGCAGAGCACCCCGCAGGCCGACAAGCTCGACGAAGTGGTCGACTACGACTTCATGCGCAACACCGTGGCCGAGCGCATGGCGCAGGGGCACGTGCACCTGCAGGAAACGCTGTGCGATGACGTCGCGCGCGCCATGCTCAAGCACCCCAAGGTGCGCGCGGTGCGTGTCTCGACCGAAAAACCCGACGTGTACCCGGACTGCGACTCGGTCGGCGTCGAGGTCTTCCATATCAAGCAGGCCTGAGCCGCGGTTCCACTGGCGCCAGCACCGTGCGGGCGCCTAAAGTAAAATGTTGCCCCTTCGCGCCGCGCCGGCCATTCCATCCGGCGGGCGCCACGCAACAGGATGCTCCATGAGCCACTCGAACAACTTCTACCGCCTCGAGACGAGGCTGCAATCGCAAACCGGCAAGGCCATCGGCGACTTCGGCATGATCGAGGACGGCGACACCGTGCTGGTCTGCATGAGTGGCGGCAAGGACTCGTACACCATGCTGTCGGTCCTGATGGCGCTGCAGAAGCGCGCGCCGATCAAGTTCAAGCTGATCGCGATGAACCTGGACCAGAAGCAGCCCGGCTTCCCGGAACACATCCTGCCGGAGTACCTGAAATCGGTCGGCGTGGAATATGTGATTGTCGAGGCGGATACCTACTCGATCGTCAAGGAGAAGGTGCCCGAGGGCAAGACCACCTGCTCGCTGTGCTCGCGCCTGCGCCGCGGCGTGATCTACCGCACCGCCAAGGAGCTGGGCGCCAACAAGATCGCGCTGGGCCACCACCGCGACGACATCGTCCAGACCTTTTTCCTGAACATGTTCTTCGGCGGCAAGATGAAGGCGATGCCGCCCAAGCTGTCGACCGACGACGGCCAGCACATCGTGATCCGCCCGCTGGCGTACTGCTCGGAGAAGGACATCGCGTCGTACGCGCGCGCCATGGAATTCCCGATCATCCCGTGCAACCTGTGCGGCTCGCAGGAAAACCTGCAGCGCAAGAAGGTCAGCGAGATGCTGCAGGACTGGGAGCGCCAGAACCCGGGCCGTATCGACAATATCTTCTCGGCCCTGCGCAACGTGGTGCCGTCGCACTTGGCCGATACCGACCTGTTCCCGTTCACCGGGCTGGCCACTGGGCTGGCCAAGGTGGATGAAGCGTCACTGTTCGGCGAAACCACCTTCCAGCAGCAGCCGCTGATGTTTGCCGGCAACGTGGAAGAGAACCGGATGGAGTTCGTGCGCTTCGAGCGCCCGCCCGCGGCTGCCGCGGCACCGGCGGCGGAGCAGGCCGGCACGCAGTAAGACTGCCGACAGCCTAAGCTTGCCGCCTGTTTGCTCCCTCTCCCACAAGCGTGCTTGCCTTTACCCACATCTCGATAGGAAAGGTTGTAAACGGGATTGGACGGTGTTAACTTCGGGTGAAGTTGACAA
>NZ_JBWKQZ010000055.1:0-28438 GCF_059419025.1 Cupriavidus sp. GW821-FHT07C08
GCAGTGAAAACTGCGTTTTGTCGCCCGTGTTCTCTTGTGGAAGAAATTTTGCCTAAGAGAATGGCCATCTCTGCTAGGACAGAGATGGCCATTGAGAATTACATCAACACTTTAAGCGACCGCCTAGCCCCAAAGGCGGCGTCTCCCATAACCAGCAACAACAGCAAGCAGCTTACTTCCCGCCAACCGTCTCCAGCACCGTCCACTTGCCGCCAACCACCTTATAGACAGTGATACCACCATCCTTCAGGTCGCCACGCGCGTCATACGCCAGCATCTTGGTGGTCACGCCCTGCATATTGGTAGCGGCCAGCACCGGCAGGTAACGCACCGGATCGGTCGACCCGGCCTTGACCATGGCGGACATCATCGCGGTGGCGCCATCATAGGCGTACGGCGAGTAGGTCTGCACCTTCGAGCCGAAGCGCTTCTCGTACTTCTTCTCATACGTGGAGCCGCCAGGCATCTGGTCCAGCGGCAGGCCGGCCAGCGACACCACGGTGCCTTCTGCAGCCGGGCCGGCGAGCTTCAGGAAGTTGTCGGTCTTGGACATTTCGCCCGACACCAGCGGGGCCTTCATGCCCAGTTCCTTGACCTGCTTGGCCATCGGCGCGGACTGGGTCTCGGCGCCGCCGTAGAAGATGATGTCCGGGTTGCTGCGCTTGATGTTGGTCAGCACGGCCTTGAAGTCCACCGCCTTGTCGTTGGTGAACTCGCGGCGCACGATCTTGCCGCCGGCGGCCTTGGCGGCCTTCTCGAACTCGTCGGCCAGGCCCTGGCCGTAGGCGGTGCGGTCATCGACGATGGCGATGTTCTTCGCGCCCAGCTTCTTCACCACGAAGGCGCCGATCACCGAACCCTGCTGGGTGTCGGAGGTCATCATGCGGAAGGTGGTCTTGAAGCCCTGCTTGGTGTATTCCGGCGCGGTCGCCATGGCGATCTGCGGAATGCCGGCGCGGTTGTAGACCATCGACGCCGGAATGGTGGTGCCCGAGTTGAAGTGGCCGAGCATGCCCTGGATGCCGTTATCCACCAGCTTCTGCGCCACCACCGAACCGGTCTTCGGGTCGGCCTGGTCGTCTTCGGAGACCAGCACGAACTTGACTTCCTTGCCGCCGATCTTGGGCTTGGTGGCGTTCATGTCCTCGATCGCGAGGACGATGCCGTTCTGCATGTCCTTGCCGTACTGCGCCTGGCCGCCGGTCATCGGGCCGGCAAAGCCCAGCTTGATTTCCTGGGCCTGCGCGAACGCCGCCGAGGCTGCGGTCAGGCCAGCCAGGGTCAGGGCAACGGTCATTGCCGTCTTGTGGAATGTCGAGTTCATCAGATCTCCTTGGGTCCCAAATGGTGCCGATGTGGTGCCGTTGCCGGCAGTTATATTGGCGCGGCCTGGCAGTGCCGCGCCTTGCTTCCTGTGCGCAACGGGGCGGGATCGCCGCCACCGCTGCGCGCTTCGACATGACGACGTCCGAGGGTTGCCTCAGCCGATCGTCATCAAACTGGCATTGCCGCCCGCGGCCGCGGTGTTGACCGAGAGCGAGCGCTCGATCAGCAAACGGTCGAGCGCGATATTCGGTTCACCTTGCGCCAGGCCCTGCACGCCGATGATCGGACCGGGGCGCACAGCCACCTGTTCGCACACCGTGCGCAGCTGGTCGGAGTCGCCGTGGTGCAGCACCGCATCGATAGCGTTGTCCGCCGCGGTCCAGTCGGCCACCATGCGGACGCGCGATTGTACGCCCTTAGGCAGGCGCGCAAACAGCCCCCGGCTGACAGGGTTTTCCGGCCATACGGCGTCGGCGCCGACGGTCAGCACGGCGCCCAGCTGCAGCGCCAGGTCGGCCTCTTGCGTGGCCAGGCACAGCACGCGCTCGCGCGGCAGCAGGGTGTAGGTGTTGCGCTCGCCGGTGGGGCCGGGCAGCGTCACGGTCAGGCCCGAGGGCGACGCCTGGGCCAGGCGCTCGCAGGCGCCGGCTATCGCCGGCAGCTCGGCACTGGCCCAGGCCTGGAAGGCCGCTGCAGTCTCGTCGCGCAGCGTGGCCGCCTCGGCGCCGCCGCCCGCGTCCGACGCGCGCACGCTGCGTACCACCGCATCCTGCGGGCAGACCGACAGCAGGCGGTGCAGGTACAGCGGGCCGCCCGCCTTCGGGCCGGTGCCCGACAGGCCTTCGCCGCCAAAGGGCTGCACGCCCACCACGGCGCCGACGATATTGCGGTTGACATACAGGTTGCCGACGTGGGCACGGCTGACGATATGCGAGATGGTCTCGTCGATGCGGGTATGGATGCCCAGCGTCAGGCCATAGCCGGTGGCATTGATCTGGCTGACCATGGTGTCCAGCGCCGCGCGCGGGAAGCGCACCACGTGCAGCACCGGGCCGAACACCTCGCGCTTGAGTTCCTCGATGCTGTCCAGTTCGATCAGCGTCGGCGGCACGAAGGTGCCGTTGCGGCAGCTGGCGCCCTGCGCGGCGTTGGGGTCGGCCTGGTGGACACGGCGGCCCTTGGCGCGCATGGCGTCGACATGGCGCACGATATTGCCGCGCGCTTCTTCGTCGATCACCGGGCCGACGTCGGTCGACAGCCGGTCCGGGTTGGCCATGTTCAGTTCCTGCATGGCGCCCTTGAGCATTTCCAGCACGCGGTCGGCCACGTCTTCCTGCAGGCACAGCACGCGCAGCGCCGAGCAGCGCTGGCCGGCCGAATCGAAAGCGGAGCTGAGGACATCGCCCACCACCTGTTCAGCCAGCGCCGACGAGTCGACGATCATCGCGTTCTGCCCGCCGGTCTCCGCGATCAGCGGGATCGGGCGGCCGGCGGCGTCCAGGCGGCCGGCAACGTTGCGTTGCAGGATGCGCGCGACTTCAGTCGAGCCGGTGAACATCACCCCCTTGACGCGGGCATCGCCCACCAGCGCGGCGCCCACGGTCTCGCCGCGGCCCGGCAGCAGCTGCACCGCGCCGGCCGGCACGCCGGCTTCGCGCAGCAGGCGCACGGCGGCGGCGGCGATCAGCGGGGTCTGCTCGGCGGGCTTGGCCAGCACCGGGTTGCCGGCGGCCAGCGCCGCGGCCACCTGGCCGGTAAAGATCGCCAGCGGGAAGTTCCACGGGCTGATGCAGACCACCGGGCCCAGCGGGCGGTGGGTCTCGTTGTCGAAGCTGCGGCGCACCTCGGCGGCGTAGTAGCGCAGGAAGTCCACGGCTTCGCGCACTTCGGCGATGGCGTTGGAGAAGGTCTTGCCGGCCTCGCGCATGATGATGCCCATCAGCGACTGCATCTGGGCTTCCATCAGGTCGGCGGCGCGTTCGAGCGCGGCCGCGCGCACGTCCGGCGGCGTCGCCTGCCAGATCGGCGCGGCATTGACGGCAGCTTGCAGCGCGGCGTCGACGTCGGCCTGGCTGGCCTCGGTGACATGGCCCACGACGTCGCGGTGGTCGGCCGGGTTCAGCACCGGCGCAGTGATGGCGTCGGCAGCGCGCGGCACCTCGGCGCCCAGCAGCGGCTCGGCCACGGCGCGTTCGCTGGTGCCGGCGAGCAGCGCCGACGACAGCGAGGCCAGGCGGTGCTCATTCGCGAGATCGATGCCTGCCGAATTGGGACGGCTCTTGCCGTACAGCGTGCGCGGCGACGGGATGCGCGGGTGCGGCAGGCCCAGCACGCCTTCGTCGCGGTGCATGGCCTCGACCACGGCGACCGGGTCGGCCACCAGCTCGTCCAGCGAGATGGTATCGTCGGCGATGCGGTTCACGAACGAGGTATTGGCGCCATTCTCGAGCAGGCGGCGCACCAGGTAGGCCAGCAGCGTCTCATGCGTGCCGACCGGCGCGTAGATGCGGCACGGGCGGTTGAACTTGCCGTCCGCGGTGGCGCCGACCACCTGGTCGTAGAGCGGCTCGCCCATGCCGTGCAGGCACTGGAACTCATACTGGCCGGGGTAGTAGCTGTGGCCGGCGATCTGGTAGATAGCCGACAGCGTATGCGCATTGTGCGTGGCGAACTGCGGGTAGATCGCGTCCGGCACCGACAGCAGCTTGCGCGCGCAGGCGATGTACGACACGTCGGTGTAGACCTTGCGCGTGTAGACCGGGTAGCCCTCCAGGCCGTCGACCTGGCCGCGCTTGATCTCGCTGTCCCAGTAGGCGCCCTTGACCAGGCGGATCATCAGGCGGTGGCGGCTGCGGCGGGCCAGGTCGATTAGGTAGTCGATCACGAACGGGCAGCGCTTCTGGTAGCCCTGCACCACGAAGCCGATGCCGTTCCAGCCGGCCAGCTCGGGCTCGAAGCACAGGCGTTCCAGCAGGTCCAGCGAGATCTCGAGGCGGTCGGCTTCCTCGGCGTCGATATTGATGCCGATGTCGTACTGGCGTGCCAGCAGCGTCAGCGACTTCAGGCGCTCATACAGCTCGCCCACCACGCGCTCATGCTGCGCGCGGCTGTAGCGCGGGTGCAGCGCCGACAGCTTGATCGAGATGCCCGGGCCTTCATAGATGCCGCGCCCGCGCGAAGCCTGTCCGATGGCGTGGATGGCCTGCTCGTAAGAGGCCAGGTAGCGCTGCGCGTCGGCCTCGGTCATGGCGGCCTCGCCCAGCATGTCGTAGGAGTAGCGGAAGCCTTCGGCCTCGTACTTGCGCGCGTTGGCCAGCGCCTCGGAGATGGTCTCGCCGGTGACGAACTGCTCGCCCATCAGGCGCATGGCCATGTCCACGCCCTTGCGGATCAGTGGCTCGCCGCCCTTGCCGATGATGCGCGTGAGCGCCTTGGTCAGGCCCGATTCGGTGTGGGTGGCGACCAGCTTGCCGGTCAGCAGCAGGCCCCAGGTGGCGGCGTTGACGAACAGCGACGGGCTCTGGCCCAGGTGCGACTGCCAGTTGGCGCCGCTGATCTTGTCGCGGATCAGCGCGTCGCGGGTGGCCTTGTCGGGGATGCGCAGCAGCGCCTCGGCCAGGCACATCAGCGCCACGCCTTCCTGCGACGACAGCGAGAATTCCTGGATCAGGCCCTGCACCAGGCCTTCGCGGCCGGTGCCGACCTTCTGCTCGCGCAGCCGCGTGGCCAGGGTCTTGGCCATCTTGATGGCGGCCTCGGCTTGCTGCAGCGGCAGGCGCGCCTGCTCCAGCAGCACCGGCACGCAATCAGTTTCCGGACGACGATAGGCAGAGGTAATGGCGGCACGCAGCACCGATTGCGGCTGGATGCTCTGGGCGAACTCCAGGAACGGCTGCGGCGCATCGCCATGGACCAGTTCGGCTCCGTCGGCCCCATCCGCGTCGGCGCTACCGGCGGCGCCGGTCTCGTGCGGCAGGTGACCGCGCTCGATCTGCTCGAGATAGGTGAAGATGGCCTGCTTGATCAGCCAGTGTGGCGTGCGGTCGATGGATTGGGCAACGCGCTTGAGGCGGTCGCGCGAGGCGTCGTCGAGCTTGACGCCGAGAGTGGTGGTGGCCATGCGGGCAATTCTCCGAAAGACTGGAGCCGCCGCCGGTGCTACCTCGTCCATGCCGGCAGGCACGGGCGCGCGACCGGCCGCAGCCTGTGAGCTGGCGCGATCTTACTCCCGAAAATCACCAAGGTGCAACCTAGTGCAACCCTATCGAAAACCCTAATGCCAGGGTTGCACCTTTGCCGCCACGCCAGCCGGCTCAGATCCGCAACGGATCGATCTCAAGCTGCCAGCGCACCCCTTTTGCCTCCGTTCCTACATCTGCGAAAGTCTGTACCCACTCAGCCACGAAGCGTTGCAGCACCGGCCGCGATGTGGCCTCCACCAGCATCTGCGCACGCTCCCGGTTGAAGATGCGCACCATCGACATCGGCACCGGGTCGTGCAGTTGCACCTCAGCCGCCAGCGCGCAGGTTTCGGCATGCCGGCGCGCCACTTCCAGGAACTGCAGCGCCCGTTCCAGCTGGCCGTGCTCGGCGGTTACCAGCACCTGGTAGCAGAACGGGGGCAACCCGGCCTGGCGCCGCTCGCGCAACTGGCTGGCCGCGAATCCATCATAGTCGTGGCGCGTCAGCGCCTGCAATGCCGGGGTGTCCGGGTAGCGTGTCTGGATCAGCACCTCGCCCGGCAGGCCGGCCCGCCCTGCCCGCCCGGCCACCTGCATCAGCGAGGCGAACAGGTGCTCGGCGGCGCGGAAGTCGTGGCTGAACATGGCCGCGTCCGGATGGACGATGCCGACCAGGGTCACGCGCTGGAAGTCGTGCCCCTTGGCCACCATCTGCGTGCCTACCAGGATGTCGACCTCGCCGGCATGGACCTCGTCGAACATGGCCTGCGCGCTGCCCTTGCGGCGCGTGGAATCTGCGTCGATGCGGGCGATGCGGGCCTGCGGGAAGCGCGCCGCCAATGCCTCTTCGATCCGCTGCGTGCCGCGCCCCAGCGGCGCTATGTCGACATTGCCGCAGTCCGGGCAGTGGTGCGGCACCGGCGCCTCCAGGCCACAGTGGTGGCAGCGCAGGCGCCGCTCGGGGCGGTGCAGCACCAGGTACGCCGAGCAGCGCGGGCAGCCCGACAGCCAGCCGCAGCTGTCGCAGGCAATCACCGGCGCGTAGCCGCGGCGGTTCAGGAACAGCAGGCTCTGCTCGCCGCGCGCCAGGCGCGCGTCGATGGCTTCCAGCAGCGGCACCGACAAGCCTTCGAACAGCGCGCGCTGGCGCTGGCGCTCGTGGTTCAGGTCGACCAGGCGCACCGTCGGCAGGGTCGCTTCAGCCTGGGCGCGCTCGCGCAGCACCAGCTTGCGGTAAGTGCCCTGCCCGGCCCGCCACCAGGTCTCCATCGAGGGCGTGGCCGAACCCAGCACCACGGCAATGCCGCGCTGCTTGGCGCGCCACACCGCCAGGTCGCGCGCGGAGTAGCGCAGCCCTTCCTGCTGCTTGTAGGAAGTGTCGTGTTCCTCGTCGACCACGATCAGCGCCAGCGCCGGCAGCGACGCCATCACCGCCATGCGCGTGCCCAGCACGATGCGGGCCTCGCCGCGGTGAGCGGCCAGCCACTGCAGGCTGCGCTCCTGGTCGGCCAGGCCGCTGTGCAGCACCGCCAGTGGCAGGTGCGGGAAGCGCGCGGCGATGCGGGCCTGCAACTGCGGGGTCAGGTTGATTTCGGGCACCAGCATCAGCACCTGGGCCTGGGGGTCGCGTTCCAGCACCGCCTGCATCGCATGCAGGTAGACCTCGGTCTTGCCGCTGCCGGTTACCCCGTGCAGCAGGAACGGCGCAAAGCCCTCGGCCTCGGCAATGGCCTGCACCGCGGCGCGCTGCTCGTCGTGCAGCGGCGGCGCGGCCGACGGCGGCTGCGTGGGGTCGGTCAGCAGCAGGGTGCGCGCGGTGCGGCTGGCCTCGACCCAGCCGGCGGCCTGCCATTCGGCCAGGCGCGCCGGTGCCGCCGCGCACAGCACGCGGGCGTCGGCCAGCGTCAGCGGCTCGGCCGCGGCGGCGCGCTCGGCCAGCGCCTGCGCCAGGGCACGCACGCTACGTGCGCGTGGCGGCACGGCAGCCAGCAAGGCCTCTGCATGCCCGGGCAACAGGCGGTATTCGTCGGTGCGGGCACGCTGGGCCAGGCCTGGCCAGCTCTCGGCCTCACGCAGGGCCGGCGGCAAGGCCGGCAGCATCACTTCGCCCAGGCGGCGCTGGTAGTAGCGCGCGGCAAAGGCGGCCAGCTCGATCCAGTCGGGCTGCAGCGGCGCCATCCAGTCCAGGCGCTGCGCCACCGGGCGCAGCCGGTCGGCGGGCACATCGGAGTGGTCGGCGTACGCCACTGCCACGCCAACCATGCTGCGGCGGCCGAACGGCACCACCACCAGGTCGCCCGGGGCGACCTCGGGCGTGGCGAGATAGTCGAAGCAGTCGTCGGCGGGGGTGTCCAGCGCGACCCTGATGACCGGCTGGGCGGCGGCGGACGGCATCACGGCGCCCACCGCCGTGCTGTCATCGACCAGTGGGAGCGCGCCGCTAATTGGCGCCATGCGGCCCTTCCTGGTGCACCGCCTTTGCGCAACCTTTGTGCAACGGGCGGCAGGCGTAATGAGGGTGGAATTCTAGTGTGCGGCGCAACATCAACTTAAAGTAAAACTTCAAATGTGGCCCTAAGTCGATGATAGATGACTGGTTTTCCACTTATTCCACCGCCCCTGTGGATAACTTTGTTGAAAAGTCGCACTGGCTGACCGGAAAGCCCCGAGAAACAAGGGATCCACTGGCATCGGGCCTTCCTTTGCAATTCTTCCAAAGCCTTAAAAATCAAAGGCTTGCAAACATCCCCCGGATAGGTTAGGGAATAACCCTGTCCCGCACTGCGGCAAACCTATCGGTGTGCATAAGTCAAGTACCGCCAGTCAAGTCCGAGCACCTTTTTGGCGAATGCTGGCGAAAAAGTTAACTTGACAGGGTCCGGCGGCGCGGCTCCCGCAGCACTGGGTACGCTGGCGCGCCGGCGCGCTGCAGCGCAGGGCGCCGCAGCAGCAGCCAGGCCGGCCGCATACTGTTACCGTCACTTCCGCGCAGCGCGCAGCTGGCGGCTGTGGCGATGCACTTCGTCCACCAGCACCGAGACATTCTCCGGCGGCGTGAACTGCGAAATGCCGTGGCCCAGGTTGAATACGTGACCATCACTGCCCCCGGCAGCGGCATAGCTGTCCAGCACGCCGCGAACCTGCTCGCGGATCGCGGCCTCGGGGGCGAACAGCACGGTCGGGTCGATATTGCCCTGCAGCGCCACGCGTCCGCCGGTGCGGCGGCGCGCTTCGGCCAGGTTGACGGTCCAGTCCAGCCCGATCGCGTCGGCGCCGGTGTCAGCCAGCGCCTCGAGCCACAGGCCGCCGCCCTTGGTAAAGACGATCGCGGGCACCTGCTGGCCATTGTGTTCGCGCTTCAGGCCGGCCAGCACCCGGCGCATATAGGCCAGCGAGAACGCCTGGTACATGCCATCGGCGAGCGCCCCGCCCCAGGTGTCGAAAATCATCACGGCCTGCGCGCCGGCTTCGATCTGGGCATTCAGGTAGGCCGTCACCGCCTGGGCGTTGATCTCGAGAATGCGGTGCATCAGGTCCGGGCGGCCGTACATCATCGCCTTGACCGTGCGGAAGTCGTCCGAGCCGCCACCTTCGACCATGTAGCACGCCAGCGTCCAGGGGCTGCCGGAAAAGCCGATCAGCGGCACGCGCTGGCGGCCGTCCTGGACCAGTGCGCGGCGGATCTCACTCACCGCGTCAAAGACATACTGCAGCGACGCCATGTCCGGCACCGCCAGTTTCTGCACGTCGGCTTCAGTGCGCAGCGGATGCGCAAAGCGCGGACCCTCGCCTTGCGCGAACGACAGGCCCAGGCCCATCGCGTCGGGCACGGTCAGGATGTCGGAAAAGAGAATCGCCGCGTCCAGCGGATAGCGGTCCAGCGGCTGCAGTGTCACTTCCGTAGCGTAGGCCGGGTTCTTGGCCAGCCCGAGGAAGCTGCCGGCGCGGGCGCGCGTGGCATTGTACTCGGGCAGGTAGCGGCCCGCCTGGCGCATCAGCCATAGCGGCGTGTATTCGGTCGGCTGGCGGCGCAGCGCGCGCAGGAAGGTATCGTTCTGCAGTGCGGTCATGGTCATCCTCGTAAGACCGCCATTCTAAGGGATGGCTGCCGGTGGATGCCGCTCAGACGTCGTCGATCATCCCGGCGAAGGCCGCTGCGGCACGACGCATCCATTCGCGCGCGCGTTCGGCATCGGGCTGCAGCCGCGCGAAGCCGTGGGTCATGCCGCCGGCCTCGATGGTAATCACCGGGGCGTCGTGGCGCACCAGGAAGTCGGCATAGGCCAGGCCGTCGTCGCGCAGCACATCGTGCGCGGCCACCATCAGCACGGTGGCGGGCGGGCGCACCGGCGGTGCGGCCATCAGGTGCACGCGGGGGTCGGGATGGGCAGCGCCCTGCGCCAGGGCCTCGGCGCCGATGAACTGGGTCCAGAACCAGGCCATCTCGTCGCGCGTCAGGCCAGGACCGTCGGCAAAGGCGCGGTAGCTTTCGGTGCTGAGCACCGGTGCCGTCACGGGATAGATCAGCAGCTGCGCATCGACCCGCGCCGTGCCGCCGCCGTTGAGCTGCTGCGCTGCCTGTGCCGCCAGGTGGCCGCCGGCGCTGTCACCCGCCACGGCGAGGAAGTCGGTCGCCAGCCCGAGTGCCTGGCGTTGCCCGGCGAACCACTGCACGGCCTCGGCGGCATCGTCGCAGGGAGCCGGGAACGCGTGCTCGGGGGCGAGGCGGTAGTCGACGCTGGCCACCGCGCAGCCCATGTCGGCCGCCAGCAAGGCGGCAACCGTATGGTGCGTCTGCGGCGAGCCGATCACCCAGCCGCCACCGTGGAAGTAGACCACCAGCCGTGGCGCGGTCTCGCCCGCCGGGCGGAACAGCCTGGCACCCAGCGTGCGGCCGGCGAGCGCAAGCTCCAGGTCCTGCACCGTGATGCCTGCGGGATCCGGCAACAGCGACGCCGCCGCGATCTCGGCAAAGCGGGCCCGCTGTGCGGGAATGTCGGCCGGCGCGGGCACATTGGCGTAGCGCTCCGCCAGGCGGCGGTAATAGGCAAGCAGTTGCGGATCGATGGCCATGGTTGGCGGCTGATGGGAAAGCGGAAAGTGAAAGCAGTGCCGGGCGGGAATCAGTCCAGCCCGAGCTGGTGCGTCAGTTCGACCTTGCTGCAGCAGTCCTGCACCGCCAGCAGGCCGGCATCGGAAGCGCGGCGCACGGCCTGGTCGTTGAGGATGCCCAACTGCAGCCAGACACCCTGCGCGCCAATGGCGATGGCCTCATCGACCACGGCGGGCGTTTCCTCGGCACGGCGGAAGATGTCGACCCACGCGATGGGGCTGCCTGCAGCCGCGGCAGCGTCGGCGGCTTCGCGCAGCGTGGCATGGCAGGTCTCGCCCAGAATGCGTTCGCCGGCATGACGCGGATTGACCGGCACAATCCGGAAGCCGTGCTCCTGCAGGAATTCCGCAACCTCATGGCTGGGACGCTCCGGGCGGTCGGACAGGCCGACCACGGCCACGGTCTTCATCCCCAGCATGGCTTGTATGGCTTGCTGCATCTCAGGGCGCATCGCGTCTCCGGGTGGTCAAGGGCAGGCCCGCGGACATGCAAAAACGCAACGCGAAGGCCACAGGCGTCCTGAATCGTAACCGGAATTGTCACGCAGAGATTGGTGGGGGAGCGAACACGTAAATCGCGTCATTAAAGATAATGCAACGACACGTTTCTACGGTTAAAGTGACGTGAACGCGCGGAAATATGCCGAACACGCCAGATCCCGGCACCTCGGGCTTTCAACTTCTTGCAAAACGATACATTTTGTTACTGCCATGCCGGGGAGTTTCCCCCACAATGCATTGACACACCCGCTGTCCGCGACGTGTGGCGTCCCAGTGAATAAGGCTGTTCAGACTTAAAGGGGCGTGGTGAAGAAAGCCTTTTTGAAGCAGTAACCCGATTTTCCGATCCAGCAGATCGCCGCTGGACCGGAGCACCAGGTAGACCGTTGCAGCGCGTGGCCTTTGCGGCCTCTGGTCGGATATTGGATATCCGTTGCGCCTTGCTTGTCGGCCTGGACCGAACCCGTTCCTTCGAATTGACCCCTCGAAGGGATTTTCCCGTCCGCGCGGAGCCTCCCCGGCCCGCGCGCTTTTTTTTGTCCAGGCAGGACAAAAGCATATCGCCACGCCCAAAAAAAAGGCAGCCATCGGCTGCCTTTTTTCATTGTCGCGCCAGAAAAACAACAGCGCGACAACCGACTAATTGCTTACTTCTTACGACGCAGGCGGGCGATGGCAGCCAGTTGGGCAGCCGCCACGGCGAGCTCGCTCTGAGCGCGTGCCAGATCCAGATCGCTGCTCTGGTTCTGCATCAGCTCTTCGGCAGCACGCTTGGCTTCCTGCGCCTTGGCTTCGTCCAGGTCGCCACCGCGGATAGCGGTGTCGGCCAGCACGGTGACGTGCTTGGGCTGGACTTCGAGAATGCCGCCGGCAACGAACACGAACTCTTCGCTGCCGTCTTCCTTCTCGATCCGCACGGCACCCGGCTGGATGCGCGTGATCAGCGGCGTGTGACCCGGCAGAATGCCCAGTTCACCCGACTCGCCCGGCAGCGCCACGAACTTCGCCTGGCCGGAGAAGATTGACGTTTCCGCGCTGACGACGTCTACAAGAATGGTTGCCATATCAGATCCTTTCTCCTGAAAGCTTTGGCTTCCCGTATCCGGGAAGCAAGTATTTCGCCTTCGTGCCAGGCGCGGCCGCCGCAGACAGTAGATTAACTACGGCAAGGCGGCGGCAACGACGCATGAAGGCGAAAGACGCTGCTTACTGGAGCTTCTTGGCCTTTTCGAAGGCTTCGTCGATCGAGCCGACCATGTAGAACGCCTGCTCGGGCAGGTGATCGCACTCGCCATCCACCAGCATCTTGAAACCACGGATGGTTTCCTTCAGCGGCACGTACTTGCCCGGCGAACCAGTGAACACTTCGGCCACGTGGAACGGCTGCGACAGGAAACGCTGGATCTTACGAGCGCGGTTCACGGCCATCTTGTCTTCCGGCGACAGTTCGTCCATGCCCAGAATCGCGATGATGTCGCGCAGTTCCTTGTAGCGCTGCAGGGTCTGCTGTACGGCGCGCGCAACGTTGTAGTGCTCCTGGCCAACCACTTGCGGGTCCATCTGACGCGAGGTCGAGTCGAGCGGGTCCACTGCGGGGTAGATACCGAGAGCGGCAATGTCACGCGACAGCACCAGGGTCGAGTCCAGGTGCAGGAAAGTGGTAGCCGGCGACGGGTCGGTCAAGTCATCCGCAGGCACGTAGACGGCCTGGATCGACGTAATCGAGCCGGTCTTGGTCGACGTAATACGCTCCTGCAGCTTGCCCATTTCTTCAGCCAGCGTCGGCTGGTAGCCCACGGCGGAAGGCATACGGCCCAGCAGTGCCGACACTTCGGTACCAGCCAGCGTGTAGCGGTAGATGTTGTCGACGAAGAACAGGATGTCACGGCCCTCGTCGCGGAACTTCTCGGCCATGGTCAGGCCGGAAAGTGCCACGCGCAGACGGTTGCCCGGCGGCTCGTTCATCTGGCCGAACACCATGGCCACCTTGTCGAGCACGTTCGAGTCCTTCATTTCGTGGTAGAAGTCGTTCCCTTCACGGGTACGCTCGCCCACGCCGGCGAACACCGACAGACCGCTGTGCTGCTTGGCGATGTTGTTGATGAGCTCCATCATGTTGACGGTCTTGCCCACGCCTGCGCCACCAAACAGACCCACCTTGCCGCCCTTGGCGAACGGGCAAATCAGGTCGATCACCTTGATGCCGGTTTCGAGCAGGTCGGTGGAAGGCGACAGTTCGTCGAACTTCGGCGCCTTCTGGTGAATCGCGCGCCGTTCGTCGGAAGCGATCGGGCCAGCTTCGTCGATGGGGCGACCCAGGACATCCATAATGCGGCCCAGCGTGCCTTGACCCACCGGCACCGAGATCGGCGCGCCGGTGCTCTTCACCGGCATGCCGCGGCGCAGGCCGTCCGACGAACCGAGGGCAATGGTACGGACCACGCCGTCACCCAGCTGCTGCTGGACTTCGAACGTCAGGCCCTTTTCGGCGAACGACGTTTCGCCGCTGTCTTCCAGCACCAGCGCGTCGTACACCTTCGGCATTGCGTCGCGCGGGAACTCGATGTCCACCACGGCGCCAATGCACTGCACAATATTTCCGATACTCATTTCGTATCTCCGATAGCTTGAATTCTTGACGCCTCAGACCGCTGCCGCACCGCTGACGATCTCTGACAATTCCTTGGTGATCGCTGCCTGCCGGGTCTTGTTGTAGTCCAGCTGCAGTTCGCCGATCACGTTCTTGGCATTGTCGGATGCCGCCTTCATGGCCACCATGCGCGCCGACTGCTCGGACGCCATGTTCTCGGCCACGGCCTGGTACACCAGCGCCTCGACGTAGCGGACCAACAGCTCTTCCACCACGGTCTGCGCGTCAGGTTCGTAGATGTAGTCCCACGAGTAGGCGCGCTTCTCTTCTTCCGTCTGCGACAGCTTGTCGGCGGCGAGCGGCAGCAGTTGCTCAACCATCGGTTCCTGCTTCATCGTATTGATGAACTTGGTGTACGCGATGTACACCGCATCGACTTCACCATTGGTGAATGCGTCGAGCTGGACCTTGATCGCGCCGATCAGCTTTTCCAGGTGCGGGGTGTCGCCGAGCTGCACCACATTCGAGGCCACCCTGGCGCCGATGCGGCTCAGGAACTGCATGCCCTTGCCACCGATGGCAGTAGCTTGCACATCCACGCCGCGACCCTGCAGGCTCTTCAGCTCGTTGGTCACCGCACGCAGCACGTTCGTGTTCAGACCGCCGCACAGCCCCTTGTCGGTCGTGACCACGATCATGCCGACGCGCTTGACTTCGCGCTCCTGCATGAACGGGTGCTTGAACTCGGGGTTGGCAGAAGCCAGGTGCGCCGCGATGTTACGCACTTTCTCGGCGTAGGGACGGGCATTGCGCATCCGTTCCTGCGCCTTGCGCATCTTGGATGCGGCGACCATCTCCATCGCCTTGGTGATCTTGCGCGTGTTCTGCACGCTCTTGATCTTGGTTCGAATCTCTTTCGTTCCGGCCATACTTTCCTCTCCGTCCGAACCAGCGCCGCGCCGGCGTTAGCCAGGCGCGGCGGCGGTATCGGGGAATTGCGCGGTTAGAACGCGGCGGACTTCTTGAAATCCTCGATCGCGGCACGCAGGGCGGGTTCATCTTCCTTCGACAGCACCTTGGTGTCTTCGATACGGTTGATGAGGTCGGCGTACTTAGTCTTCAGATGGTCGTGCAGGCCCTTCTCGAACGGCAGAATGTCCTTCACTTCCACGTTGTCGAGGAAGCCGTTGTTCGCAGCGAACAGCGACGCGGCCAGCTGCCACACCTGCTGCGGCTGGTATTGCGCCTGCTTCAGCAGTTCGGTCACGCGGCGGCCGCGCTCCAGCTGCTTGCGGGTGGCGTCGTCCAGGTCCGAAGCGAACTGCGCGAACGCAGCCAGTTCACGGTATTGGGCCAGGTCGGTACGGATACCACCGGCCAGGTTCTTCACCACCTTGGTCTGCGCAGCACCACCCACGCGCGACACCGAGATACCGGCGTTGATGGCGGGACGGACACCAGCGTTGAACAGGTCGGTTTCCAGGAAGATCTGGCCGTCGGTAATCGAGATCACGTTGGTCGGCACGAACGCGGACACGTCGCCGGCCTGCGTTTCGATCACCGGCAGCGCGGTCAGCGAACCGGTCTTGCCCTTGACAGCGCCGTTGGTGAACTTCTCGACGTACTCGGCGTTCACGCGGGCAGCACGCTCCAGCAGGCGCGAGTGCAGGTAGAACACGTCGCCCGGGTACGCTTCACGGCCCGGCGGGCGGCGCAGCAGCAGCGACACCTGGCGGTAGGCCCAGGCTTGCTTGGTCAGGTCGTCATAGACGATCAGCGCGTCTTCGCCGCGGTCGCGGAAGTACTCGCCCATGGTGCAGCCGGCGTAGGCAGCCAGGTACTGCATGGCGGCCGAGTCCGAAGCGGCGGCGGCCACGACGACGGTGTATTCCATCGCGCCGTGCTCTTCCAGCTTGCGCACCACGTTGGCGATCGTCGAAGCCTTCTGGCCAATGGCGACGTACACGCAGTACATGCCCTTGCCCTTCTGGTTGATGATCGCGTCGACAGCCACGGCGGTCTTGCCCGTCTGGCGGTCGCCAATGATCAGCTCACGCTGGCCACGGCCGATCGGCACCATCGAGTCGATCGACTTCAGACCGGTCTGCACCGGCTGGCTCACCGACTGACGCGCGATCACGCCCGGGGCGACCTTCTCGATCACGTCCGTTTCCTTGGCGTTGATCGGGCCCTTGCCGTCGATCGGCTGGCCCAGCGTGTTGACCACGCGGCCCAGCAGTTCCTTGCCCACCGGCACTTCCAGAATGCGGCCGGTGCACTTGACCGTGTCGCCTTCGGAAATGTGTTCGTAGTCACCCAGCACCACGGCGCCGACCGAGTCGCGCTCGAGGTTCAGCGCGAGGCCGAAGGTGTTGCCGGGGAATTCCAGCATCTCGCCCTGCATCACGCCGGACAGGCCGTGCACGCGGCAGATGCCATCGGTCACGGAAATCACCGTGCCGGTGTTGCGCACTTCAGCTTCAGCGCCAAGGCCCGAGATGCGGGTCTTGATCAGCTCGCTGATTTCTGAGGGGTTCAGTTGCATCACAATGCTCCTAATTCTTCAATCCGTCGGCCGGTGCGGTCAGGCGGTCAGCGTGGCTTGCATGGCAGCCAGGCGCGAACGCACGGAGGTGTCGAGCACTTCGTCGCCGACCTTGACGCTCACGCCGCCGATCAGGGACGGGTCCACCGCCACCTTCGCGTACAGCTTGCGGCCGAACTTGCGTTCGAGTGCAGCGACCAGATCGTTCAACTGCGGACCTTCCAGCGGGAATGCGCTGGTGATCTCGACATCCGACGACCCTTCGCGGGCGTTCTTGAGCACATGGAACTGCTCGGCGATTTCCGGCATCACCGTCAGGCGGCCGTTATCCACCAGCAGCTTGACGAAGCGGCGAGCCTCGTCATTCAGCGGGGACTTCAGCACCGACAGGAACAGTTCGGCCAGCTTCTCGCCGGGAACGTTCGGATCGCCGGCGAGCGCCTTTATGTCGGGATTGGCGGCAACCTGCCCCATTTCCGACACCAGTTCGGACCATGCACCCAGATTGCCTGCGCTCGACTCGCTGGCGACGCGGAACAGCGCCTCAGCGTAGGGACGGGCAATGGTTGCGGTTTCAGCCATGATTAGAGCTCAGCCTTGAGTTGATTGAGCAGGTCGGTGTGGACCTGCGCGTTCACTTCACGCTTGAGGATCTGCTCGGCACCCTTGACGGCCAGCACGGCAACCTGGTCACGCAGTTCTTCGCGTGCACGGGTAACTTGCTGGTCTGCTTCGGCCTTGGCCTGGGCAATGATGCGTGCGGCTTCTGCCTGGGCGTTTTGCTTGATCTCGTCCGCCGTCAGCTGGGCGCGCTTCTCGGCGTCAGCGACGCGTTGTGCACCCTCGGTGCGGGCTTCGGCCATAGCCTGGTCCACACGCTTGTTGGCGAGTTCGAGCTCGGCCTTGCCCTTCTCGGCAGCGGCGAGGCCATCGGCGATCTTCGTTGCGCGTTCGTCGAGCGCCTTCACCAGCGGCGGCCAAATGAATTTGGCAACAACCCACCACAGGATGAAGAACACGACCATCTGCGCAAAAAACGTTGCGTTCAGATTCATGGTGTGTTCCTTTCGGTAATCAAACTACAGATAAATGCGCAAGGGCGGCCAGGCTAGTGGCCCGCGCCGCCCGTCAGCATCATGCAGACCGAAAAGAATTACTTGATGACAGCCAGCAGCGGGTTGGCGAAGGCAAACAGCATTGCAACACCCACGCCGATCAGGAATGCAGCGTCGATCAGGCCAGCCAGCAGGAACATCTTGGTTTGCAGCGGGTTCATCAGCTCAGGCTGACGTGCGCACGCTTCGATGTACTTGCCACCCATCAGGGCGATACCCAGGCAGGCGCCGATAGCGCCCAGGCCGATGATGATGCCGATACCGATGGCGGTCAGACCCTGGATGTTGGCGAGAAATGCTTGCATGATGACTCCTTTAATTTAGAGAGACTTAGAACCAAAAAACCAAAAAACCAAAAACCGGAAATCAGTGGTGATCGTGAGCCTGGCCGATGTACACCAGCGTCAGCATCATGAAAATGAAGGCCTGGAGCAGGACGATCAGGATGTGGAAGATCGCCCATACCGTGCCGGCGACCACGTGGCCGACAAAGCCCAGCGCGGACATGTCGGCGCTGAACGTCCAGATCGAACCCAGCAGCGCGATCAGCAGGAACACGAGTTCGCCGGCGTACATGTTGCCGAACAACCGCATGCCGAGCGAGACCGCCTTGGCCAGGAATTCGATCAGGTTCAGGACCAGGTTGAACGGGGCCAGGTACCACTTGGCGCCGAACGGGGCCGAGAACAGTTCATGCATGAAGCCGCCCGTGCCCTTGATCTTGAAGCTGTAGTAGATCATCAGGACCAGCACCGAGCACGACATGCCCAGTGTTCCGTTCAGATCGGCCGTGGCCACTGCGCGGTGGTGGGGAAGGTGAATGTGGAAGACGCCGAGCAGGCTGTTCAGGCCGGTGACCCAGTCGACCGGAATCAGGTCGATCGCGTTCATCATGGTGATCCAGCAGAACACCATCAGCGCCAGCGGCGCAATCCACGAACGGTCGCCGTGGATGATGCCCTTGGCCTGGTCGTCGACCATCTCGACGATCATCTCGACGAAGGCCTGGAAGCGGCCCGGCACGCCGGCGGTGACGCGGCGCGCGGCGACGTACAGGAACAGCACGGCGATGGCGCCGCACAGCACGGACCAGAACACCGTGTCGTAGTTGAGCACGGAGAAATCGACCACCGACGCTTGCTTGCCGCCGACCGAGTTCAAGTTCTGCAAGTGTTCGGCGATATAGCCGGAGGGTGTCAGCGCGTGTTCGGCGCCTTGGGTAGCATCAGACATGTCGATACGAACGGTATATTGCGAAATCTTCAGGCCGCGCGCCGCCACTGTCTGGCAAACGCCCGGTACGCGTCTTGCATTGCCTTCGGCGGATTCGCCGGTCACCGCGATGCAAGCGGGGTCCAACCTTGGCCGTGTCCGGTGTCACTGCGATGAAACCCGCGGTGAAACCGTCACGGAAAACTCTTGATATTCCGTTTCGGTGCCCCACTTCCGGATGAAGCACCGTTTTCGAGCGGCTGGCCTAGCGCATCGCCAGGGCCACCACCCAATATGTCTTTAGCGCCAGCAGGAACGTGACCAGCATCGGCACCCAGCGCAGATCCTTGTACAGCACCACGACCAGCACCAGCAGTGCCACGGTGCCGAAGACCTTGATCGCCTCACCCAGCACCAGCCCGCCGACCGAAGCCCGGTCGCGCGCCAGCCACAGGCGCAAGGCGAAGAATCCGCTCGGCACGAAGCACACCATGCCGCCGAACAGCGCCGACCACCCATACGGCCCCGCCTCTTTCGCGAACAGCGCCCAGCACAGCGCCGACAGCAGGGAAACCACCACCTGCGCCAGGACAACCTTGCCCGGGGTCATGCGCGAAGGGCGCAACGCGCGCTCGCCAAACAGCGTCACCGCCTCGGCGTGCGACAGCGGATCGACAGCCTCTTCCTCACGTTCTGCGCCTTCTTTCCAGTCGTCCCAGTCATCTTCCTGACGGGACCCAGCGCCTCGCTGCTGACGGTCTTGAACCACTACCTGCCTGCCTCATTCCAGGCCGGAACTTTTCGGCCCGACCAGAATTCAAACCGCACGATTTTAAGGGGAACTACTGATTCGCGTCAATCCGCTTACAGTTACCTTGCAGTGCGTTGCGCACAACGGTTGCCATCACGATTGCATGATGGCCGCGCAAAAATTGCGCATCAATGATGTTTGACGTAATTGGATTGCGCGGCGAACCCTGCGCATGATGAGGGATTACCGGGCACGCCGTACGTATACCTGCCCTAGGAATGGCCAATGCAGCGTACACGCAACAGTCATCGCCGCAATGTCCGTTAATCGCACCGAATTGCGCACGCGAAGCTACGTGCGCCTTGGCATCTTGCCTCAGGCGACCTTCTGCTTTTCAGTGGGTTCGCGCAGGCGCACGAGCACGCCTTCAAGCGCGTCGTTGTCGCTGAAGTGGATGGTGAGCTGGCCCTTGCCGCGCGCGCCCAGCTTGATCTGCACCGCCAGGCCCAGCGCATCGGACAATTCTTCTTCCAGCCGTGCCACGTCGCGCACGTTGTTGGCGCCCTTCTGCTTGAGCGACTTCAGGTCGAACGGCTTGAGCGTGGACGCCACCAGCTTCTCGGTCTCGCGCACCGACAGCCGCTTGTTCACGATCTGGTTGGCCAGCGTGATCTGGTTGGCGCCGTCCACCGCCAGCAGCGCGCGCGCGTGGCCCATGTCGAGGTCGCCCGCCATCAGCATGGTCTGCACCGGCGCGGCCAGGTTCAGCAGGCGCAGCAGGTTCGACACCGCGCTGCGCGAACGGCCGACCGACTCGGCCGCCTGCTCATGCGTGAAACTGAACTCGCGGATCAGGCGCATGATGCCCTGCGCTTCTTCCAGCGGGTTCAGGTCTTCGCGCTGGATGTTCTCGATCAGCGCCATCGCGGCCGCGGCTTCATCGGCCACGTCCTTCACCAGCACCGGCACCTTGTCCAGGCCGGCGAGCTTGGACGCACGGAAGCGCCGCTCGCCCGCGATGATTTCATAGCGGTCCGGCTCGGCCACGCGGCGCACCAGGATCGGCTGCATCAGGCCCTGCGCGCGGATGCTGGCGGCCAGCTCCTGCAGCGCGCCTTCATCCATGCGCGTGCGCGGCTGGTACTTGCCGGGCTGCAGCTGGGTCAGGCGCAGCACGGTGGGCGCACCCTCCTGCTTCGCCGATTCAACGATTTCGGCCGGCCCGCCCAGCAACGCTTCGAGGCCGCGGCCCAGGCCCTTTTTCTTTGCAGTGCTCATGCTGCCCTCTCCTTCAGCCCAGCTGCCTGACGCGCGCGATCATCTCGGCGCCGAAATCCAGGTACGCCTTGGCGCCCTTCGATGACGGATCGAACGCCACGCCCGGCATGCCATAGGACGGTGCCTCGGCCAGCCGCACATTGCGCGGGATCAGGGTCTTGAAGACCTTTTCACCGAAGTGCGATTCCAGCTGCGCCGACACCTGCTGCTGCAGCGTGACGCGCGGATCGAACATGACGCGCAGCAGGCCGATCACCTGCAGGTCGCGGTTCAGGTTGGCGTGCACCTGCTTGATGGTATTGACCAGGTCCGACAGCCCTTCCAGCGCGAAGTACTCGCACTGCATCGGCACGATCACGCCGTGCGCGGCGCACAGGCCGTTCAGCGTCAGCAGCGACAGCGACGGCGGGCAGTCGATCAGCACGAAGTCATATTCGTCATTGACCTCTTCGATGGCCTGCCTGAGGCGGCGCTCGCGCTGGTCCAGCTCGACCAGCTCCACTTCCGCGCCGGCCAGTTCGCGGTTGGCGGGCAGCACGTCGTACCTGCCGGTCTCGGAACGCTGGCGCGCCTGCTTGATGCTGGCCAGGCCCACCAGCACCTGGTACACGCTGTGCTCCAGCGCCTGCTTGTCGATGCCCGAACCCATCGAGGCATTGCCCTGCGGGTCCAGGTCGACCAGCAGCACGCGCTGGTCCTGCGCGGCCAGGCCGGCGGCGAGGTTCACCGTGGTGGTGGTCTTGCCTACCCCGCCCTTCTGGTTTGCGATCACGAATACCTTGGCCATAAGCTACTGAGGCTCCTGCTTCAATTCATCCGGCCAGCGCGAGGCTGGCAGTTCGCGGCGCTGCACGCAGCGCCACGGCGTACGTCATGCGTTGGCGCTTGCGCGCCGTGACAGCACCACCAGGTGGCGCTCGGCATCCAGCCCGGGCACGGTGATGCGGGGCACCGCATCGACCTGCCATTGCGCCATCAGCCCGGCAGCTTCCATGCGGTCCAGCTCGGCCTGTGGATAAACACCCTTCATCGCGATCAGCTTGCCGTGCGGCGCGAGGAGCTGGCCCGACAGGTTCACGAAGTCAGTCAGCTCGGCAAACGCGCGCGAGGTGATCACGGCAAAGCCATCATCATCGCCCAGCTTCTCCACCGGCCCCCAATGCGCGGCGGCATTGGAAAGCCCGAGTTGTGCACGACACTGGGTCAGGAAGGCGGTCTTCTTCTGCACGATGTCCACCATCAGCACCGACACGTCGGGACAAGCGATGGCCAGCGGCAGGCCGGGCATGCCGCCGCCCGAGCCCACGTCCAATACCCTGCCCCGCGCCGGCGTGCCTACCTCTGCAGCGCGCGCGGCTTCGGCCAGTGCCGGCACGGCGGCAAGCGAATCCAGCATGTGATGCGTAAGCATCTCATCGGGATGGCGGATTGCGGTCAGGTTGTAGACGCCGTTCCACTTGCGCAGCAGCGCCAAGTAGGCAAACAAGGTGTCGATCTGGGCGGGCGCCAGCGCCAGCCCGATCTCGGCCAGGCCGGCTTCAAGGCGACGACGCTGCGTGGCGTCGTCGGTCATGGTGTGTCGCGGACCGGGCACTCAGGCGGCCTCTTCAGAGTTGCCGGAAGGTGCACCCGACTCAGCGCGCGTGCGCCCCAGCCCCTTCTTCTTCAGGTGCACCAGCAGCAGCGAGATCGCGGCCGGCGTCACGCCGGAAATGCGCGAGGCCTGGCCCAGCGTTTCCGGACGATGCTGGTTCAGCTTCTGGCTGACCTCGAAGCCCAGGCCACGCACTTCGGTGTAGTCCAGCCCTTCCGGTAGGCGCGTCGACTCATTGGCTTCCAGCTTGTCGACCTCGGCCGCCTGGCGGGCGATATAGCCGTGGTACTTGATGCCGATCTCGATCTGCTCGCGGATCTGCTCCGCCAGCATCGGCTCGGCGTCCAGCAGCGTTTCCGGTGCATGGCGGCCGCCCTGCAGCGCCATCAGTGCTTCATAGCGGACTTCGGGCCGGCGCAGCAGGTCGGCCAGGCTGTACTCGCGCTCGATCGGCTTGCCCAGCAGCGGCACGGCGTCTTCGGCCGGCAGCATGGCCGGGTTGACCCATGTGCTCTTCAGGCGCTCTGTTTCACGTGAAACAGCGTCGCGCTTGCGGTTGAAGGCATCCCAGCGCGCATCGTCGACCACGCCCAGTTCACGGCCGACCTCAGTCAGGCGCATATCGGCATTGTCTTCTCGCAGGCTCAGGCGGAATTCCGCGCGGCTCGTGAACATGCGATACGGCTCGGTCACACCGCGGGTAATCAGGTCGTCGACCAGCACGCCCAGGTAGGCCTGGTCACGGCGCGGCGTCCACGCATCGCGTTCGCGCACATAGCAGCCAGCGTTGATGCCGGCCAGCAGGCCCTGCGCGGCGGCTTCTTCATAGCCGGTGGTGCCATTGATCTGACCCGCAAAGAACAGGCCTCGGATGGCCTTGCTCTCCAGCGATGCCTTCAGCCCGCGCGGATCGAAGTAGTCATACTCGATCGCATAGCCGGGGCGCAGGATATGCGCGTTCTCCATCCCGCGGATCGAGTGCACCAGTTCCAGCTGCACGTCGAACGGCAGGCTGGTCGAGATCCCATTGGGGTAGAACTCATTGGTGGTCAGGCCTTCGGGCTCCAGGAAGATCTGGTGGCTTTCCTTGCTGGCAAAGCGATGGATCTTGTCCTCGATGCTGGGGCAGTAGCGCGGCCCTACCCCTTCGATCACGCCGGTGTACATCGGCGAGCGGTCCAAGCCGCCACGGATGATGTCGTGGGTACGGTTGTTGGTATGGGTGATCCAGCACGGCAGCTGTTGCGGGTGCTGCTCCGGGCGACCCAGGAAGGAGAACACCGGTACCGGATCCAGGTCGCCAGGCTGCTCTTCCATCACCGAGAAATCGATGGTGCGGCCGTCGATGCGTGGCGGCGTGCCGGTCTTCAGGCGGCCTTGCGGCAGCTTCAGGCCCTTCAGGCGCGCCGACAGCGACACCGCTGCCGGGTCGCCGGCGCGGCCGCCGGTGTAGTTGTCCAGCCCGACGTGGATCTTGCCGTCCAGGAAGGTGCCGGCGGTCAGCACCACCGCGCGGGCGCGGAAGGCGATGCCGACCTGCGTCATGGCGCCGACGACGCGGTCGCCCTCCACTATCAGGTCGTCAACGGCCTGCTGGAACAGCATCAGGTTCGGCTGGTTCTCCAGCCGCGTACGGATCGCCTTGCGGTACAGCACGCGGTCCGCCTGGGCGCGCGTGGCGCGTACCGCCGGGCCCTTGCTGGAGTTGAGGATGCGGAACTGGATGCCGGACTCGTCCGTGGCGGCGGCCATGGCACCGCCCATGGCGTCCACTTCCTTGACCAGGTGCCCCTTGCCGATGCCCCCGATGGACGGGTTGCAGCTCATCTGGCCCAGCGTCTCGATGTTGTGAGTCAGCAGCAGCGTCTGGCAGCCCATACGGGCCGCGGCGAGTGCAGCTTCAGTGCCGGCATGGCCACCACCGACGACGATGACATCGAATTCTTTTGGGTAAAGCATGGGACACCTCCTCCGGGAGGCTGGCGGGAAAATACGGGAATGCGAAATTATAGCGGCAATCGACAAGCCGCTTTCCGATGGCAACCATGTTTCACGTGAAACATGGCGTTGGCGATACCCGGCGAGTCGCTTGAAAGAGACGTTATGTTCCACGTGAAACAAAAAGGCCGGGCACATGGCCCGGCCGGATGTTTCACGTGGAACAAGCGCCTCAGAGTTGAGCGCGGATATAGCCCGCAACCTGCTCTGTCAGCTTGCCAAGATCGCGCTGCAAGGTGGCGAACCCGGCATTACGCTCGCGTGTCACCTCGTCCATATACAGCGGCCGCCGAATCTCGATCTGCAGGCTATTGCGCCGCTCGGCCGGCCGGCCGATCTGTGCGATCAGCTGCACGCCCTTGTACGGGTCATTGCGCGCCACCGTGTAACCCATGCCGCGCAGTTCCCGTTCGACCAGGTCGACCAGCCCCGGCTCGCAGGTGGTGCCGTCCCGGTCGCCCAGCACAAAGTCCGCCAACGGGTGCGCGCTGGCGATCTTGAGCCGCTCATAGGCGTTATTGGGCATGGAGTGCAGGTTCAGGTGCCAGAGCGCGCCAAAGCGCTGGTGGGCACCCTCCACGGCCTCGGCCAGCGCCGCATGGTACGGCCGGTAGTACCGGTCGATACGGGCCTGCACTTCCGCCACGGACAGGCGGCGGTCATAGATCGGCGTGCTGGCGTCGACCCGGCTCCAGATCAGGCCATAGCCCAGCTGCGTCTTCGGCCCCGGGGCCAGCGCCGTCGGCCAGGTGCCGTCGATTTGGGCCGGGTCGATGTCGTCGGGCATCCGGTTCGGGTCGATATAGACCCGCGGGAAGGTGGCCGCCAGCAGCGTACCGCCTGCTGCGGGCACGGCCTCCCACAAGGCATCGACGTGGGTATCCTCGCCGCCACGCAGGCGCGCGGCCGGGATCGCCGCACCAAAGTCAGCCGGGTACACGGTGCCGCTGTGCGGCGAGTCGCATACCAGCGGCAGCGCCTCCCCTTCCGGCAAGCGCACGATCACCGGCGGCAACGCCGCGGTCTGGTTGATTGCTTCCGCCATGCTTCAGTCCAGCTTGATATCGGCAGCCTTGGCGACGCGGGCGTAGCGCGCCATCGCCTGCTGGATCTGCGCCTTGAACTGTTCCGGCGTAGTCGGCACCAGCGTGCCGCCGGATTCTTCCACCTTGCGCTTGAACTCGGGGTTCAGCATGGCCTTGTGGATCGCCTGGTTCAGCCTGGCGATGATGGCGGGCGGCGTATTCGCAGGCGCGACAATGCCGAACCAGCCGCCATCGCCCATGTCCTTGAAGCCCAGTTCGGCATAGGTCGGCACGTTGGGCAACTGCGCCGAGCGCCCCCCGCCCAGCACCGCCAGCGCGCGCAGCCTGCCCGCTTTCACGTGGGGCAGCGTCGACGACAGGTTGTCGGTGATGGCATTGACCTGCCCAGCCACGGCGTCGTTCAGCGCCAGCCCTGCGCCCTTGTACGGCACGTGCAGCAGGTCGATCTTGGCCAGCATCATGAAGTTCTCGATGTTGACGTGGCCCAGCGACCCGGCCCCCGGCGAAGCAAAGCTGTACTTGCCCGGGTTGGCCCTGGCCAGCGCGATGAACTCCTGCATGGTCTTGGCCGGCACGCTGGGGTGCACCGCGAACACGCTGGGAATCGCCACCACATTGGTGACCGGAGCAAAGTCCTTGATCGGATCGTACTTGAGCTTGGGGTATACGGCGGGGTTGGACCCGTGCGTGCTGACCGTGGCCATGCCGATGGTGTAGCCATCGGGCGCGGCGTTGGCCACCTGCTCCATGCCCAGCGAGCCGCCGGCGCCGCCCTTGTTCTCGACCACGATCGACTGGCCCAGCTCGCGGCCGGCAAACTCTGCCACCAGGCGCGCCGACAGGTCAGTGGAGCCGCCCGCCGCGAACGGCACGATCAGGCGGATCGGGCGCGTCGGGTAGTTGGCTTGCGCGAAAGCGCTGCCGGCGAAGGCCAGCGTGGCAGCGGCGGCGGTACCGGACAGCAGTAGCTGGCGGCGGGACATCCTGGCTCGGACCATGGGGTTTCTCCTGTTGGTTTTGTGCATGAACCGGCCGAGTGTCAGCCGTTTACCGGGCGGGCACAAACGACTATATTGCACGTTTGCATTACCAAAGATCATCTTGCAGCGGACGCTCCGGCAGCCGCCCCGCCCTTCCTCCCCTCCCCCGCCATGCGGCTGCATTCCCCATCGATGTCCGAGTTGCACGCCTTTGCCACCGCGGCACGGCTGGGCAGCTTTACGCGTGCAGCGGACGAATTGTGCGTGACGCAGGGTGCCATCAGCCGCGCCATCGCGCGGCTGGAAGCGCATTTCGGGCAGCCGCTGCTGCAGCGCAATGCCCACCGGCTGCTGCTGACCGATGCCGGCCGGCAATTGCTTGACGCCGTGGCCGAGCCGCTGGCCACGATCGAGCACGCCAGCGCCGCCCTGCGCGCCGGCGACCGCCGGCACCAGCTGACGCTGTCCGTCGTGCCCACGCTGGCCAGTGTCTGGCTGGTGCCGCGCCTGCCGGACTTCCATCGCCGCCATCCGGAAATCCGGCTGGACTTCGTCCCGTACCAGCGTGACGAGGATCTCTCCGGCCCCTCCCCCGACGCCGCTATCCTGGCGGGTGAAGCCGGCAAGTGGCCCGGCCTGCAGGCCGACTATGTGGTGGGACGTGAAATGGTGCCGGTCTGCCATCCGGACCGCGCCCGGGCACGGCGAGAGGCCGGCCGCTGGCAGTCTCCCGCGGAGCTGCTGGACGAGCCCCTGCTCTACCACACCACCGCGCCGGCGAACTGGCAAAACTGGCTGCAGGCCGCTGGCGTACCCAACGCTGCGCCAAGGTTATCCACAGCGTTCGACCAGGTCTCGATCCTGATCCAGGCGGTGCGCGCCGACATGGGCGTCGCCGTGCTGCAGCGCTGCCTGGTGCGCGACGAAATTGCTGCCGGACGCGTAACCGCGCCATTTGACCTGCCAATTACGCTGCAACGGGGCTATTTCCTGTGTGTGCCGAAGGAACGGCGCGATCATCCGGCGCTGAACTGCTTCCGGGATTGGTTGCTGGAGACCGCAGCGAAGGATACAGGCAGCGGCATCAACACTTCATTTACCGGATGACTTGCCAAATAAAAATTCTTAAGACATACATTCATCCCGCAAATATAATTCCTAAAATTATTACTTGAGTAGATGTTATCCGGTAAATTTGATCACCAAAAATCATTCCAGTAGATATTGGCATACCTACATCAGCGCACCGGTAGCGACATCAGTGCGAAGCGCCTCTGAATTGGGTTATCCCCAAAGTTATTCACACCACCAATAGAAAAGGGCCTGCTTGCGCAGGCCCTCATTCCTCTGGCGAAAACCGGGCGGATCAAGCCGCCTTTTTTGCCAACCCAAGATAGGTTTCGATCACCTTCGGGTTCGCCGCCAGCTCGTCGGCCGGCCCTTCCATCGCCATATCGCCGGTCTCGATCACATAGCCGTAGTCCGCCACCTGCAGCGCGGCGCGCGCGTTCTGCTCGATCAGCAGCGTGGCCACGCCGGTCTGGCGCAGGTTGCTGATGATGTGGAAGATCTCCTTCACGATCAGCGGTGCCAGGCCAAGGCTGGGCTCGTCCAGCATCAGCAGCTGCGGCTTGGCCATCAGCGCGCGGCCCACCGCCAGCATCTGGCGCTCACCCCCGGAGAGCGTGCCGGCGTCCTGGCGGGCTCGCTCGCGCAGACGCGGGAACAGGTCGTAGACGACGTCCATCTGGTCCAGGTAGTTCTTCTCGCCGGCGCGCTTGCGGCGGAAGGCGCCCAGCTGCAGGTTGTCCTCCACCGTCATCGACGCAAACAGCTCGCGCTTCTCCGGGACCAGGCACATGCCGCGCGCAACGCGCCCCTCCACCGGAATGCCGGCCATGTCGTGGCCGAGATAGCTGACCGAGCCGCTCGACGACCCCGTCACCGGCAGCGCACCCATGATCGCATTGAGCATGGTCGACTTGCCTGCGCCGTTGGGTCCGATCACCGTGACGATCTTGCCGGCCTCCACTTTCAGGTTGGCGCCGTGCACCGCTTCCACCTTGCCGTAGCGGACGTGGAGGTCCTTCACTTCGAGAATCAGGCTCATGTCCGGTCCTTATTCCACGCCACCGAGGTAGGCTTCCAGCACCGCGGGGTTCTTCTGCACTTCCTCGGGCACGCCCTCGGCAATGCGCGTGCCGAATTC
>NZ_JBWKQZ010000056.1:0-27921 GCF_059419025.1 Cupriavidus sp. GW821-FHT07C08
CGTTTCATGCCTCATGAGACTACCGTCGATCCCTTGCGTTCAACTTTTGTCGCTTTATTTAGGGACTGGTCAGTAATCACCGAATCGCATAAGCCACCGCCGTCCCCGCAAACACACAGGCCCCCAGCCAGTTGTTATGCCGGAACGCCGCGAAACACCGCATCCGGTCCCGATCGCGAATCAGCGTGTAGTGATACCCGGCGCAACCCGCAGCCGCCGCCAGCCCCACCCAGTAAGGCCACCCCAGCCCCAGCAGCACCCCCGTCCACGCCATCAGCGCCAGGAAGGCAGCGTAGCAGAGCATGATCGCCGCCACGTCGAAGCGGCCAAAGGTAATGGCTGAAGTCTTCATGCCGATCAGGAGATCGTCGTCACGATCGACCATCGCATACGCCGTGTCATACGCCACCGCCCAGAACACATTGGCCAGCAGCATCATCCACGCCACCGGCGGCACCTGGTCCTGGATCGCGGCAAACGCCATCGGGATACCAAAGCCAAACGCGATGCCAAGATAAGCCTGCGGAATCGCAAAGAAGCGCTTGAAGAACGGGTAAGTGCCCGCCACCACGGCCGCTACCACCGCCAGCCATTTGGTCAGCGCATTGAGCGGCAGCACCAGCGCAAAGGCCACCAGCGCCAGCACGGCGGCCACGGCCAGCGCTTCCCACGCGGCGATCTTGCCCGCGGTCAGCGGCCGCTCCCTGGTGCGCTTGACGTGCTTGTCGAAGTCGCGGTCGGCCCAGTCGTTGATGGCGCAGCCAGCCGAGCGCATCAGGAAGGTGCCCGCCACGAAGATCCAGAACAGCCCCCATGCCGGCGGCCCGCCCGCGGCCATCCACATGGCCCACAGCGTCGGCCACAGCAGCAGCAGCGTGCCGATCGGCTTGTCGATGCGCACCAGGCGCGCGTAGAGGGAAAGGCGTTCAAGCATGGGCGTGGGCGGCAACGGCGAGAGGGTCTGCACAGCGCGGATCCGGGAAGGAGGATTCAATGAAAACGCGCCGCAGCCCGGACGGTTGCGACGCGCAGTGCCGGCCGCCGCGGAAGGGCAGCCGGAGGTGGCCGGCAGGCCTCAGGCCAGCATCGCGCGCAGCATCCACGCGGTCTTTTCATGCGTCTGCATGCGCTGGGTCAGCAGGTCGGCCGACGGCTCGTCCCCGGCGGCGTCGATCACCGGGAAGAGCGAGCGCGCGGTGCGCACCACGGCTTCCTGGCCTTCGACCAGCTTGCGGATCATTTCGGTGGCCTCGGGCACGCCCTCTTCTTCCGCGATCGATGACAGGCGGGCGTATTCCTTGTAGGTGCCCGGTGCCGGGTAGCCCAGCGCGCGGATACGCTCGGCAATCGAGTCCACGGCGAGCGCCAGCTCGGTGTACTGGGTCTCGAACATCAGATGCAGCGTATTGAACATGGGACCCGTCACGTTCCAGTGGAAGTTATGGGTCTTGAGGTAGAGGGTGTAGGTGTCCGCCAGCAGCTTGGACAGGCCTTCCGCGATCTTCTTGCGGTCTTTGTCGGAAATACCGATATTCACGCTCATCTCATTCTTCTTTGCCATGGTAAATACGCTCCGTTCTGGTAAAGCCACGAGGGGCGCCGCCGGGCTTGCCATGTTTCGGGGCCGGGCGGCGCAGTACCGACATTATTGCATTAGCCGGCAATCCCGGCCAAACCCCGGGCCACCTCGCTGAACATCACGGCCGCGCCGAGCACGATCACGGCGGCGCCGATTTCCTTGCGCCACAGCTTGTGGCGCAGCCGCGCGGCATCGGCGCGCCCGGGCTGGTCGTGCCCGTCGTGCCACAGCTGCCGCCACTCGTCGATAAACAACCGGATCATCGCCATCATCGTTCTCCGCGGCGCGGCAGCCCGCCAGGGGCGCCGCGCCAGGCTGCCGCTTACTTCAGGTTGAGCGCGCGCTTCACGCCCTCGCCGTAGGCCGGGTCGGCCTTGGTGAAGTGCTCCAGCTGCACGCGCACGATCGCCTCAGGCACGCCCTGCATGGCCGCCGCGATATTGGCGAACAGGCGCTGGCGCTGGCCCTCGTCGAACAGGCGGAACAGCGCGCCAGGCTGGCTGTAGTAGTCCGGGTCGACGCGGTGGTCCCAGTGGTCGGCGGCGCCATCCAGTGCCAGCGGCGGCTCGATCGCGCGTTCGCTGGCGGCGTAGGCGTTTTCGCGGTTGGGCTCGTAGTTGAGCTTGCCGCCCTGGTTGCCGTCCACGCGCATCGCGCCGTCACGGTGGAAGCTGTTGTGGAACGGGCATTTCGGCGCATTCACGGGGATCTGGTTGTGGTTGATCCCCAGGCGGTAGCGCTGCGTGTCGCCGTACGAGAACAGCCGCCCCTGCAGCATCTTGTCGGGCGAGAAGCCGATGCCCGGCACGATATTGGCCGGATTCATCGCCACCTGCTCGACCTCGGCAAAGTAGTTGTCCGGGTTGCGGTTGAGCTCCAGCACGCCCACGTCGATCAGCGGGTAGTCCTTGTGCGGCCAGACCTTGGTCAGGTCGAACGGGTTGATATGGTACCTGGCCGCATCGGCCTCCGGCATGATCTGCACGCGCAGGTTCCAGCGCGGGAAATTGCCTTGCTCGATGTTCTCAAACAGGTCGCGCTGCGCGCTCTCGCGGTCCGTTGCCACGACCTTGGCCGCTTCCTCATTGGTCCAGTTGGCAATGCCCTGCTGCGACTTGAAGTGGAACTTGACCCAGAAGCGCTCGTTGTTGGCATTGATGAACGAGTACGTATGCGAGCCAAAGCCGTGGATGTGGCGGTAGTTCTGCGGCAGGCCGCGGTCGCTCATCAGGATGGTGACCTGGTGCAGCGATTCCGGATGGCGCGACCAGAAGTCCCACACCGCGATCGGGTCGCGCAGGTTGGTGCGCGGGTTGCGCTTCTGCGTGTGGATAAAGTCCGGGAACTTGAGCGGGTCGCGCACGAAGAACACCGGGGTGTTGTTGCCGACCACGTCCCAGTTGCCTTCGTCGGTGTAGAACTTGATCGAGAAGCCGCGCACGTCGCGCTCGGCATCGGCCGCGCCGCGCTCGCCGGCCACGGTCGAGAAGCGGATGAACAGCGGCGTTTCCTTGCCGACCTGGGCAAAGACCGAAGCCTTGGTGTACCTGGTGATGTCGTGGGTGATCCTGAGCGTGCCATAGGCGCCGGAGCCCTTGGCATGCACGCGCCGCTCGGGGATGACCTCGCGGTCGAAGTGGGCCAGCTTTTCGAGGAACCAGACGTCCTGCAGCAGCATCGGGCCGCGCGGGCCTGCCGTCTGCGAGTTCTGGTTATCGGCGACGGGTGCGCCGGCGGCAGTGGTAAGGGTGTCCTTCTTGCTCATCTTTTCCTCTTGGTGGGTAGGCTGAAAGGGATCGCCGCGTCAGAGCGCGGCGGCATAGCAGGCAAGGCAATCGAGCAGGCGGCGCCCCATGCGGAGGGGAAACGGGCGCTTGTTGCTTGTTGTTGGAGAGAACTGGGCGCTGGTGCTCATCATCGGATCCTGCCTCAGGTCGATGCCATCTGCACCGACGGGAGTCAGCCTACCAACGATCTATCGAATTGAGAATTCAATTATTTATACCTATGCATTAGGTCAAATCTATCGGGGATTTCTGCAACTTATCGCAGTGGAAAATGACCGCCCGAAGACAGGTAGCCCCGTGGTGGGGCCAGAAATGACAACGGCCGCAGCGGAATCTCCGGTGCGGCCGTGGGAATTGCCGGTACTGCAGGGGTAAGACAATCAGGCCGCTTCGGCCAACTCCTTGGCGCCCAGCTTGCGCACGCCGGCCAGTTCGCACGCGGCCACGGCATTGGCCAGCGCTTCCATGGCCGGCAGGCGGGTGAAGCTTTTGCGCCAGGCCAGCACCACGCGCCGGTCGGGCACCGGATCGGCAAACGGCACATAGGACAGCATGTCGCCCTTGGCCTTCATGTCGGGCACCGAGGTGCGCGGCAGCACGGTGATGCCAACCCCGCTGGCCACCATATGGCGGATGGTTTCCAGCGACGAGCCCTCGAAGGTCTTCTGGATGCCGTCGGCCGCCTGCGAGAAGCGCGACAGCTCCGGGCACACGCCCAGCACATGGTCGCGGAAGCAGTGGCCGCTGCCCAGCAGCAGCATGGTCTGCTGCTTCAGTTCATCGGGGTCGATGGAGTGCGCCTGCGCCAGCTGGTGGCCGCGCGGCACGGCGACGACAAAGGGTTCGTCATAGAGCGGGCGCACAGTCAGCCCCGAATCCGCGAACGGCTCGGCCATCACCGCGCAGTCGATCTCACCCTGCTTGAGCAGCTCGATCAGCTTGTGGGTGTAGTTCTCCTGCAGCATCAGCGGCATCTGCGGCACGGTCTCGATCATCTGCTTGACCAGCGACGGCAGCAGGTACGGCCCGATGGTGTAGATCACGCCCACGCGCAGCGGGCCCGCCAGCGGGTCCTTGCCCTGCTTGGCGATCTCGCGGATGGCCATGGTCTGTTCAAGCACGCGCTGGGCCTGCGCCACGATCTGCTCGCCGACCGACGTCACCGACACCTCGGAGGTGCCGCGCTCGAAAATCTGCACGTTGAGTTCGTCTTCCAGCTTCTTGATCGCGACCGACAGCGTCGGCTGCGACACAAAGCAGGCTTCGGCGGCCCGGCCGAAATGGCGCTCGCGCGCCACGGCGACGATGTACTTGAGTTCGGTGAGCGTCATGACTTATCAATTTGCGGTAGGCGATAGATTTTACCTTCGATTGCCACTTCTGTCAGAGCGCCAGTCCGAATTGCCCGCAGCGAACTGGCGGGTGCGCTGGATGACGCACATCCCATCCAAAAACCAGCCCGCATTCAAGCCTTGAGGTAGTGCTCGCGCCCGCCCAGCCAGCGCGACAGGTGCGCTTCCACCGCTTCCGGGTAGCGCGCCAGCATCAGTTCCGCCGCCTCCTGCGCGTATTCGACCAGCCACGCGTCGGTCTGCAGGTCGGCAAAGCGCAACATCGCTTCGCCGGACTGGCGCGCACCCAGGAATTCGCCGGGGCCGCGGATCTCCAGGTCGCGCCGGGCGATCTCGAAGCCGTCGGTGGTCTCGCGCATGGTCGCCAGGCGCTCGCGCGCGGTGGGCGACAGCGGCGCCTGGTACATCAGCAGGCAGACCGATTCGGCGCTGCCCCGCCCCACTCGCCCGCGCAGTTGGTGCAGCTGCGCCAGGCCGAAGCGCTCGGCGTGCTCGATCACCATCAGCGAGGCATTGGGCACGTCCACGCCCACTTCGATCACGGTGGTGGCCACCAGCACCTGCATGCGGTTGGCGCTGAAATCGTCCATCACGGCAGCCTTCTCGGCCGGCGGCAGGCGTCCGTGCACCAGGCCCACGCGCAGGTCCGGCAGCGCGGCGACCAGCGTTTCATACGTCTCCACCGCGGTCTGCAGCTGCAGCGCCTCGCTTTCCTCGATCAGCGGGCAGACCCAGTAGACCTGGCGGCCTTCGGCGGCGGCGTGATGGATGCGTCCGATCACTTCGTCGCGCCGCTCGTCGTTGACCAGGCGCGTGACGATGGGGGTGCGGCCCGGCGGCAATTCATCGATCACCGACACATCGAGGTCGGCGTAGTAAGTCATGGCGAGCGTGCGCGGGATCGGCGTGGCCGACATCATCAGCTGGTGCGGCACGGCGTCGACCGCGGGCACCGTAGCATCGGCGGCACCGGCCTTGCCGCGCAGCGCCAGCCGCTGCGCCACGCCGAAGCGGTGCTGCTCGTCGACCACTGACAGCCCCAGCTTGGCAAAGCGCACCGTGTCCTGGATCAGCGCGTGGGTGCCGATCACCAGTTGCGCCTGGCCCGATTCCACGCGCGCCACGGCCTCGCGCTTTTCGCGTGCCTTCTGGCTGCCGGCCAGCCACGCCACCGGCACGCCCAGCGGCTCCAGCCATGCGGACAGCTTGCGGTAGTGCTGCTCGGCCAGGATTTCGGTGGGCGCCATCAGCGCGGCCTGGTAGCCGGCATCGATCGCCTGGCAGGCCGCCAGCGCCGCAACGATGGTCTTGCCGCTGCCCACGTCGCCCTGCAAAAGACGGTGCATCGGGTGCGGGCGCGTCATGTCGGCGGCGATCTCATCGACCACGCGCTGCTGCGCACCGGTCAGCCGGAACGGCAATGCGGCCAGGAAGCGCGTGAGCAAGCCGCCCTCGCGGCGCGGCATGGTCGGCGCATTTTTTTCGCGCCGCGCCGCGTGCGCGCGCCGCAGCGAGATCTGCTGCGCCAGCAGTTCGTCGAACTTGATGCGCTGCCAGGCCGGATGCGAGCGGTCGGCCAGCGCGGCCTCGCTCTCCTGCGGCGGCGGCGCGTGCAGCAGCCGCAGGCAGTCGGCCAGCGGGCGCAGGTGCAGGCGTGCCAGCGGCCCCTCCAGCACCGCCTGCGGTAGCGTCTCGGGCATGGGCGTGCGCGACAGCGTGCCGCCGATGGCCTTGCGCAGATAGGCCTGCGGGATGCCGGCGGTGGACGGATACACCGGCGTCAGGCGGTCGGGCAGCGCTTCGCCGGGCACCACCGGGCGCACCGTCGGGTGGACCATCTCGGCGCCGAAGAAGCCGCCGCGCACCTCGCCGCGCACGCGCAGGCGCACGCCTTCGGCCATCTGCTTGGTCTGGTTGCCGTAGAAGTTCAGGAAGCGCAGCGTCAGCTCGCCGCTGTCGTCGGCAATCTTGACCACCAGCTGGCGGCGCGGCCGGAACGTGACTTCGTTGGAGATGACCTCGCCTTCCACCTGCGCCGGCAGCCCGAGCCCGGCGCGGCGGATCGCCTCGGCGATCGGCGCCAGCGTGGTCTCGTCCTCATAGCGCATCGGCAGGTGCAGCACCAGGTCGACGGGACGGCGCAGGCCGAGCTTGGCCAGCCGCGCGGCCGCGGTCGACGTGCCGGAGGCGGCGGCCTTGCCCCTGGCGTCGCCGGCCTTGCCGCGCGCGGGCGCCGCCGTGTCCTTGGCGGCGTCGGCGGGGTCGTGGATCGGTTCAGCGGCGGTTCCGGGCATCGGCGAAAAATTTGGCAGCGGTCGCTCTCGTGCTGCGGGGTTGGCTGGCGCGGCGCCGGCGAATAGCCGGTATCACACCCGCCCCGGCGGCAAGCGCGCCCGTGGCCTTACAATATCGGATTCGCCGATTGTACCCATGCCGGCTGCCACCACGGGCAGCGGAGTGCCGTTTTGTGCCCCGCTCCGGCCTGCATGGGATCGCGCAGCCCGCCGCTCCCACGATGTTGACGCTTTCCGATTTCGATTTCCCGCTGCCACCAGAACTGATTGCCCAGAGCGCGCTGCCCGACCGCAGCGCGAGCCGGCTGCTGGTGGTCGAACAGCTGGCCCCCGCCGACACCGCCGACGCGGTGCGCATGGTCGACCGTGCCTTCAGCGACATCGTCGACTACCTGCGTCCCGACGACCTGCTGGTCTTCAACGACACCCGCGTGATCAAGGCGCGCTTCTTTGGCCACAAGCCCAGCGGCGGCAAGATCGAGGTGCTGGTCGAGCGCGTGGTCGATACCCACACCGTGCTGGCCCAGGTGCGCGCCTCCAAGACCCCGGCCGAGGGCAGCACGCTGCATCTGGCCGACGACGCCTTCGCCGTCACCGTGGGCCCGCGCGTGGACCAGTTCTTCACGCTGCGCTTCCCCGAGCCGGCGCTGGACCTGATCGAGCGCTACGGCCGCCTGCCGCTGCCGCCGTATATCACGCACGACCCGGACGCCTACGACGAAACCCGCTACCAGACCGTCTACGCGCGCAGCCCCGGCGCGGTGGCCGCGCCCACCGCGGGCCTGCATTTCGACGATGCGCTGTTCGCCCGGCTCGATGCCGCCGGCGTGCGGCGCGCCTTCCTGACGCTGCACGTGGGCGCCGGCACCTTCCAGCCGGTGCGCACCGAGAACCTGGCCGAGCACAAGATGCACTCGGAGTGGTACGCCGTTTCCGAAGACCTGGCCCAGGCCGTGCGCGACACCCGCGCGCGCGGCGGCCGCGTGATCGCGGTCGGCACCACCTCGCTGCGCGCGCTGGAATCGGCCGCGCAGGCCGACGGCACGCTTGCCGCCGGCAGTGGCGACACCGATATCTTCATCACGCCCGGCTACCGCTTCCGCCTGGTCGATGCCCTGATCACCAACTTCCACCTGCCCAAGTCGACGCTGCTGATGCTGGTGTCGGCGCTGGCCGGCGTGGAAGCCATCCGCGCCGCCTACCGCCATGCGGTCGAGCAGCGCTACCGCTTCTTCAGCTACGGCGACGCCATGCTGCTGACCCGCCAGCCCGGCGCCTGAATCCAGAATCACAAGCCATGCTCAACTTCGAACTCATCACCACCGACGGCAACGCCCGCCGCGGCCGCGTCACGCTGAACCACGGCGTGGTCGAAACGCCGATCTTCATGCCGGTGGGCACCTATGGCTCGGTCAAGGCGATGTCGCCGCTGGAGCTCAATGAAATCGACGCGCAGATCATTCTGGGCAACACCTTCCACCTGTGGCTGCGCCCCGGGCTGGACGTGGTCAACGCCCACGACGGCCTGCACCGCTTTATCGGCTGGGACAAGCCGATCCTGACCGATTCCGGCGGCTTCCAGGTGTTTTCGCTCGGCGATCTACGCAAGATCACCGAAGATGGCGTCACCTTCGCATCCCCGGTCAATGGCGACAAGCTCTTCCTGTCGCCCGAGATCTCGATGCAGATCCAGCGCACGCTGAACTCCGACATCGTCATGCAGTTCGACGAATGCACGCCGTACGAGATCGACGGCCGCCCCGCCACGCATGAGGAAGCCGCCAAGTCGATGCGCATGAGCCTGCGCTGGGCCAAGCGCTCGCGCGACGAGTTCGAGCGCCTGGCCAACCCCAACGCGCTGTTCGGCATCGTCCAGGGCGGCATGTACGAGGACCTGCGCGACGAATCGCTGGCCGGCCTGTCCGAGCTGGACTTCCACGGCCTTGCCATCGGCGGGCTGTCGGTGGGCGAGCCCAAGGAAGACATGATGCGCGTGCTCGAGCACGTGGCGCCGCGCCTGCCGGCCAACAAGCCGCACTACCTGATGGGCGTGGGCACGCCCGAGGACCTGGTCGCCGGCGTCGCCGCCGGGGTGGATATGTTCGACTGCGTGATGCCCACCCGCAACGCGCGCAACGGCTGGCTCTTCACCCGCTTCGGCGACGTCAAGATCAAGAACGCGGCGCACCGCAACGACCCGCGCCCGCTCGATGAAAGCTGCGCCTGCTACACCTGCCGCAACTTCTCGCGCGCCTACCTGCACCACCTGCACCGCGTGGGCGAGATCCTGGGCGCGCGCCTCAATACCATCCACAACCTGCACTACTACCTGCAGCTGATGCGCGAGATGCGCGAAGCCATCGAGCACCACCGCTTTGCCGACTTCCGCCGCCAGTTTGCGGCCGACCGCGCCCGCGGCACGCAGTGACAACGCCGGGTGGCGCGAACTTTTGCGCTGCCGGCGGTCGAATAGCCGGGTCATCCGGAAGCCACCCGCGCGCCGGAGCGCCCGGCCATGCCGACCCCTGCCGCAAGTTGCCCCGGGCGCACCCGAACAAACCCGTATTCCGCCCTAGAATGCCAAGGGCGGGCGGAATGCGAATGGTAGAATGATCGATTATTTGACTGACTTTTGTGACGGAGAAACAACGTGCTGATTTCTAACGCATTTGCCCAGACCGCCGGAGCCGGCGGCGCGGCTGGCGGCCTGATGAGCTTCCTGCCCATCATCCTGATGTTTGGCGTGCTGTGGTTCATCATGATCCGCCCGCAAATGAAGCGCCAGAAGGAAGCCAAGGCAATGCTCGAAGCACTGGCCAAGAACGACGAAGTCGTGACCGCCGGTGGCATCCTGGGCAAGGTGACCAAGGTCACCGACCAGTACGTCAGCCTGGAAATCGCCGAAGGCACTGAAATCACCGTGCAGAAGAGTGCTGTGACCACCGTGCTGCCCAAGGGCTCGCTCAAGGCGCTCTGATCTCCGGATCGCGCGCGCGACTCCCGCCTTTGTCTTTTCCGGCATGCCCGTTCGCGCATGCCCCGGCAGCCGCCTGATCCAGCCCGACGAAGCCCCCGTGGCTTCGATCCGTGGCTGCCAGGCGGCTGTTTGCCAAACCGGTTCGGCCCCGCCGACGTGGTGCGCCACGCCAGCGCCGGCCCCGCCAACCGCAGAATGACTGGCCCGAGATGAATCGTTATCCGCTTTGGAAATACCTCGTGATCCTGGTGGCCCTGGCCATCGGCATCATCTATACCTTGCCGAACTTCTTCGGCGAGGCGCCTGCCGTGCAGGTGTCCTCGGGCAAGGCCACGGTCAAGGTCGACCTGGCGATGCAGAAGCAGGTCGAAGAGATCCTGGCGCAGAACCAGCTGCGGCCTGACGGCGTCTTCTTTGATATTTCCGGCCAGTCCGGCTCGGTCAAGGCGCGCTTTAGCACCACCGACGAGCAGCTCAAGGCCAAGGACGTGCTGTCGCGCACCCTGAACCCGGACGCGGCCAACCCCACCTACGTGGTGGCGCTGAACCTGCTGTCGGGCTCGCCGCGCTGGCTGACCGCCATGCATGCGCTGCCGATGTACCTGGGCCTGGACCTGCGCGGCGGCGTGCACTTCCTGCTGCAGGTCGACATGAAGGGCGCTGTCGACAAGAAGCTCGACAGCCTGGGCGGCGACGCGCGCACCCTGCTGCGCGACAAGAGCATCCGCCACGGCGGCATCGACCGCGACGGCGAGCGTCTGACGGTGCGCTTCAACAACGCAGACGACGCCAACCGCGCGCGTCCCATCCTGGCCGACAACCTGCGCGAAGTGGCCTTCGCCATGGACGGCAACAATATCGTCGGCACCTTCACCGAAGCCGCGCGCAAGGCGGTGCAGGACGCAGCGGTCAAGCAGAACATCACCACGCTGCATAACCGCGTGAATGAGCTTGGCGTGGCCGAGCCGGTGATCCAGCAGCAAGGCGCCGACCGCATCGTGGTGCAGCTGCCGGGCGTGCAGGACACGGCCAAGGCCAAGGACATCATCGGCCGCACCGCCACGCTCGAAGCCCGCCTGGTCGACAACGACGCGCCGCGCAGCCCGCGCCCGGGCGACCCGATCCCGTTCGGCAGCGAGCTCTTCACGCAAGGCAACGGCGCCCCGGTGGTGCTCAAGAAGCAGGTCATCTTCACCGGCGACCGCATTGAAAGCGCCTCGGCCGGCTTCGACCAGAACCAGCATCCTTCGGTCAACATCAAGCTCGACGCCCAGGGCGGCCGCGTGCTGCGTGACGTCTCGCGCGAGAACCTGAAGAAGCCGATGGCGATCGTGCTGTTCGAAAAGGGCAAGGGCGAAGTGCTGACGGTGGCGACGATCCAGTCCGAACTGGGCTCCAGCTTCCAGATCACCGGCTCCTACTCCACCGAAGCCGCCAACGACCTGGCGCTGCTGCTGCGCGCCGGCTCGCTGGCCGCGCCGATGGAGATCATCGAAGAGCGCACCATCGGCCCGTCGCTGGGCGCGGACAACATCCAGAAGGGTTTTGACTCGGTCGCCTACGGCTTTGCCGCCATCGCCGTGTTCATGGTCCTGTACTACATGCTGTTCGGCGTGTTCTCGGTGGTGGCGCTGGGCGTGAACCTGCTGCTGCTGATCGCGGTGCTGTCGATGCTGCAGGCCACGCTGACGCTGCCGGGCATTGCCGCCATCGCGCTGGTGCTGGGCATGGCCATCGACGCCAACGTGCTGATCAACGAGCGCATCCGCGAAGAACTGCGCGCGGGCGCGTCGCCGCAGATGGCGATCGCGGTCGGCTTCGACCGCGCCTGGGCCACCATCCTGGACTCCAACGTGACCACGCTGATCGCCGGCCTGGCACTGCTGGCCTTTGGTTCGGGCCCGGTGCGCGGCTTTGCCGTGGTGCACTGCCTGGGCATCCTGACCTCGATGTTCTCGGCGGTGTTCTTCAACCGCGGCCTGGTCAACCTCTGGTACGGCCGCAAGAAGAAGCTGCAGAGCGTGGCCATCGGCCAGATCTGGAAGCCGGGCAACACCACCGACACGCCGGTCGCCAAGTAAGGCGAGCAGCAACAACTAGCAGTACAGAACAGGATTCAACATGGAATTCTTCCGCATCCGGCGCGACATTCCGTTCATGAAGCACGCGTTGGTCTTCAACGTGATCTCCTTCCTGACGTTTGCCGCGGCCGTGTTCTTCCTCTGGCACAAGGGCCTGCACCTGTCGATCGAATTCACCGGCGGCACGGTGATGGAGGTCAGCTACCAGCAGGCGGCCGACCTGGAAAAGATCCGCGGCCAGGTGGGCAAGCTGGGTTATACCGACGTGCAGGTGCAGAACTTCGGCACCTCGCGCGACGTGATGATCCGCCTGCCGCTGCAGAAGGGCCCGGACGGCAAGCCCGTCACCTCCGCCCAGCAGAGCGAGCAGGTGTTGGCCTCGCTGCAGGCGGCCTCGCCTGACGTGAAGCTGCAACGGGTGGAGTTCGTCGGCCCGCAGGTGGGCAAGGAGCTGGCCACCGACGGCCTGCTGGCGCTGTTGTGCGTGGTGGCCGGAATCGTGATCTACCTGTCGTTCCGCTTCGAATGGAAGTTCGCGGTGGCGGGCATCATCGCCAACCTGCACGACGTGGTCATCATCCTGGGCTTCTTCGCCTACTTCCAGTGGGAATTCTCGCTGTCGGTGCTGGCGGCGATTCTGGCGGTGCTGGGCTACTCGGTCAATGAATCGGTGGTGATCTTCGACCGGATCCGCGAGAACTTCCGCAAGTACCGCAAGATGACCACGCACGAGATCATCGACAACGCGATCACCAGCACCATCTCGCGGACCATCATCACCCACGGCTCGACCCAGATGATGGTGCTGTCGATGTTCTTCTTCGGCGGCCCCACGCTGCACTACTTTGCCCTGGCACTGACGGTCGGCATCTTGTTCGGCATCTACTCGTCGGTGTTCGTGGCCGCGGCGCTGGCGATGTGGCTGGGCGTCAAGCGCGAGGACCTGGTCAAGGGTGAAAAGAAGTCCGACTCGACCGACCGCAACGACCCCAACTACGGCGCGCAGGCCTGACCCCTGCCCTGCGGTAAAACAGAACGGCGCCCCGCGGGGCGCCGTTTTTTTATGGCTGCAAGGTCTGGGAAATTCAGGCCGGCATCGAGAACCGCTCGATCCACGCCGCCAGCCGGTCGGCCGCGAAGGCCTCGCTGCGCGGGCATGCACGGCACACCACGGTGTTGCCGTCGCGCGCAAACTGCAGCGCGCCGCCAGCCTCTTCCAGCCACAGCAGGCTGGCCAGCCAGGCCGCGTGCTGCGCCGACACGGGTGCGCCGATCGGCTGCGCGAGGAACTCCGCCAGCGTGGCCGGCGCGGTCCACACCACGGCGTCGCCGTCGCGGCGCACCACCTCGCTGCCCAGCGCATCGACAATCACCGCGGCGGCATCGGCAGCGCCCCGGCCGGCATTGGCGCTGCGCAGGCCCGCCAGGCGCGTGGCCACGGCATGGCCGAAGCTGCCGCTGCGCTCGGCCTCGGCACGCACCAGGTCGGCGTAGTCCATGCGCTGCCAGTCCGGCTCGACGCTGCCCGCGCCGGCCAGGTCGACCGCCGCGAGGTAGGTCTCCACCGGCTGGAAACGGCCCGGCCCGATCAGGCTGGCACACAGCGCATGCACCATGCCGATGCGCGAGGCCACGGTCTGGGTCTGCAGCACGGACAGCTTCTCGCGCAGCAGCTGGTCGCGTTCCTTGCGCAGGCCGGCCAGTTCCAGCGCCTGCTTCAGCTCCATGCGCAGCGCCGTGATGTCCCACGGCTTCTTGATATAGCGGTGGATCTGCCCCTGGTTGACCGCCTCGACGGTCTGGTCGAGCTCCGAATACGCGGTGGTCAGGATGCGCACGATATGCGGGTAGCGCTCGCGCGCGTAGCGCAGCAGTTCGTTGCCATACTCGCCCGGCATGCGCTGGTCGGACACCAGCACCGCCAGGCTGCCTGCGTGGGCGTCGAGCATTGCCTTGCCCTCTTCAACGGAGCCACCGGTGGCCACCGGTGCCAGCGCCCCGATGGCACGCTGGAAATACTTGACTGCAGTCGCTTCGTCATCGACGAACAGAATCGCCGGGGGTGGTGCCTGCGTGGCATTCGGTTCGGTCATCGGTCACTCCTATGCTTTCGACTCTTGAAACTTGGAAAGTCCAGCGTCACCGTGGTGCCGGCACCGGATGTGGATTCGATCCGGATGCCGCCGCCAAACGACTGCATGACGCGGTTGCAAAAAATCATGCCCAGGCCGCTGCCGCCGGCACTGGCGTGGGTGGTGACAGGATCGACCAGCAGCCGCTCCATCACTTCCGGCGGAATGCCCGGCCCGTTGTCGCAGATGCGGATTTCCGGGCGCGGCTGCGCCACCACCACAAAGCGCAACGCCGGCGTGCCGACACCGCGCAGCGCCCGCAGCGCGTTGCTCATCACTGACGAGAGCACCAGCGCCACGCAGTTGGGCAGCGTCTGCACCGGGAAATCGCCGTGCATCTCCACCTGCACCCAGCTGCGCTGGTCGCCCCCGAACGGGTAGCTGTCCAGCAGCGAAGTGACCAGCGTGCCGGCGCTGACCTCGGTGCCGGCATCGGACCGGGCCGGCATGCTGCCGGCACTGTTGCGCACTGACTGCAGGAACGATGACAGCACCGCCAGGCAATACTGGGCGTTGTCGTACATGGCGCTGGCCGCCTGGCCGATCTCGGCCTGGCGGCCAGCGCTGTATTCACCGGCGACACGGCCGCGGATGCCGTGGGCAAAGTTGGCGATGGCCGCCAGCGGCGTGTTCAGTTCGTGCGCCAGGAAGGCCAGGGTCTCGTCGATCGCCATCAGCCGATGCTGGCGCAGGGTACGCTCGCGGTGGCGCTCGGCGGCGCGTGCCAGCACCTCGCGCAGGTCGGCCACGCTCAGCGGCTTTTCCAGGATGCGGAAGACTTCGCCGCTGTTGACCGTTTCCAGCAGCACGTCCTTGTCGGCATAGGCCGTGACCAGGATGCGCACGATCTGCGGGTATTCCTGCGCCACCTGGCGCAGCAGCTGGCCGCCGTCGCGCCCGGGCATGCGGAAGTCGGTCACCAGCACCGCCACGCGGGCAGGGTCCGCGCGCAGCACCGCCAGGGCCTCGTCGGCGCCGTCTGCCACCAGCACCTCAAAGTCGCCGCCGGCGGCCCGGGCGAAATACTTGCGCGCCATCTCTTCGTCGTCGACATAGAGAACGGCAAGCCGTGCCTGCTTTGCTTCGCTCATGGCTGGTTACTCCGCACGCGGCAGGTCGAAGCTGAACGCGGTCCACTGGCCCAGTTCGCTCTCGGCATACAGCTGCCCGCCGTGGCGCTCCACCACGGCGTAGCTGATCGACAGGCCCAGGCCAAGCCCCTGCCCCACCTCGCGCGTGGTGAAGAACGGCTCGAACACGCGCGCCAGGTTTTCCTGGGGGATGCCAGGGCCGTTGTCGCGCACCATGACGTGCAGGCGGTGGTTGTCCCACCGGGCCGTGGTATGGATCGCCGGCGCGGCCGTGCCCGCCTTGCGCATGGCCAGCGCGGCATTCGAAAACAGGTTGATCAGCACGCCGATGATGGCCGCCTCGTCGCCCAGCACCAGGGTGTCGGCAGGCAGTTCGCGGCCGAGGCTGACGCCGCGCAGCTCATGCGCGGTCAGGCGGATCGACGAATCGAGCGCCTTCTCGAACAGGAACGGCGTGCCTTCCACCTCGGCGCCCGGCTTGCGGTAGGCAAAGGTCTTGAGGTCGGAGACGATATGCTGGATGCGCTGCATCCCCTGCTTGGCGTCGACCAGGCACTCTTCCAGAGAAGGGTTCTCCTTGGCCTGCGGCTCTTCCATCGCCACCTCGATCGCCATCAGGCAGAAGTTGACCGGGTTGTTCACCTCGTGCAGCAGCCCGGCCGCCAGCGTACCGATGGCGGCCATCTTCTCCTGCTGCAGCATCTGGCCCTTGATGTCGGCCAGCCGGCGGTTGATCACCTCGAGCTCAGTATTCTTCTCGGCGACCTCGTCCTTCAGACGGAACAACATGAAGCGCGCCCGCTCGTTGAAGAAGGTATAGACCCCGCTGGCCGCCGCGGCGAACAGCAGAAACAGTGAATTGGCGATAAAAGCGCCCACCGGCTCGATGCCGCCGGGGTGGAACAGGCATGCCAGTACGTACAGCAGGTACGAGAGCACGCCGAACACCAGGTTCTGCCACAAGCCGAACGGCAACGCGATGCCCGACGCGAAGATCGCGAGGTTAAGCCCGACGTAGTATGGAGACTGCGCCCCTTCAGTCTGCCAGATCATCCACGCAATCATGATCTGCGGCAGCAGCAGCCACGTCAGCGTCAGCCATGGCGCGAAGCGGCGCCCCGCAGCGCTGTACAGCACAACCACCACGCCCGCGATCAACAGCGACACCAGCACGCGCGCCACCCCGAAGGCAAGCTGCTGCTGCGGATACTGGCCGTAATCGAGTCCGACGCCGAGCAGAACCAGCGCGATCGCGGTATAGGCGCCGCCACGGCTGAATGCCAGGCGAAAGTCAGCCAGCTCGGACTGGTAGCCGGCGTAGAGTTGGTTGGTGCTCATGGCGTGCCCCGCAAGGACTGCTTCAGTCAATGGTGGCTTCCGCAAATACGTTGACGCCGGTGGCATCGCCGTAAATGCGGTGCGAGTGCGAATTTTCAGGCAGTAGCTGCGCCATGCCCGCGTCGTCGCGGTAGATCAGGTACCACTCCAGCAGGTGTTCCATGCCGAATTTCTCAGGATTGTCGACGTGGACGTTGGTTACCAGAATCTGTCCTCCGTGCCGCGAGCGGGAGGCGAAATACGAGAGCAGCCGCGTACACACCTTGTCGGACAGGTAGTCGAACAGGCCCGCACAATAGACCGCGTCGAACTCCCTTGCACTGGTATCGTCCGGCGAGATGCGCCGCTTGAGCAGTTCATGCACGGACTGGTGCACCATCTCGACGGCAACCTTGCTCCCGGCGCTGGTGGCCAAGCGTTCGATCGAGCTACGCGTGAACTCCAGCGTCTCTTCGCTGAAGTCGACCAACTGGAACGACAGCAGTTCGGGGTTGGGGTATTCGCGCACGAAGCGCTGGATCTCGAAGGCAGGGCCGCAGCCCACGTTGAGCACGCGGAACGGCCGGCCAGCGGCGCGCGCGCGATCGGCTTGGCGCGTCAGGAAATCGATCAGCAGTTCGATGCGGTTGCGGTGCGCGGTCGCCACCGCCGCCTTGAGGAAGGCGGTGTTGACGATCTGGAAATAGGTGGTGGGACCCTGCTGTGGGTCGTTCAGGATCTGGTTCACCATCTCGTAGTCGCCGGCATAGCCGAGCGGCTTGGTGAAGGTGCGGTATACGAACGGCGCCCGCAGCAAGAGCGGGTGCAGCGCCGACTGCGCGTAAGTGCGGTGCACCGGCGCGATCTCCGGATCCACGCGCTGGGCCTCGCCCTCAAGCCAATCCAGGTAGGTCTTTGTCTTGACCATGATGGGCGTGGCCAGCTCGTAGAAGACGTCCTCGCGGAGCTTGCCTTCAATCTTTGGCAGCGATTCGGTCATGTCGACCTGCTCGACCCAGCGCGACACTTCGGACAGGAACGCGCGCATCTCGTTGACCACGATCTGGTAGTCACGCCGGATATTGAAGCGCGTGTCCCAGTCCTGCACAAAAAGCTCGGCTTCGCGCGCGACTGACTTGGGCTCGTTGGTCAGGTCCGTCAGTTCGCGCCACTCGTCGATCAGCGTCAGCGAAACCACGGCGGTCAGGCCGGTGTTCACCAGGCTCATCACCACGGCCTTGCCGAGGTAGGCGTTCTTGGCCCCCATGCGGACGCTGAGTTCGCTCAGCACCTCGCTGACCTGCACGATCGAATACGGATTGTAGATTTCCATCACCAGAGACTTTCTCTGGAGATTGATGATCGTGCCCCGCACCTGCTCGCCCTGCGAGTTGCGGAAACCAACTACCGGATCGATTTGCGTTTTGGAATACACGGTATTGCGCCAGGGAAAACCGAGAAACGCTGCGGACCGTACAGGCAAGGCGGAACGGCCAGGTACAGCATGAGGGGCGAGGAGGTCGCGGGGGCGGCTACCGGTATCGGGACATGCAGCGAATGCTCATAGTGATGCGCTTTAGCCGGTTGCGGGCATGGCTGCCCCCGCCTTGGCAGGAGTAGCAATGCCCCGATCAAGGAGGAATTGCCGCGGGCCATTGTACTGTGCCCGTCGGGGGTCGTACAACCAAGTGCCCTGGCAGGCGCCCGAATGATACCGGACAATAAAAAAGGCCGGCATGGCCGGCCTTGACTGCCTGGAAGCCCGGCGCAGCGGGCTGGCACGCTCAGTCCGCGCGCACGCCTTCCACCTGGATGGCGAGCTTGACCTCGGGCTTGAAGCCCATTTTCACGCCATAGTCCAGGCCGAAGTCGGCACGGTTGAAATGGCCCACGGCGTCGGCGCCGCAGGCTTCGCGCTTGAGCATCGGGTGCTGGATGCACTTGAAGTCGCGGATTTCCAGCTTGACCGGCTTGGACACGCCGCGCAGCGTCAGCACGCCTTCAACCTCGGTCGGCACGTCGCCCTTGAACTTGGAGAACTTGCCCTTGTAGACGGCCTCGGGGAAGGCTTCCACGTCGAACATGTCCGGGCCCTTGGCGTGCTGGTTCAGCTTGGCATTGCCGAAATCGATCGAAGCCGGGTCGATCTTGACCTCGACCGAGCCCGCCTTGGCGGCACGGTCCAGCGTGACCACGCCGCTGGACTTGTCGAACTTGCCGCGCCAGGTCGACAGGCCGCCCAGGTGGTCGGCCTCGAAGCTCGGGTAGGTGTGGGTCGGATCGAGGTTGTACGTCACGGTATTGGCCGAAGCCACGCCGAAAGCGGCAGTTGCGGAAATGGCCGCGACGGCGGCAACGAGGAAACGCAGTTTCATGAAATCTCCCGACAAATCAGGTTGGGGCGGAACGTTCTCAGGAACGTCGATTGGGTACGTCAGCGGAATACCGGCCTTGCTTGTTACTTCTTGGCCAGCACGATACGGAATTTGATCTGCACGTCGTCGGCCACCACGGAAGTGTCCTTCCATTCGCCGTCGCCGATATTGAAGACCGTGCGCTTGATCGGCAGCGCGCCCTCGAACACCTGGACGGCGCCTTCCTGGCGGTAGGTGGCGGGCACCACCACGTCCACGGTCTTGCCCTTGATGGTCAGCTTGCCGGCCACGTCGTACTTGCCCGGCGTGCCGTTCTTGATGCTGGTGGACTGGAACACGGCCTTGGGGTACTTGGCGGCGTCAAACCAGTCCTTGCCCTTCACTTCCTTGGTGGTCTCGGCGTCGCCGATCTCGAAGCTGGACACATCGATCTCGACCTTGGCCGACGAGGTCGCCAGCTTGGCCGGGTCGAAGCTGACCGCGGCATCGAACTTCTTGAACTTGCCTTCCATCGGCACGCCGATCTGGCGCGCGACCGCGGTCACCGAGCTCTTGGCGGCGTCAACCTGCGCCCAGGCCAGGTTGGCGGCAATGCCGGAGGCGGCCAGGACGGCGGCGATGACGAGCGAGCCGCGGCGGGAATTGCGTTTCATCTCAAAAAACTCCTGTCAGGGTCGGCGCAGCGCGCCGCGGTACGGAAAAAGTTGGCCGGGGCGGCGCCTCAGCGCAGGAACGGCAGCATCCGGCCCAGTGTGCCGTCGCGGTCGACGAACTGGTGCTTGACCGCCGCCGCTGCATGGACAACGACCACAGCCGCCATCAGGTAGTTCAGCCAGATATGGACAAACTTCAGTACTTCTTTCAGTTCGTCGTTCTTTTCCAGCAGCGCCGGCATCTTCCACAGGCCCAGGTAGACCACCGGCACGCCCGCGGCCGAGCTGTACAGGTAGCCGCTGATCGGCACGATCACGATCAGCAGGTACAGCAGGTGATGGGCGCCGGCCGCAGCCCTGGCCTGCCAGGCCGGCGTGCCGGGCGCCACCGGCGGTGCCGCATGGGTTGCACGCCACAGCACGCGCAGCACGGCAACCGCGAAGATCGTCACGCCCAGCCACTTGTGCCAGGAGTAGAGCTTGAGCTTGGTCGGCGTCAGCCCCGGAATGCCGGTCATGTACAGGCCGAGCCCGAACGCGGCGAAGATCGCCAGCGCAATGACCCAGTGCAAGGCGATCGCGGTGGCACCGTAGCCGGTGGGGGCATTGGCGGTAGAACGCATCGGATTCCTCTCGCTCGCGCAGGAGCGTTTCACAATTTTGGGGAGGGCACCGACGGGGGCTGGCCCGCCCGTGCGCTTACGATTCTCGCATTATTGCGGCGGGCTGTGCGCCGATGAAGGACAGTCCTTCATTAAGTTATTCAAATGCTTTGAAGTGACATTCTGTCGCAAGCGACACAAAGCCGCAGCGACCTGCGCCGCGCTGCGCCAGAAAAGCAAAAAGCCATCCTCGCGGATGGCTTTTGCAGCACGTCGCCCCTGTTTAGGGTCGGAATGAGGCGTCAGATGCGCTCGGCCAGCACCACGGCCTTGCCGATATAGCTGGCGGGCGTCATGTCCAGCAGCAGCTTCTTGGCGTCGTCGGGGATCGCCAGGCCGTTGATGAAGGTCTGCAGCGCCTCGCGCGAGATGCCCTTGCCGCGGGTCAGCTCCTTGAGCTGCTCGTACGGGTTGGGCACGCCGAAGCGGCGCATCACGGTCTGCACCGGCTCGGCCAGCACCTCCCAGCAGTTGTCCAGGTCTTCGTCCAGGCGCTCGGGGTTGGTTTCCAGCTTGCCCAGGCCGCGCAGGCAGGCCTCATAGGCCAGCAGGCTGTAGCCGAAGGCCACGCCGATATTGCGCAGCACGGTCGAATCGGTCAGGTCGCGCTGCCAGCGCGACAGCGGCAGCTTCTCGGACAAGTGGCGCAGGACCGCGTTGGCCAGGCCCAGGTTGCCTTCGGAGTTCTCGAAGTCGATCGGGTTGACCTTGTGCGGCATGGTCGACGAGCCGATTTCGCCGGCCTTGGTCTTCTGCTTGAAGTAGCCCAGCGAGATATAGCCCCAGACGTCGCGGTTCAGGTCGAGCAGGATGGTGTTGGCGCGGGCGATCGCGTCAAACAGCTCGGCCATGTAGTCGTGCGGCTCGATCTGGATGGTGTACGGGTTGAAGGCCAGGCCCAGGCGGGTCTCGATCACCTGCTTCGAGAAGGCTTCCCAGTCGAAGGTCGGGTAGGCCGACAGGTGGGCGTTGTAGTTGCCCACCGCGCCGTTCATCTTGCCCAGCAGCTCGACCTGCTCGATGCGCTGGATCGCGCGCGCCAGGCGCGCGGCCACGTTGGCCATCTCCTTGCCCAGCGTGGTCGGGCTGGCCGGCTGGCCGTGGGTGCGCGACAGCATCGGCTGCGCGGCATTGAGCCTGGCCAGCTCGACCAGGCGGGCGTGCACGCGCTTGAGCGCCGGCACCACCACGGCCTCGCGGGCGCCCTTGAGCATCATGCCGTGCGAGGTGTTGTTGATGTCTTCCGAGGTGCAGGCGAAGTGGATGAACTCGCTGGCGGCCTCCAGCTCGGCATTGCCCTTGACCTGTTCCTTGAGCCAGTACTCGACCGCCTTGACGTCATGGTTGGTGACGGCTTCGATTTCCTTGATGCGGGCGGCATCGGCCTCGCTGAACTTGTCCACCAGCGCCAGCAGCGCGGCCTCGGAGGCGGCCGAGAACTTCGGCATGTCGGGCAGGCCGGCCTGCGCCAGCGCGATCAGCCAGTGCACCTCGACCTTGACGCGGTTGCGCATGAAAGCGGCCTCGGACAGCCATTCGCGCAGCGCATCGGCCTTGGCGGCGTAACGGCCATCGATCGGGGACAGGGCGGTGAGCGGCGAAAGCGAAGAGGAGGTCATGCTGGAAACCGGGAAAAGGGAGGCAATGGAAGAAGGCGACGAACAAGGCGCGCCGCGGGGGCTGGCGCTGTCAGCGTTGGCGGCGGGAGGGATCGAAAAAGCGACTTTATGCGGCCGGATGCGTTCAAAACGCAATGCCGGCAGGCCCGCCGGCGCTGCGCAACGCGGGATTTTACCACCCCTGCCCCGGCTCCGGGCAGCGGTAAAGCGCCGCCGCGGGGCATCGGTGCGCAAGCCCGCATTCGCCACGCACCACGGGTATACTCGCGCACGCCGTTCCAGTAGCCTGTTATGAAGTGCATCGGGCAAGCCGCGTGCCCCACCGCCGCTGCCGCAGAGCGACGATGCACTTCATAACAAGCTCAAGGGGAGAACATGAAGCTGTATGCGTCCCGGACCAGTCCCTACGCGCGCAAGGTGCGCGTGGTGATGGCCGAGAAAAAGATCGAGTGCCAGCTCATCGAAGAGGATGTCTGGTCGCCCGAGACCAGGATCGGCCAGTTCAACCCGCTCGGCAAAGTGCCTTGCCTGGTCATGGAAGACGGCGGCGCGATCTTCGATTCGCGCGTGATCGTCGAATATGTCGACACCTTGACGCCGGTCGGCCGGATGATCCCGCAGGGCGGGCGCGAGCGCCTGGAAGTCCGCTGCTGGGAGGCGCTGGCCGACGGCCTGCTCGACGCTGCGCTGCTGGTGCGCCTGGAGGCAACCCAGCGCGAGCCGCATGAGCGCAGCGAGCGCTGGGTGCAGCGCCAGCGCGGCAAGATCGACGCGGCGCTGGTGGCCATGGCGCACGGCCTGGCCGACCGCCCCTTCTGCACTGGCACGCACTATTCGCTGGCCGACGTGGCAGTGGGCTGCGCGCTGTCCTACCTGGACTTCCGCTTCCCCGAGATCGCCTGGCGCGAGCGCCATCCCAACCTGGCGTCGCTGGAGGAAAAGCTGTCCAAGCGCCAGTCGTTTATCGATACGGAGCCGCCGCGCGGCTGATCCGCAGCGGCCGATAAGAAAACACCCGCCTCGAGCGGGCGTTTTTTCGTGCAGCTGCAGCGCTTACTGGATGATGCCGCCGCCCAGGCAGATGTCGCCGTCGTACAGCACCGCCGACTGGCCGGGCGTGACCGCCCATTGCGCCTCGGCAAACCCGAGCGTCAGCGCGTCGCCGTCCACCGCCTGCACCGTGCAGGCCGCATCGCTCTGGCGGTAGCGCGTCTTGGCCGCCATCGCCGCGCCCGCGGCAGGCGGCTCGCCGGCCACCCAGGACAGGTCCGACGCGGTCAGCACCGGCGTCAGCAGCCACGGGTGGTCGTGGCCCTGCACCACGTAAAGCGTATTGTTCGCCATATCCTTGCGCGCCACGTACCAGGCGTCGCCATTGCCGTCGCGGCTGCCGCCCAGGCCGATGCCCTTGCGCTGGCCCAGCGTGTAGAAGGCCAGGCCGATATGCTCGCCCACGACCTTGCCCTCGGGCGTCTTCATCGGGCCCGGCTTGGTCGGCAGGTAGCGGTTCAGGAAATCGCGGAACGGGCGCTCGCCGATAAAGCAGATCCCTGTGGAGTCCTTCTTCTTCGCGTTCGGCAGGCCGATCTCGGCGGCGATCTCGCGCACCCGCGTCTTGGGGATCTCGCCCAGCGGGAACAGCGTGCGCGACAGCTGCGCCTGGTTCAGCCGGTGCAGGAAGTAGCTCTGGTCCTTGGTATGGTCGAGCGCCTTGAGCAGCTCGAACCGGCCGGCCGCGTTCTGCCGCACGCGCGCATAGTGGCCGGTGGCGATGGTTTCCGCGCCCAGCGACATGGCATGGTCGAGGAAGGCCTTGAACTTGATCTCGGCATTGCACAGCACGTCCGGGTTGGGCGTGCGCCCGGCGGAGTATTCGCGCAGGAAGTCGGCAAAGACCCGGTCCTTGTACTCGGCGGCAAAGTTGACCGCCTCCACGTCGACGCCGATCAGGTCGGCCACCGAGACCACGTCCAGCCAGTCCTGGCGCGTGGAGCAGTACTCGCTGTCGTCATCGTCTTCCCAGTTCTTCATGAACAGGCCGATGACCTCGTAGCCCTGCTGCTTGAGCAGCCACGCGGTCACCGATGAATCGACCCCGCCTGACATGCCCACGACGACACGTTTTCCGGCACCACTCACAGCTGCGCTCCCAGCGGGACGGCCGCGGTCAGCGCCGACGGGTGCGTGTACAAGGCGTCCAGCGCAAAGCGCTTGCCGGCCAGGTAGTCGTTGACGCAGGCCATCACCAGCGGCGAACGGTGACGCTCCGGGCAGGCGCGCAGTTCTTCCGCGCTCATCCAGACCGTGCGCACGATGCCGGTATCAAGCTGGCGGCCGGCGTCGAGCGAGCCGAGGTCGCCGGTAAAGGCAAAGCGCACATAGGTCACATCGGTACCGGTGCGCGACGACAGCGAACGGCCCATGTAGCAGCCCAGCAGCGCGCGCGGTTCAAAGGTGTGCGCGGTCTCTTCCAGGGTTTCGCGGATCACCGCGCGGATCAGGCTCTCGCCCGGGTCCAGGTGCCCGGCGGGCTGGTTCAGGCGCAGCCCGTCGGCAGTTTCCTCTTCGACCAGCAGAAAGCGGCCTCCGCGTTCGATCACGGCGGCAACGGTCACGCTGGCATTCCAGTCACTTGACATGATGCTCAATTTTTAGGCAATCCCGCATTCTACCGGTTGCGGGCCCATCGTGCAGCGCCGCCGGTGAGCCCGGCTGGTGCTGGAATGCCGGCTGCAACTCCCCCTTTGGCGGTCGCCGCAAAAGCCGACCGGCCGGTCACCATTGAACGTCAGATTCCTGTAAGCTGCGAAAAAATTGTTGCGCTGCGGCTTAAGCCTGCGGCGCGCACGGGCCAGACGTCGGTCCGCCCAACCAGACAAGACGCCAGCTAAAGGAGAAATTGACGATGTACATCGGCATCCCGCAGGAGACGCGGGCCGGCGAGACTCGCGTCGCCGCCACCCCGGAGACAGTCAAGAAGTACGTCGCCCAGGGCCACAAGGTGGTCGTGCAGGCCGGCGCCGGCGTAAGCGCCAGCCAGACCGACGGCGCGTATGAGGCGGTCGGCGCCACCATCGGCACCGCAGCCGAAGCACTGGGCGCGCAACTGGTTTTGAAGGTGCGCGCACCGGACGAAGCCGAGCTGGCGCAGATGAAGCCGGGCGCCGTACTGGTCGGCATGCTCAATCCCTTCGACGCCGAGAACAACGCGCGCATGTCCGCCGCGAATATCACCGCCTTTGCGCTGGAAGCCGCGCCCCGCACCACGCGCGCGCAGAGCATGGACGTGCTGTCGTCGCAGGCCAACATCGCCGGCTACAAGGCCGTGCTGGTGGCCGCGCACCACTACCAGCGCTTCATGCCGATGCTGATGACCGCCGCCGGCACCGTCAAGGCCGCGCGCGTGCTGATCCTGGGCGCAGGCGTCGCCGGCCTGCAGGCCATCGCCACCGCCAAGCGGCTGGGCGCGGTGATCGAGGCCTCCGATGTGCGCCCAGCGGTCAAGGAGCAGATCGAATCGCTCGGCGCCAAGTTCCTCGACGTGCCCTTCCTCACTGATGAAGAGCGCGAGATCGCCCAGGGCGTCGGCGGCTATGCCCGCCCGATGCCGCCGGACTGGATGAAGCGCCAGGCCGAGCTGGTGCACCAGCGCGCCGTCCAGGCCGACATCGTCATCACCACCGCACTGATCCCGGGCCGCAAGGCGCCGGTGCTGCTGCAGGAAACCACCGTGGCGCAGATGAAACCCGGCTCGGTGGTGGTAGACCTGGCCGCGGCACAGGGCGGCAACTGCCCGCTGACGGTGGCCGACGAAGTGGTCAACCACAACGGCGTCATCATCATCGGCCACACCAACCTGGCCAGCATGGTCGCGGCCGACGCCTCGGCGCTCTATGCCCGCAACGTGCTGGACTTCCTCAAGCTGGTCGTCGACAAGGACGGCCAGTTCACGCTGAACCTTGAAGACGACATCGTCGCGGCCTGCCTGATGTGCAGGGATGGCCAGGTCGTGCGAGAGGCGGCGTAATTTCCACGGGCGCCGTGCGCCCACTGCTTTTGCATCAAGTGTATAAGGACGTATCACCCATGCAACGCATCATGCTCCGCGCCAAGCTCCACCGCGTCACCGTGACGCAGGCGGACCTCAACTACGAGGGTTCGTGCGGCATTGATCAGGACCTGCTGGACGCTGCCGACATGAAGGAGTTCGAGAAGATCGAGCTGTACAACGTGAACAACGGCGAGCGCTTCTCCACCTACATCATCAAGGGCGAGCGCGGCAGCGGCGAGATCTCGCTGAACGGCGCCGCGGCGCGCCGCGCGCACCTGGGCGACCAGCTGATCATCTGCACCTACGCGCCGATGAGCGACGAGGAGATCGCCGCCTACAAGCCCAAGGTCATCCTGGTGAACGAGAGCAACGGCATCAAGGAAATCAAGAAGTTCTGAGAGCGGACTGCCGCAGGGTTGCTCCCTCTCCCGCTTGCGGGAGAGGGAGCGCGCCGTCAGTCAGAGCCACTGGCCCTTGGCACGCCGTAATGCAGCAAAGAAAAGACACAGTCAAACGCCGCATCCCGGATTCAAAGCAACGGAGGAGAAGTCGATGGAGATGGTGAACCACACGGTGATCAACCTGATCATCTTCGTGCTGGCGATCTACGTGGGTTACCACGTGGTCTGGACGGTTACGCCAGCCCTGCATACACCCCTGATGGCGGTGACCAACGCGATCTCGGCGATCATCATCGTCGGCGCCATGCTCGCCGCGGGCCTGACCGAAGGCGGGGTCGGGCGCGTGATGGGCACGCTGGCAGTGGCACTGGCCGCGGTCAATGTGTTCGGCGGCTTCCTGGTCACCCAGCGCATGCTGGAGATGTTCAAGAAGAAAGAACCGAAGGCCAAGGCGCCTGAGGCCAAGCCGGCGCTGGCCAGGGAGGGCGCGTGATGACCGGTCTTGTCAGCATGAACCTCGTCACCCTGCTCTACCTGGTGGCCTCGGTCTGCTTTATCCAGGCGCTCAAGGGCCTGTCGCACCCGGCCTCGGCGCGCAAGGGCAATGCCTTCGGCATGATCGGCATGGCCATTGCCGTGGTGACCACGCTGGTCCTGATCATCAAGCTGAAGAATGAATTCCTCGCGGCGGGCACGGCCCAGTCGTCGGTGGGCACGGGCCTGGCGCTGATCTTCGCCGCGCTCGTGGTCGGCGGCGGCATCGGTGCCTACGTGGCGAAGAAAGTGCAGATGACCAAGATGCCCGAACTGGTCGCGGCGATGCACTCGCTGATCGGCCTGGCCGCGGTCTTCATCGCGGTGGCGGCAGTGGCCGAGCCGGCGGCGTTCGGCATCAGCCCGGCAGGCTCGCACCTGATCCCGCTGGGCAACCGCATCGAGCTCTTCATCGGCTGCTTCGTCGGCGCGATTACGTTCTCGGGCTCGGTGATCGCCTTCGGCAAGCTGGCCGGGCGCTACAAGTTCCGCCTGTTCCAGGGCGCGCCGGTGGTGTTTGCCGGCCAGCACTGGCTGAACCTGCTGCTGGCGGTGGCGATGGTGGGCTTCGGCGTCATCTTCTTCCTGTCGCAGGACTGGCTGCCGTTCCTGATCATGCTGGCGATCGCCTTCGTGCTGGGCGTGCTGATCATCATTCCGATCGGCGGCGCCGACATGCCGGTGGTGGTGTCGATGCTGAACTCGTACTCGGGCTGGGCAGCGGCGGGCATCGGCTTCTCGCTGAACAACCCGATGCTGATCATCGCGGGCTCGCTGGTGGGCTCCTCCGGTGCGATCCTGTCGTACATCATGTGCAAGGCGATGAACCGGTCGTTCTTCAACGTGCTGCTGGGCGGTTTCGGCGGCGCGACGGCGGCGGCGGCAACGGGCGACCAGCAGCAGCGCCCGGTCAAGTCGGGTTCCGCCGACGATGCCGCGTTCCTGATGGGCAATGCGGAGACGGTCATCATCGTGCCGGGCTATGGCCTGGCCGTGGCGCGCGCCCAACACGCGCT
>NZ_JBWKQZ010000057.1:0-26598 GCF_059419025.1 Cupriavidus sp. GW821-FHT07C08
TTACCGCTTTGCCTGGTCAACCCGAGCTTGTCAGTTGCCTTTCAAGCTCCGGCCTTTAGGCCGGGGTAGTTGACGGCACGTGAAGTAGGGCAACAGGGATCAGGATCGCAGCATAACCCGCCGCCCGCGGGCGCGATACCACCGGCCTGCACGAACATCTTGCGCGCGCACGATTTGCCTGCTTCCTGCGCATGGGGGGCCCTTGCGCTACCATTGCCCGTCCCCTCCTTGCATCCCGCATCCCATGCCTGCTCCCCAGATCCTCCAGGTCGGCCCGCTCGCGCCGCAGACCAACGCCACCCTGCAGCAACAATACGGCGCCGCCGCGCTGTGGCAGCAGGCCGATCCGATCGCGTGGGCGCGCGGCGAGGGCCAGCAGGTGCGCGTGGTGGTGACCTCGGCGCGCCACGGCTGCAGCGTGGCGCTGATCGATGCGCTGCCGCGCCTGGAAGCCATCGTCAGCTTCGGCGTCGGCTATGACGCGATCGCGCTGGATGCGGCCCGCGCGCGCGGCATCCAGGTCAGCAACACGCCCGACGTGCTCAACGACTGCGTTGCCGACCTGGCCTTCGGGCTGCTGCTGGATGCGGCGCGCGGCATCGCCCACGGCGACCGCTTCGTGCGCGCCGGGCGCTGGCCGCAGGGCGGCTTCCCGCTGACCACGCGCGTGTCGGGCAAGAAGCTTGGCATCCTGGGGCTGGGCCGCATCGGCGAGATCGTGGCGCGGCGCGCGCAGGGCTTCGACATGGAGATCGCGTACAACAACCGCCGCCTGCGCGAGGGCGCGCCGTGGCGCTTCGAGCCTGACCTGAAGGCGCTGGCGACGTGGGCCGACTTCCTGGTGGTGGCCACCGTCGGCGGGCCGTCGACGGCCGGGCTGGTGTCGCGCGAGGTCATCGACGCCCTCGGGCCCAGGGGCATCCTGGTCAATGTGTCGCGCGGCAGCGTGATCGACGAGGCGGCAATGGTCGCGGCGCTGGTTGACGGGCGCCTGGGCGGCGCCGGCCTGGATGTGTTCCAGGACGAGCCCAACGTGCCGCCCGCGCTGCTGGCGCTGGACAATGTCGTGCTGGCGCCGCACATGGCCAGCGGCACGCATGAAACGCGCGCCGCGATGACCGCGCTGACGCTGCAGAACCTGGATGCGTTCCTGGCTGACGGCAGGGTGCTGACGCCAGTGCTGTAGAAGGCTACCCGCGTGCCTATACTGGATGCACCGGCTCCAGCCCACTCTGCGGGCCGGCGTCAGGAGGCAACATGGCACGCAAGTTTATCGATTGCCGCGAGTTCCCGAGCGACACCCACTGCACGGTGGCAATGAGCGCCGACAGTGAAGACGAACTGCTCGAAGCCGCGGTCCAGCACGCGGTAGCGGTGCACCAGCATCAGGACACGCCTGAGCTGCGTACCCAGTTGAAGTCATTGTTCAAGGAAGGCATGCCGCCGGCGTGAAACCGGCACGGCTGGCGCCCGGGGGCGCCGGCCCCCAGCCCTGGGGCTCATTCGCAGTCCCTGATACAGCACTTAAGCCACTTCGAATACCCATGACGGCCGTCATGGCGCATCATTGACGCAGCGCTATATACAGACGTATATTGCGCCTGACAGTCCACCCGCACAGGCCTTGCCGCACACGCCGGCCGGCCGATTCCCGAGGATTCCGATGTCTGCCCTCCGTTCCTGCCGCCGCGGGTTCCTGCTGGCCGCCTCCGTCGCCACGCTGGCGCTGGCCGCGCCGCCCGCCTTTGCCGCCGACCTGGTGGTGTCCGCGGCATCCAGCCTGACCAACGCCTTCAAGTCGCTGGCCGAGTCGTTCGAGCGCGCCCATCCCGGCACGCACGTGGTGCTGAACTTCGGCGCGTCCGACGTGCTGATGCAGCAGATCATCAAGGGCGCGCCGGCCGACGTGTTCGCCTCGGCCGACCAGGAGGCGATGAACAAGGCCGAGGCCGAGAAGGTGATCGCGCCGGCCTCGCGCCGCAACTTCGCCGCCAACCAGGTGGTGCTGATCGTGCCTGCGGACAGCAAGCTGGCCATCGCCTCGCTGCGGGACCTGACGCGCCCGGAAGTGAAGCGCATCGCCTACGGCAACCCGGCCTCGGTGCCGGTTGGCCGCTACACCCGCGGCGCGCTGGAAGCGGCCGGGCTGTGGGACGCCGTGGCCGCCAAGGGCGTGCCGGCGCAGAACGTGCGCCAGAGCCTGGACTACGTCGCGCGCGGCGAGGTCGAGGCCGGCTTCGTCTTTACCACCGATGCCGCGGTGATGCCGGACAAGGTCAAGGTGGCCGTGCGCGTGCCAAGCCGCACGCCGGTGACCTACCCCATCGCCATCACCAGCCTGACGCGCCAGCAGAAGGAAGCGGCGCAGTTCGTCGACTACGTCGCCTCGCCGGAAGGCCAGGCCATCCTGTCGCGTTTCGGCTTCCAGAAGCCCTGACGGAGCGTTGCGCGCACCATGGACGCCGTCTGGGTACCGCTGCTGCTGTCGCTGAAGGTGGCCGGCTGGGCCACCGCGGTAAATGCCGTGCTCGGCGTCGGCGCGGCCTGGGCGCTGGCGCGCTGGCGCTCGCCCCTGCGCGACGTGGTCGATGCGGTGCTGACACTGCCGCTGGTACTGCCGCCCACGGTGCTGGGCTACTACCTGCTGGTGCTGGTGGGACGCCGTGGCGTATTCGGCGAGTGGCTGGCGCGCCTGGGCATCGAACTGGTCTTTACCTGGCAGGGCGCGGTGCTGGCCTCCACCATCGTCGCCTTCCCGCTGGTGCTCAAGTCCGCGCGCGCCGCCTTTGAAGGCGTGGATCATCAGCTGGAAAACGCCGCCCGCGTGCTGGGCGTGCCTGAAGCCGGCATCTTCTTCCGCGTCACGCTGCCGCTGGCCGCGCGCGGCATCATCGCCGGCGTGCTGCTGGCCTTTGCCCGCGCACTGGGCGAGTTCGGCGCCACGCTGATGATCGCCGGCAACCTGCCAGGGCGCACGCAGACGCTGTCAGTCGCCATCTATGAGGCGGTACAGGCCGGCGACGACAACACCGCCAACCTGCTGGTATTGGTGACCTCCGTCACCTGCGTGCTGCTGCTGGTGGTCGCCGGGCGCCTGGTGCCGGCCGCCACGCGCAATCCCGCTGAACTCTATGAACGCCGGCGCCTGCGCCCGCGTATCCGCTAAGCCGAGTCGCCATGAGCATGCACGTCAGCATCCGCAAGCAGATGGTCTCGGCCGACCGCCACTTTGCACTGGATATCGATTTCGATTCGGCCAGCCGGCGCATAGCGCTGTTCGGGCCCTCGGGCGCCGGCAAGAGCCTGACCCTGCGCGCCATCGCCGGCCTGCTGGCGCCAGACAGCGGACGCATCGTGCTGAACGGCCGCACGCTGTTCGATGCCGACGCCGGTATCGACGTGCGCCCGCAAGAGCGCCGCGTGGCCTACCTGTTCCAGGAATACGCGCTGTTCCCGCACCTGAACGTGGGCCAGAACATCGGCTTCGGCTTGTCTCGCGGCTGGCGCAACCCGCGCCGCGGCGCCGTGCGTCCGGAAGCGCAGCGCTGGATCGACGCCTTCGGCCTGGCCGACATCGTCGGCAACTACCCGGCGGAGATCTCCGGTGGCCAGAAGCAGCGCGTGGCACTGGCGCGCGCGCTGGTGGCGCAGCCCGACATCGTCTTGCTGGACGAACCCTTCTCCGCGCTGGACCCCGCGCTGCGCGCGCGCATGCGCGCGGAGTTGCGCACGCTGCAGTCCAGCCTGGATGTGCCGATGCTGGTGATCTCGCACGATCCCGCCGATGTCGAGGCACTGGGCGACCACGTGCTGGAAATCCGCGAGGGCCGCATCTTCGGCAGCGGCACCAGCCGCCACCATCCGCCGGTCTACGCGCCGGTGTCGGCGCGCGTGGCCTGAGCCGAGCGCAGCAGGTCGACGTAGGCGCCTTCAATCAGGTTCGACGCGGGGATGCCCAGCCGCGCCAGCAATGCGTGGGCTTCGGCCACGCCGTCCTCCAGGCGCTCGTCTTCGGCCAGCACCACTTCCAGCTCCAGGAAATCGCCCAGCACCTCGACCCGGTCCAGGTGCACGCGCGTGCGGCCGGCCAGGTACAACGTGCGCAGCTTGCGCACCCGCCCGCCTTCGCCATGCGCGGCGGCCAGCGCCGCGCGCAAGGTATCCGGCGATTGCGTCGGCGACAGGATGTAGAAGCTCTCCTTCGGCCCCGCCTCGTCGGCACGCGCATAGAAGATCAGCTCGCCGCGGTCGGGGGTGAACTCGCGCAGCTTGAGCCGGCCGTTGGCGCAGGGAAAAAAGGTATCGTCCTGGCGAATGTATTCGGGACCGCTGTCGGCCAGTGCTGCCGCATGCGGCAGCAAGGCTTCGATACTGTCAATGCGGGCCTTGATCTCGACGTTTCTTGGCATGTGTCTGTCTCCTTGCAATCAGCCCAGCAGCCGCGCGGCAATCACCCACATGGTGATACCGATCACCACTTCCAGCACCTGCCATGCGCGCGGGCGCGCAAACACCGGGCGCAGCAGCGCCGCGCCATAGCCCAGCGAAAAGAAGAACAGGAACGACGCGGTCATGGCACCCGCGGCAAACTCGCGCGCGTTCCCTGCGAACTGCGTCGACACCGAACCGATCAGCATCACCGTATCGAGATACACATGCGGATTGAGCCAGGTAAAAGCCAGGCATACCGCCAGCGTGGCCCCAAGCGGCCGCGGCGCGGCATCGCTGGGATCCAGCACCGCATTCGAGCGCCACGCGGCCAGGAAGCTGCGCGCGCCATACCAGATCAGGAAAGCCGCGCCGCCATAGCGCATCGCCGCACCCAGCCAGGGCAGCTCGCGGATCATCACGGCAAAGCCGGAAACACCCAGCAGGATCAGCAGCGCATCGGAAAGCGCGCACACCAGGCAGACCCAGAACACATGCTCGCGCCGCAACCCTTGTCGCAGTACGAAGGCATTCTGGGAACCGATGGCAAGAATCAGGGAAAGACCGAGGGAGAAGCCGGCGAGAGCGGCGTGCATTGGTTGTGGAACGGCTGCTTTTTTGGGTGGCTATTATTGCACGCCGGGGGCAGCCGCCATGCCCGCCCATCTTCCCATTCCTGCCGCAGGACTACCTCACGCCACTACGCCCAGGATCACGCTTGACGCCTTGAACACCGCCACCGCAGCCACTCCCACTTCCAGCCCCAGCGCTTCCACACTCCCATTGGTCACGATCGCCGCAACCGTACCGCCGCCGTCGAGTTCGATCACCACTTCGGCGTTCACCGCGCCAGGCATCACGCGCGACACCACCCCCGGCAACTGGTTGCGCGCCGACAGCCGCATCCCCGGATCAGGCAACCCCACCAGCACCGACGATGCCTTGATCAGGGCAAACGCTTCGGCCCCTTCGGCCAGCGCCAGCGTTTCGACGCTTTCATGCGTGATGGTGGCCACGATCTGCTGCCCGCCGGGCAGTGCCAGCACGACCTCGTCATTGACCGCGCCGCCGCGCACGCTGGCCACGCGCCCGAACAGCTTGTTGCGTGCACTGGTCTTGATCATCATTCGCCTCATCAGGTGGATATCGTCGGCCGCCCCCTCGCCCAGGCGCGACAGCTGCGCGACAAAGCGCTGGTGTTCGTCTTCCAGCGCACGATAGGTGCGGATCAGTTGCTCGCCGCGCGCGGTCAGGTGTGTGCCGCCGCCGCCCTTGCCACCGGCGGCGCGCACCACCAGCGGCTCGCCCGCGCTGTTGTTCATGGCATCGATGGCGTCCCACGCGGCCTTGTAGCTGATGCCGACCGCGCGCGCGGCCGCGGTAATCGAGCCGTGTTCGCCGATGGCGGCGAGCAGCGCGATGCGGTCCTTGCCGCCCCAGTCTTGCGAGCCGGAGCGGAACCAGATGGCTCCCTGGAGTTCAAGCATGGATGTCCGGTGCCGGTGGCCGGCACCGCAATGGAGTCCGAGACGCGGCTATGGTAATCCGAATTGCGGATCGGTCCAGCGCAGGACACTAGGCCATGATGTGCACGCCACCATCCACATAGACTGTGTTGCCCGAGATGCGCCGCGCATACGGCGTGGCCAGGTAGGCAGTGGCAAAGCCCACGTCCATGATGTCGACCACCTCGCCCAGCGGCGCGCGCCCGGCGGCGTCGGCCAGCATCAGGTCGAAGTCCTTCAGGCCCGAGGCCGCGCGCGTCTTCAGCGGCCCGGGCGAGATCGCGTGGACGCGGATACCCAGAGCCCCCAGCTCGTGCGCCAGGTAGCGGCAGCTGGCTTCCAGCGCCGCCTTGACCGGGCCCATCAGGTCATAGTTGGGCACGACGCGGTTGGCGCCCTCATAGCTCATCGCGAAAAGCGTGCCGCCCTGCGGCATCAGCGGCGCGGCCAGGCGCGCCATGCGCACGAAGGAGTGGCATGAGACGTCCATGGCGCGCGCAAACCCCTGTGCCGACGAATTGAGCAGGCCGCCCTGCAGGTCGGCCTTGGGCGCGAACGCAATCGAATGGACCATCGAATCGAGACCGCCCCACACGCTCTCGATACGCGCAAACAGCGCCGTCATCTGCTGCGCGTCTTCCACGTCCAGCGGCATCAGGATGGGCGCCTGAATGGCTTCGGCCAGCGGCGCCACGTGCGGGTAGGCCTTGTCGTTCAGGTAGGTCATGGCGACCTGCGCGCCCAGTTCATGGAACGCCTTGGCACAGCCCCACGCAATCGAATCGGCATTGGCCACGCCGGCCACCAGAACACGGGCGCCGGCAAGCGGCGGATTGGATACGTTGACCATGGCGGCTCCTGTTGGACCAAACCCGATGCGGTGCGCAAGCCTCAGCTGCGCGGCCGCGTGGCGCGCGGCGCGGCCTTACGCTTGGCGGGGGCGCGCGCGGCCTGCGGCTTGCCGTTCCCGGCATGACTGAGGGCAGACACGGTATCGGCCGCATCCACCGGCGCAACTGCGTCGGCAGCCTCGGGCGGATGACCCGTGCCCATTACTTCGGCGACTTCGCGATAGCGCCCCAGCCGCTCGCCTGCCAGCGGGCCGCCGACCGTCATCACGCGATGCGCCGCCACCATCAGCTTGCGGCGGGTCTCGCGGTCCGGCACCAGGGCCGGCAGCGCCCAGATCGCGCGCTGCGGATCCAGCCTGACGATAAAGCTCTGCTGGCGCACTGCGGTCTTGAAGGCGGCCAGGTCGGCCTGGCCGCCGGATTGCTCGGTGGCTTGCTGCTGTTCGCGCGCAATGCGGCGCAGCAGGTTGAACGGCCGCTCCTCGATGGCGCTGGGGCGATCGGCCACGTAGGCCAGCACGCGCACAAACGCCTCCAGCGTGCCGCCCTGCCCGATCGCCGCCTCGGCATCGTGCAGGCGCCGCTGCGCCAGCTCCTTGCGCAACGCCACGGTGACAGGCGACTCCACGTTGGCCGGAGGCGCCTGCCCGCTCATGCCCACCAGCGCCGCCATCGCCGGCGAGCCGTAGATTGCCTCGAAGGTCCGCTCGTACCACGCGTCGCGTACATCGCGATACTGGTCGAGCGCGCTGACGATCTGCGCCGACGCGGCCTTCTCCATGGTCAGGAACGGGTTGTCCGGCGCCACCGGCGCGCGATGCGCGCGCACCATCGGCGCCATCGCGCCGATCCACGCCATCCACGGATTCATGTCGGTCGCCAGCGAGCGCTCCAGCCGCGCCGGGTGCAGCGTGCGCATCCACTGCGCGCCCAGTTCATTGGACATCGCGCGCACCCATGGCGAGACGAAGGTGTCGTACATGTGCTGGTTGATCTCGGCCACGCGCCGCACCACCTCGAACGGGCGTTCGTCCTCGCGGCCGTCGTCCAGCGCCAGGATGTCGTTGACGCTGCGGCGCTCGAAGCGCACCAGGTAGCGCCCTTCGATCAGGTCCCGGTGCGGCAGGTCAGGCGCCACGTCCTCGATCTTGGCCTCGTACAGGCCCGGCGGCAGCACATCGATCAGGTCCAGCGCGCAGAACAGTTCGCTGTGTTCGCGGTTGGCGACGCCGGCGGAAACAAAGATGCCCAGGTGTCCCACGGTCTCGTGCAGGCAGTAGACGATCACCTGGTCGTTGGCGACCAGTTCCTCATCGGTGGGGTACAGATCCGGGATCCAGTTCAGCGCCTGCTGCGGCGGCGTGATGTTGTCCCCCCAGGACGCGAAAACGACCACCGGCGAACGGATGTTGCGCAGGTCCACCACGGTCTTGCCGTCGCTGCTGCGCACCTCGCCCGCGGTCAGCCGGTTGCCGACGAACAGGTTCTGCACGATCCAGTCGATCTCCGCGCGGTTCATCAGGAAGTGGCCGCCCCACCAGCGCTCGAACTCCAGGAAGCGCGGGCCTTCCGTGTCCGCCTTGGCGTAGACGTCATAGAGCTTCTTCCACAGCGTGTTGGCCGGATTGAGCTGCTCGAAGTTCTGCACCAGCCAGGCACCGTCGAAGCGGCCATTGCCCATGTCGGCGGTCAGCGAGGCCAGAAACGAGCCGCCCAGCAGCCCGCCGCTGTAGCGCATCGGGTTGCGCCCGCGCACGCCCGACCAGTACGCCAGCGGTGCGCCGGCCACCAGCAATGGCCCGGTGCGCTCGGGCGCGACCGCGGCCAGGATCATCAGTGCCCAGCCGGCCTGGCAGTTGCCGATGACGAAGGGCTTGCCGGGTGCGTCCGGGTGCCGCTCGCCGACGATCTTGAGGAAGTCGGCCTCGGCGCGCGCCACCGATTCAATCGTCTGCCCCGGGCAGGGCTCCTGGAAGAAGGTGACGAAATAGCACGGATGCCCGGTGCGCAGCGCGATGCCGATCTCGCTGTCGGCCTTGAAGCCACCGATGCCGGGGCCGTGGCCCGCGCGCGGGTCAATCACCACGAAGGGGCGCTTGGCAGGGTCGGTCGGGCTGTTGGCCGGCGGCACGATGCGCAGCAGCGCGTAGTTGACGGGTTCGGGCAGTTCGCGGCCGTCGGCCAGCAGTTCCTGCTCGAACACGAGCACAGGCGGCATGCCCTCGCGCTCATGCTCGGCGGTCTCGTTGCCGCGCTCGCGCAGGATGTCGAACAGCAGCACGGTGCGCTGCCAGGCGTCGGTGAAGTATTCCAGCGCCGGCTGGCCGAGCGCCGCGAACGGATTGGCTGCTTCTGGGGCCTGCGTGGTGGAGGGTGATGGGCCGGAACCGCCTTGCGGCGGCCTGGCGGGTATGCGTGCGGTCATTCCACTTTCCCCTGATTGGCGCCGCTGCCGGGCGCTGGCGCGCTGTCAGCGCCACCGGAGTGACGCTTGTTGCATTGCAACTAAAACAAGCCTAGCAGCCGCGGCGATGCCGTGCAACCCGCTGACCGCGCCCCCCAAAGCCTCGCGGCGCGCGGCATCCATCGGTCATCAACCCGACAAATTCGTCGCCTATACTGGCGCAGTGCGCTTGCGCACTGCAGCAAGGCGGTGCGCAAGCGCCCGGCGCAAGGCCGACGGCCATTCCTCGACGCCACCGTGCCGGACCAGTATCCTTGCCCAGCATCCGCTCTCGGAACATCGCCATGACCGCTGCCTCGACTGCCACGTCTGCCATGTCCGGACTTGCCGCGCCCGCCGCCGAGGCGCCGGACAAGTACGCCGCGCTGCTCGCGCGCTGCGCCGGGCTGCCGCCCATCCCCACCGCGGTGGCGCACCCATGCGATGTCTCATCGCTGAGCGGCGCGCTCGAGGCCGCGGAGCTGGGCCTGATCGTACCGATCCTGGTCGGGCCCGCCGCGCGCATCCGGCAGGTTGCCGCCGAACATGGACTTGCGCTGGGCGACGCCCGGATCATCGACACCGCGCACAGCCATGCCTCGGCCGAGCGCGCGGTCGAAGCCGTGCGCGCCGGCGACGCCGAGCTGCTGATGAAGGGCAGCCTGCACACCGACGAGTTGCTGCATGCGGTCACCGCCTCGGCCAGTGGCCTGCGCACCGGGCGGCGCCTTTCGCATGTATTCGCCATGAGCGTGCCGCGCTACCACAAGCCGCTGTTCATCACCGATGCCGCGGTCAACATCTTCCCCACGCTCAACGAGAAGGCAGATATCTGCCGCAATGCCATCGACCTGGTGCGCATGCTGGGCATCGAGCAGCCCAAGGTGGCGATCCTGTCGGCAGTGGAAACCGTCACCGACAAGATCCCCTCCACCATCGACGCCGCGGCACTATGCACCATGGCACGGCGCGGCCAGATCACCGGCGGCATGCTGGACGGCCCGCTCGCCTTCGACAACGCCATCAGCCGCGAAGCCGCCATCACCAAGGGCATCGACTCGGACGTGGCCGGCGACCCCGACATCCTGCTGGTGCCGGACCTGGAAGCCGGCAATATGCTGGCCAAGCAGCTGACCTTCCTGGCCGGCGCCGAAGCCGCCGGCATCGTGCTGGGCGCGCGCGTGCCCATCATCCTCACCAGCCGGGCCGACAGCGTGCGCGCGCGCATCGGCAGCTGCGCCATTGCCGTGCTGCTGGCGCACGCACGCCGCAACGCCGCAGCCGCGGCGCAGGTCTGAGCCGTGCCCGTGCAGCCCTTGCGCAACCACTTGGGAGTCCGTCCAGCGTGACCGCCATCCATCCTGCCGTGCATCCCGTCATCCTCGTTGTCAACGCCGGCTCGTCCAGCGTCAAGGTCTCGGTCTACGCCGTGCCCGACGCCGCGCATGGCAATGCCGACATCAACCCGGTGCTGAGCGCGCACGGCCAGATCGAGGGCATCGGCGTGGCGCCGCGCCTGACCGCGCGCATGGCCGACGGGCGCGTGGTCGCCGACGAGACCTTCCCGCAGGCCGAGGTGGCTGACCACGACGCCGCCTTCCGCCTGGTGCGCCTGGTGCTGAGCGTGGGCCTGCGCGACAACCCGCCGGTGGCGATCGGCCATCGCGTGGTGCATGGCGGCGCCGACTTTGCGCAGGCCGTGCGCATCGACGACGAAGTGATCGCAAAGCTGGAAGCGCTGGTGCCGCTGGCGCCGCTGCACCAGCCGCACAACCTGACTGCCATCCGCGCGGTGCGCGAGGCCGTGCCGGACCTGCTGCAGGTGGCCTGCTTCGACACCGCCTTCCATGCCAGCCACGACGTGCTGGCGCAACTGATGGCGCTGCCCTACGCGTACTACGAACGCGGCATCCGGCGCTATGGCTTCCATGGGCTGTCGTACGAGTACATCGCGCGCCGGCTGCGCCAGGTCGCGCCCGACCTGGCCGAGGGCCGCGTGATCGTGGCGCACCTGGGCAACGGCGCCAGCCTGTGCGCCATGCGCAACGGCCGCAGCGTGGAAAGCACCATGGGCCTGACCGCGCTTGACGGCCTGCCCATGGGCACGCGCTGCGGCTCGGTCGATCCCGGCGCGCTGCTGTGGCTGGCGCAGCAGGGCATGAAGCCGGCCGAGATCCAGGCGATGCTGTACCAGGAATCCGGGCTGAAGGGACTGTCAGGCGTGAGCAGCGACATGCGCGCGCTGCTGGCCAGCGATGCGCCGCGCGCGCGGCTGGCGTTGGACTTCTACACCTACCGCGCCGCGCAGGAGATCGGCAAACTCGCCACCACGCTGGGCGGCCTTGACGCGCTGGTGTTCACTGCGGGCATCGGCGCCAACTCGCCGCCGGTGCGCGCCCGCATCTGCGAACACCTGGCGGGCCTGTTCGGCATCGCGCTCGAAGGCGGCGCCAACGGCGAGAACAGCCAACGCATCAGCCGCGACGACAGCCGCGTGCCGGTGCTGGTGCTGCCGACCGATGAAGAAGGGATGATTGCGCTGAACACCGCCCGCATCCTGCGCGAATGCGGGCAGCTCTGAGTCAGCCTGCCAGGTAGTGCCCGCGCAGTTGCGCGACGTCCACCTCGAGCGCGTCGCGCAGGTAGTTGTCGACGCTGCCCCAGCCTGCATCGATGGCCTGCATCGAAGCATCGAGGTAACTGGCGCGGACTTCCAGCAGCGGCGTCATCACCGCGGGGGCCACGCCAAGCCCGGCCATGCGCGCCAGCGCAGTCTGGTTGAACTGCGCATTGCGCTGGTTCGACTCCAGGTAGTTGGCCAGGATATCGTCCTGCGCCACGCCCAGCGCCGCCAGCAACAGCAGGGCGGCAAAGCCGGTGCGGTCCTTGCCGGCGGTGCAGTGGAACAGCAGCGTCTTGCCGCCCTGCGCGGTGCGCATGAAGCCGGCGAAGGCCTCGCGGTAGCGCACCGGGAAGTCGCCATAGACCTCCAGCATGAAGGCATCCATCTGTGCCGGCGTGCTGGCGCGCAGGCGCGGCATCAGCACGTCCATCGCCATGCTGCCCTCCAGCACCGGCGCCGCCACCCAGTGGAAGCGCTGGCCGAAGGCGGCCTCTTCAGGTGACTTCTCGCCGGGCGAGCGGAAATCCACCACCATGTCGAGCCCGAGCATCTGCAGCCGCTCCAGGTCCGCCGCGCTGGCCAGCGCGGGGTTGCCGCTGCGGTACAGGCGCCCCTGGCGCACGCGGCGTCCGCCCGCACCGGCCAGGCCGCCCAGATCGCGCGCATTGCTGATGGTGTCGAAGGCCAGGTCATGCCGGCCCTGGTCGCTGGCCGCGGCCGGAGCCTGCGGCACGACCGCATGGGCGGGCAGGCATCCTGCGCGTTGAAGCCACTTGATCATTGTTCTTTCCCGATAGTCCTTGCGATGCGGGCTGATGCCGTGCCGGCGCTTCAGCGCGCGCGGTACGCCGGCACATGCCAGCGCAGGTGGCAGCCGGCGATATAGCGCCGGTCCAGCCGCGCCACCAGCTTCCACACCGTCAGCGCACTGGCATCGATGTCGACCCACGCCCACGGGTGCTTCGGGTCGCCCGCTTCCACCAGTTCCACCGAACGGATCTTCGCATACCGCGCCAGCGCCTCGCGCAACGCCGCAGCGTCCAGCCCTGCTTTCAGTCCACGTACCAAAACCTTCATGGTTGGCTCCAATTATTTCAGATCACTCCCACTCATGCATCACCCGGCCGGGGCCATGGTGGCGTGCTTGCGCACACACACCGCCGCCAGACCTTATGTGGCGAGCTTCTCACTGGTATGACGCCTGCGGCGGCCCGGGTATCCATTGATCACGCGAGGACTTGATCTTGCTCATGGCGGGCGGAAATAGCATGGAGTTGCCCTCGACAGGGCCGGCTGCCAGTCGGAAAATTCGTATCATGTCGACCGCGGCAGCCACGCCAGCAGCGATGCCGCTCGAGCATGAAGCCGCGGCGGGGCTCGCGCCCTGTCGCACGCGGCTGGCACAATACGTGCCATGAAAAGCCTCTGGTCCGCCTTCATCAAGCTGCTGGTGCTCGCCGTGATCGGCGGCGCGCTGCTGGCCGCCATCGCCATCCTGGCCGCCAACCGGCAGCTGCCGTCGCTCGACGCGCTTACCGCCTTCCGCCATACGCCCGACTACGTGCCCATCGGCAAGATCCCGCGCGAGCTGACCGACGCCGTGGTGGCGATCGAGGATGAGCGCTTCTACGTGCATGACGGCATCGACTACATCGGCGTCGTCCGTGCCGGCGTTGCCAACCTGTCGGACGAGTTGTCGCAGGGGGCATCGACCATCACCATGCAGGTGGCGCGCAATTTCTACCTGTCGCGGGACAAGACCTATACCCGCAAGCTGTACGAGGTGCTGCTGTCCTACCGGATTGAAAAGGCGCTGACCAAGGACGAGATCCTGGAGCTGTATATGAACAAGATCTACCTGGGACAGGGGGCGTACGGCTTTGCCGATGCGGCGCGGGCTTACTTTGGCAAGCGGCTGGATCAGTTGACGCTGGCTGAGTGTGCGATGCTGGCCGGGTTGCCCAAGGCGCCTTCGGCTAACAATCCGGTGGCGAATCCCAGGCGGGCGCGGCAGCGGCAGGTTTATATCCTGCAGCGAATGCTGGAGCTTGGGCGGATCTCGCGGGGGGAGTATGACGGGGCGTTGCTGGAGCCGTTGAGGTTGAGGTGAGTGGTGTTTCTGCTTGGCGCCGGGCACCAAGCCCAACCCTCCCTCACTCCAGCATCGCCCGATGCCGCCCCAGCGCCTCGCGCACGATATCCAGCAGCCCGCTCCCTGCCTCGGCATCCACATGCCCCAGCAAGGCCTTGCGCATCCGCGGCTCCCAAAACCGCTTGATGTGCCCCGCAATATCCGAGACGGCCTCTTCCCGATCCGGCATGGCCTCGAAGAAGCTGCCGATCTGGTTGGCCATGGTGATGAGGTTGTCGATCTTCATGCCAGGCTCGCTTCGTGCTGCAGACGTTGGGGATGGGCATAGACCACGTGCGCGCCGGCGCGCACGAAGCCGGCCAGGGTGATGTTGGCTTGTTCGGCAAGCCGCACGGCCAGCGCCGTCGGTGCGGACACTGCTGCCAGCACGCCGGCGCCGATGGCGGCGGTCTTCAGCACCATTTCATAGCTGGCGCGGCTGGTCACCAGCACCGCGCCGCTGGAGATGTCCTCGCCGCTGCTGGCGAGCGCACCCGCCAGCTTGTCCAGCGCGTTGTGGCGGCCCACGTCTTCACGCACCAGTGATACATGGCCATCGGCACGCAGCCATGCGGCAGCGTGCGTCGCACCCGTGTGTTGCTGCAGCTCCTGTCGCAGTTGCAGTTGCACGAAGGCGGCCTGGATCACGTCGGTATGGAAGCTGGCATCGCTGCGCACCGGTGCCGGCAGGCGCATCACCTGCTCCAGCGATTCGGTGCCGCACAGCCCGCAGCCGGTGCGCCCGGCCAGCGAGCGGCGGCGGTCCTTGAGCCGCATGAAGGCTTCCGATGCGATCTCCAGCTGCACCGCGATGCCTTCCTCGCGCGTGTCGATTTCAATGTCATAGACATCGGCGGCACGGGTAACGATGCCTTCGCTCAGGCTGAACCCGAGCGCAAAGTCCTCCAGGTCGGCCGGCGTCGCCAGCATCACGGCGTGCGAGATGCCGTTGTACACCAGCGCGACCGGCACTTCCTCGGCCACCTCATCGGGGCTCAGCATCAGTTCGCCGCGGCGCCAGCGGCTGACGGCGAAGGTGCTGTGGGTGGCGGGCACGGCGTCTTCCGCCGCGGCCGGATCAACTTCCGGTGACTGCATGCAGCGCATCATGGCGTGGCCCTCCGCTCAGCCTGCGGCCTGCGCCGGGTCGGCGCTCGCGGCTTCCAGCAGTTGCAGCTGCTGGGTGTTGAACTCCTGGTACTCCCGCTGCCACGCCGACGGCTGCGCCACCGGCAGCACCTGCACCGCGGTCACCTTGTATTCGGGGCAGTTGGTGGCCCAGTCGGAGTTGTCGGTGGTGATCACGTTGGCCCCGGATTCCGGGAAGTGGAAGGTGGTGTAGACCACGCCCGGCTGCATGCGCTCGCTGACAATCGCGCGCAGCACGGTGTCCCCTGCCCGGCTTTGCACCCCGACCCAGTCGCCATCCTTGATGCCGCGCTCTTCGGCATCGTGCGGATGGATCTCCAGCCGGTCCTCGGCGTGCCAGTAGACGTTGTCGGTGCGGCGCGTCTGCGCGCCGACGTTGTATTGCGACAGGATGCGGCCAGTGGTCAGGATCAGCGGGAAGGCGCGCGTGATCTTCTCGGTGGTGGGCACGTACTTGGTGATGATGAATTTGCCCTTGCCACGCACGAAGGCGTCGATATGCATGGTCGGCGTGCCTTCCGGCGCGTCGGCGTTGCACGGCCACTGGATGCTGCCCAGCTGGTCCAGGCGCTTGTAGCTGACGCCCGCGAAGGTCGGCGTCAGGCGCGCGATCTCGTCCATGATCTCCGACGGATGCTTGTACTCCATCGGATAGCCGAGCGCGTTGGCCAGCAAAATGGTCGCTTCCCAGTCGGCATAGCGCGCCTTGGGCGGCATCACCTTGCGCACGCGCGAGATGCGGCGCTCGGCATTGGTGAAGGTGCCGTCCTTTTCAAGGAAGGACGAGCCCGGCAGGAACACGTGCGCGTACTTGGCGGTCTCGTTGAGGAAGATGTCCTGCACCACGATGCATTCCATCGACGACAGCGCCTCGGACACGTGCTGCGTATTCGGGTCGGACTGGACGATGTCCTCGCCCTGGCAGTACAGGCCCTTGAAGCTGCCGGCCAGCGCGGCTTCGAACATATTGGGGATGCGCAGGCCCGGCTCGGGGCTGATCTCGACATTCCATGCGGCTTCGAACAGGCCGCGCGTGGTCGAGTCCGACACGTGGCGGTAGCCCGGTAGCTCATGCGGAAACGAGCCGATATCGCACGAGCCCTGCACGTTGTTCTGCCCGCGCAGCGGGTTCACGCCCACGCCTTCGCGGCCGATATTGCCGGTGGCCATGGCCAGGTTGGCAATGCCCATCACGGTGGTGGACCCTTGCGCATGCTCGGTCACGCCCAGGCCGTAGTAGATCGCTGCGTTGCCGCCGGTAGCGTACAGGCGCGCGGCGCCGCGCAGCTGTTCCGCCGGAATGCCGGTGACGCTTTCCATGGCCTCGGGCGAGTTCTCCGCCAACGAGACGAAATCGCGCCATTGCTGGAAGGCGCGGTCCTCGCAGCGCTCTGCGATGAAGGCTTCATTGAGCAGGCCTTCGGTGACGATCACGTGGGCCAGCGAGGTCACCAGTGCCACGTTGGTGCCCGGGCGCAGCTGCAGGTGATAGTCGGCACGGATATGCGGCGAGTCGACCAGGTCGATGCGGCGCGGATCTACCACAATCAGCCTGGCACCGGCGCGCAGGCGCTTCTTCATGCGCGAGGCAAAGACCGGGTGGCCGTCGGTCGGGTTGGCGCCGATCACCATGATCACGTCGGCCTTCTCCACCGACTTGAAGGTCTGCGTGCCGGCCGATTCGCCCAGGGTCTGCTTCAGGCCGTAGCCGGTCGGCGAATGGCACACGCGCGCACAGGTGTCGACGTTGTTGTTGCCGAAGGCGGCGCGCACCAGCTTCTGGACCAGGTAGCCCTCTTCATTGGTGCAGCGCGACGACACGATGCCGCCGATCGAATCCTTGCCGTGCTCGGCCTGGATGCGCTTGAACTGCGACGCGGCGTAGTCGATCGCCTCTTCCCACGACACCTCGCGCCACGGATCGGTGATCTTGGCGCGGATCATCGGCTTGAGAATGCGGTCCTTGTGCGTGGCGTAGCCCCAGGCAAAGCGTCCCTTGACGCAGGCGTGGCCTTCGTTGGCCTTGCCGTCCTTGTACGGCACCATGCGCACCACTTCATTGCCCTTCATCTCGGCCTTGAACGAACAGCCCACGCCGCAATAGGCACAGGTGGTCACGGTGCTGTGCGAGGGCTGGCCGAACTTGATCACCGAGGTCTCGGTCAGCGTCGCGGTCGGGCAGGCCTGCACGCAGGCTCCGCACGAGACGCAGTCCGATTCCATGAACGACTGGCTGGTGCCGGGCGACACGCGCGATTCAAAGCCGCGGCCGCTGATGGTCAGGGCGAAGGTGCCCTGCGTTTCCTCGCAGGCACGCACGCAGCGGTTGCAGACGATGCACTTGGAGGGGTCGTAGGTGAAGTAAGGATTGGATTCGTCCTTCTTCATCTGCGTATGCGTCGCGATCGGCGCGGCTTCCGGGCCGCCGTCGTTGTAGCGCACTTCACGCAGGCCGACCACGCCGGCCATGTCCTGCAGCTCACAATTGCCGTTGGTCGGGCAGGTCAGGCAATCGAGCGGGTGGTCGGAGATATACAGCTCCATCACGCCGCGGCGCAGGTCGGCCAGCTTGTCGCTCTGGGTCTTGACCTTCATGCCGGCTTCGACCAGCGTGGTGCACGATGCCGGATAGCCGCGGCGCCCTTCGATCTCGACCAGGCACAGCCGGCACGAGCCGAAGGCTTCGAGGCTGTCGGTGGCGCACAGCTTGGGGACGGCGATCTGCGCTTCCATCGCGGCGCGCATCACGGAGGTGCCGGCGGGCACGGTGACGCTGACGCCATCGACCTCCAGGGTGACCAGTTCAGTGGATGGGCTGGCGGGCGTGCCGAAATCGATCTCGTTGTGGGCGTTCATGGCGGTTTGTCTCCCGTGTCTCTGCTGGACCTGGCTCAGGCGGCCTTGGCTGGGTTGGAGGCGAGGCCGAAGTCCTCGGGGAATTCATTCAGCGCGGACAGCACCGGGTACGGCGTCATGCCGCCCATCGCGCACAGCGAGCCGTTAAGCATGGTGTCGCACAGGTCGCGCACCAGTGCGACATGCTTGACCGGCTGCTCGCCGGCGATGATGCGGTCCATCACTTCGACGCCGCGGGTCGAGCCGATCCGGCACGGGGTGCACTTGCCGCACGATTCGATCGCGCAGAACTCCATCGCGTAGCGGGCCTGCTTTGCCATGTCGACGGTTTCATCGAACACCACGATGCCGCCGTGGCCGACCACGCCGCCGAACGCGGCATATGCTTCATAGTCCAGCGGCACGTCGAAGCGCGACTCGGGCAGGTAGGCGCCCAGCGGCCCGCCCACCTGCACCGCGCGGATGGCGCGGCCGCTGCGCGTGCCGCCGCCGTAGTCGACCAGCAGCTCGCGCAGCGTGACGCCGAATGCTTTCTCCACCAGTCCACCGCGCTTGATGTTGCCGGCCAGCTGGAACGGCAGCGTGCCGCGCGAACGGCCCATGCCGTAGTCGCGGTAGTACTGCGCGCCGCGCGCCAGGATCACCGGCACGGTGGCCAGCGAGATCACGTTGTTGATCACCGTGGGCTTGCCGAACAGCCCCTGCAGCGCCGGCAGCGGCGGCTTGGCGCGCACGACGCCGCGCCGTCCTTCCAGGCTTTCCAGCAGCGCGGTTTCCTCGCCGCAGACATAGGCGCCGGCGCCCTTGCGCACTTCCAGGTGGAAGCGCTTGCCGCTGCCGCCGATGTCGTCGCCGAGCCAGCCGGCGGCGTTGGCGATGCCGATCGCGCTTTCCAGCACCGCAATCGCGTGCGGGTATTCGGAACGGCAGTAGATGTAGCCCTGCTCCGCACCCACCGCCAGGGCGGCGATGGTCATGCCTTCGATCAGCATGAACGGATCATCTTCCATGACCATGCGGTCGGAGAACGTGCCCGAGTCGCCTTCGTCCGCATTGCAGACGATGTACTTGACCGCGGACTGCGCACCCAGCACGGTCTTCCACTTGATGCCGGTCGGGAACGCCGCGCCGCCGCGGCCGCGCAGGCCGGAGTCGGTGACCTCCTGCACGATCTCGGCGGGCTGCATCGCCAGCGCGCGCTCCAGGCCGGCAAAGCCCTCATGCGCGCGGTAGTCGTCCAGCGACAGCGGGTCGGTGATGCCGACGCGGGCGAAGGTCAGGCGCTCCTGCTGCTTCAGGAAGGGGATCTCTTCGGTCACGCCCTGCGACAGCGCGTGCTCGCCGCCTTGCAGCAGGCCAGCGTCGAACAATTCCGGCACGTCTGCGGCGCTGACCGGGCCATAGGCCACGCGGCCGGCTCCGGTCTGCACCTCGACCAGCGGCTCCAGCCAGAACATGCCGCGCGAGCCGTTGCGGACAATGCGCACGTGCTGGTTGCGCGCGGCGGCTTCGCGCGCAATGGCGCGCGCCACATCGTCGGCGCCCAGCGCCAGCGCGGTGGAGTCGCGCGGCACGAAGATGGTGGTGACCGTGATCATGCCTGTGCCTCCGCCGCTTCCGGGGTTTCTTTCGAAGTCTCGCGCAGCGAGCGCACCAGCGCGTCGAAGCGCTTCGCGTCGACATAGCCGTGCAGTTGCTCACCGACCATCACCGCCGGGCCGCAGGCGCACTGGCCCAGGCAATAAACCGGCTCCAGCGTCACCTGCCCGTCCGCGCTGGTTTCATGGAAGCCACAGCCAAGTGCGCGCTGCGCATGCTCGGCCAGCGCTTCGGCACCCACCGACTGGCAGGCTTCGGCGCGGCAGACCTGCACCACGTGGCGGCCGGCCGGCTGCTGGCGGAAGTGGTGGTAGAAGGTGATCACGCCATGCACTTCAGCGCGCGACAGGTTCAGCGCGCGGGCAATCACGGGCACGGCGGCGTCGGGAATATAACCCTGTGTGTCCTGGATCTCATGCAGGATCGGCAGCAAGGCGCCCGGCATGTCCTGGCGTGCCGCCACGATGGCGGCAATGCGCGTGGCATCGGCGGATGCCGCTGCGTGGGGGGCAATTTCTGGCATAGCGTCTCCTGTGAGGCGTCGCACGGAGCGGCAGGGCGGCCTCTTATATGCTATTTTTTTCCTATTTACGGGCTTTGGCGTCGCCGTTTTTCCCGTTGAAAGGACTATATTGGAGTGACAGCGCCCCTTCAATAAGCTATTTTCTACATATGATCCGTATCTCGATCCACCCGCACCTGCAGATCCGGGACGACGCCAGCCCCGGTGGCGAAGCCCTGGACGTGTCCCGGCTGGTAGCCCTGCTCGGTCATATCGAGGAGTCCGGCAGCATCAGCCACTCGGCACAGGCGGTATCGCTGTCATACCGCTACGCCTGGGGCATCCTGCGCGATGCCGAGGCGCTGTTCGGCGGCCCGCTGATCGACAAGACCCGCGGGCGCGGCAGCGCGCTGACGCCGCTGGCGCAGCAGCTGGTGTGGGCCAGCAAGCGGATCGGCGCGCGGCTGTCGCCGACGCTGGACAGCCTGGCGTCCGAGCTGGAGATCGAGTTGAAGAAGCTGATGGACCAGCCCGAAGCCACGGCGCGGCTGCATGCCAGCCACGGCTTCGCTGTGGCGGCGCTGCGCGACTTCCTCGACGAGCAGCAGGTGCGGCACGACCTGAAGTACTGCGGCAGCGTCGAGGCCGTGGCGGCCCTGGCCGAAGGCGCCTGCGATATCGCCGGCTTCCATGTGCCGGTGGGCGAGTTCGAGCACGGCATGTGGCGGCATTTCACCACCTGGCTCAAACCGGACACCCACTGCCTGGTGCACCTGGCGGTGCGCAGCCAGGGGCTGTTCGTGCGGCCGGGCAACCCGCTTGGCATCCACACGTTGGAAGACCTAACCCGGCGCGAGGTGCGCTTCGTCAACCGCCAGGTGGGCTCGGGCACGCGCCTGCTGCTGGACCTGATGCTGGCCGCGCGCGGCATCGACACGGCCCGCATCGAGGGCTACAGCAATGGCGAGTTCACCCACGCCGCGGTGGCCGCGTATATCGGCAGCGGCATGGCCGACGTAGGCTTTGGCGTGGAAACCGCGGCGCGGCGCTTCGGGCTGGCGTTCGTGCCAGTGATCAAGGAGCGCTACTTCTTTGCGATCGAGCGTGCCAAGCTGCGCAGCGCGGCACTGGCCGGCGCGGTGGACGCGCTCACCAGCGAGGCCTTCCGCCAGCGCGTCAATGCACTGCCAGGCTACGACGGCACGCTGACCGGCACCGTGCTCACCCTGAAGGAAGCCTTCCCGGACTACGGCGCCACGCCCCAGCGCTTGCGCTAGCGCTTGAGCAACGACAAGCGGTCAGGATGGTCGGCCCACTGCGCGTGGCCGGGGATTGGTCCCTTGGCTTTCAACAGTGGCAGCCAGTCCGCGCGCCGCGACAGTTCGGCATTGAGGGCAATGAAGTGGCGCTGGTCTTCGGGGAGGTCATGCTCCGAGTAGATCGCGCCGACCGGGCACAGCGGCACGCACATTGAACAATCGATGCACTGGTCGGGGTCGATGGCGAGGAAGTTGGGCCCTTCGTGGAAGCACGACATCGGGCAGACTTCGACGCAATCGGTATGGCGGCACTGGATGCAGGCATCCGTCACGACAAAGGTCATGGGGCAGTTGCGGTACGGCAGGTGATGACCGCGTCATCGTAGCGTCCCGCCCGTGGGCGCGGGGCGCGCCCCATTGTGCGACTCCTTCAAATCCGCTGAAGGCACGCTAAAGCCTGCCCCCAACCGACCAGCAATGAGGGCACGCACCATCGAAGTCAGCCATCCGGCGACGACCAGCGCGGCGCCCGCAAGTGCCACCCAGAGTCCCTGGCGGAAGATCATCGGCATTTCGCCACCGGAATCGCCCGCCGCCCCCAATCCAATCACCACGCATAGCGCACCGGCCAGCGGCAGTCCCGCAGCGATCCGCCACAGCCAGCGGGTTCGCCTGGCGGCGAGGGCATTGATGCCGGCGGCAGCCAGCAGGCACAGATAAACTTTCCGACGGATACTGCTCCATCCGACCGACTCCATCGCAACCCAGCGCAAGCTTCAGGGCGAGACCGATGCGTGTTCCTCAAGCAGGCGTCGGAGGTGCAATTCCTCGGGTGTGAACGTCGAGGATCGTATCGCCCCGAATGCCTCGGCCGCGGCTCGCGTCCGCGCCGGTGCATCCTCCAGACGGTCGGTGCCTTGCAACCGGAACGAGACGGGCGACAGCGGGCCGAACAGCAGCGCGCGCTCCAGGTGAGGCCAGCGCTCCAGGTCCGGTTCCACCCCCGCATGACGAGCAAGGGAGACCGCGAGTTCGTGCAACACCGGCTGCTGGCCACGTTCGCGCATTGCGCGACAGGCTTCGAGACCTTGCTCCATCCGGGCCCGGGATGGCATGGCAACATGGCCAGCCAGTACGTAGGCGATCCAGCGGGCCTGCAGTTCCATCACCGGCAGGTAAGGGCCCACGAGATTGCAGAGACCGACAAATGCCAGGCCCTTGAGGTCTGGATGGAAAGTGTTCGCGTAAAGATCGAGACTCGTCCCGTCGAAGTTCAGGGCCCTCGCGATGGCCGGATCCAGCCATGGCAATGACAGGCCGTAGCCGGTACCGAAGAGGATGGCATCGGGCCTCGCGTGGCTACCGTCGCTGAACAGCACAGTACTCCCGTCGATACGCTCGATCCAGGGACGGACGATGATGCGCCCTTCGGCCACTGCCGGGAGAAAACCCTGTGACTGCGACACCCCGGCCGCGAAGATATTTCCGGCCGGCACTGGCGCACCAAACTGGTCCGGACTGCCGCTCGCCTTCAGCACCGCCGCCTTGAGCCCCTCCGCAAGCGCCTCGGGCGGTAATGCTTCCAGTGCCAGCGCCGCGGCGCGGTTGAACAACACGTGTTCGGCCGGCACACCCGCTATCAGCTTGGGAACGATATAGCGCTGACGACGGTAGGCCGACGTGACACGGGCTCCGCCATAGGCCAGGTCGGACGCAATTTCCAACGCACTGATCGAGCAGCCGGCCACCACCACGGCATGATTCCGGTAGCGCTCAGGCCCTTCATATTGCGATGTATGCGCGATACCAAGCGCGCCGGTAAAGCTTTCCACCCCGGGTATCTCCGGTACAAGCGGACGGGCCTGGGCTCCCGTGGCCACGACGATGTGGCTGAACGTCTCCTCCACCATGCCTTCCCCGGTCCGGGAACGGATACGCCAGCGGCCATCTGGCGCGGACTCAAGAAGCTCGATACGCTTTCCAAACTGGATGCGTCGCACCAGACCGAACCTGTCGGCATAGCGCTCCAGGTAGGCCAGCATCTGATCCTGTCGGGGATAAGTCGCCACGTCCGATTCATGATCGAGATCGGAAAAGGCCGACATGACGCGGCTGGTGTTGGTGCGCATCCCGGCCCAGGTCGCGCTCGCCTCGGCGGCCGGGTTCCATTGACCGCCCAGCCTCTCGCTTGCCTCGAACACAATCGGCTCAAAACCATGTTGCGCGAGCCAGCGGGCCGAGACCAGGCCCGCTGGCCCGGCGCCGATGATGGCGACAGTCTTCTCATTCGGATAGTGCATGCCGGAGCTCCCCCTTTTGTGGCAGGTCCGGAAGTTATAATCAGCGCCTGGAAACAATGTCGCTAAATGGTTCCTAAGCAGGGTCTCGAGTTTCCTAAAAAATAACGAAAGAGGCACGCCATGCGGCTGTCAGAGGAGATCAGGCGCTTTATCGCGAGCCCGGTGATGATCATCGTCGGCACGCGATACACGGTGAACCGACCGTCGATCGGCCGGGCCGTGGGTGCGCGTGTCGTCGATGAGGAAAACGTCGAACTGGTCTTGTCCGTCTGGCAATGGCCCGGAACGGCTTCCAACCTCTCCGCCAATGGTCAGGCCGCGGTCACTTTTTCGCGGCCCACGGATTATGTGTCCTACCAATTGAAAGGCACTGCCCAGCTCCGCGCCGCGGCACAGCCAGACCTGGAACTCTCGCGCCGCTATCAGGCCGAGATGGTTGAACTGTTCAGTGGTCTCGGCCTCCCGGCCGAACTGGTAATGCCGTGGATGGCCGAACGGGAACTGACGGTTGCGCGTGTCCTCGTCAGGGAGGCCTATGTCCAGACGCCCGGCCCCAGGGCCGGCACCACTGCCGGGACGGACGTCGCATGATCCAGCTCCGCGATCTCGATGACTGCTTCGAGGGCGTAATCCCCTCGATCATCGCCACGACCGCGGCCGACGGCACGCCAAATATCTCCTACCTCTCGCATGTCGTACTGGTGGACGATACTCACGTGGCGATCTCCAACCAGTTCTTTGCCAAGACGGCCGCCAATATCCGCGCCAATCCCCAGGCTTCCCTGCTCCTGGTCAGTGCGCGCCACGGCGGACAGTTCACGCTCGACCTCACCTGGGCCTCGTCGCGAGATGAGGGCCCGCTGTTCGAGCGCGTGTCGAACCAGTTGCGAGCCAGCAGTGCACAGGTAGGCATGGCCGGGATCATGCGCCTCAAGGCGATCGATATCTTCCGGGTCAACGCGATTGCCGCGGTGACATCCACGGTCGAGCTTGCCCGTACAGGCCCTCCGTCGCCGGCGCCTGACCTCGCCGCCCTCGGTCGCGCAATGAAGGCGATCAGCGCGCAGCACGATACCGAAGGGGTGCTATGCGCAGCGCTCGACGCGTGCGAGGTCCTGGGCTTCAGCCAGGCGATCGTATTACTTGGCGACAATACGCGCCGCCTTCTGACCACGGTGGTCAGCAGGGGCTACGAGCGCTCGGGCGCTGGTGCGGAAATCGCCTTTGACGACGGCCTGATCGGCATTGCCGCCGTCAGCGAGCACCCCGTCAGGATCAATGACATGAGCCGGGTCCGCCGGCTGGGCGCTGCCATAGAAGGCACCAGCCCTGCCGATGAAAACCGCACCAGGTCCATCGCGCTGCCCACCCTGCCGGATGCGATGAGCCAGATGGCGGTTCCGCTGATGGCGCAGGGGACCTTGCGTGGCGTGCTGTTCGTGGAAAGCCGCCAGCGGCTTGCATTCAGTGCGATACACGAAACGGCAATGGAAATGATCGCGCACCAGTGCGCCACCGCGCTGGCGCTTTGCGAAGCGCTTGCGCCCGATGGCCAGCCGGCGATGCCCTGTCGCGCGCCGGAACTGCCGGGTAGCCGGGTTGTCCAGGTGACACATCACCGCTTCGACGACAGCGTGTTCATCGACAATGCCTATGCCATCAAGGGTGTCGCGGGACGCCTCCTCTCCTTCATGCTGCGCGCCTATATCGAAGAAGACAGGAGCGAGTTCACCAATCGGGAGATCCGCCTGGCGGACTCGCTGAGGCTGCCGGAAATCAAGGACAATCTCGAAACGCGCCTTCTGCTGCTGCGGCGGCGCCTGGATGAACGAAATCTGCCGGTCAGGCTGATCCATGCGGGCCGTGGCCAGGTCAGGCTGGTCATCGACGGCGTACCGGTGCTTTCGACTAACGGGTAAAGTCGCAAATCACCGCACTGCATTGGGCCAAGTCAGTCGAACTCCCGAAAAGGAAAATGATGCAAGCGATCGATCCAGCCGCTGAACCGGTGAAGATCCGTGCCGTCGAGCCGGACGACTTCCCTGCGTGGAAAGTCCTCTGGGACGGCTATAACGCATTCTACGGTCGGCACGGTGCCACTGCCTTGCCGGCGGAAATCACGCTCACGACCTGGTCACGCTTTTTCGACGCGTACGAGCCGATGTACTCGTTAGTTGCAGAGCAAGCGGGCGAGTTGATCGGGCTGGCGCATTTTCTGCTGCATCGAAGCACCATTCAACTCAGTCCGAACTGCTATTTGCAGGACCTCTTCACTGCCGAGGAAGCAAGGGGAAAAGGCGTCGCGCGCCGACTCATAGATCAGGTCTATGCACGTGCCAAAGCACTGGGCGTGGCAAGGGTGTACTGGCAGACACACGAAACGAACACCACGGCCATGCGCCTTTACGACACCGTCGCTGAGAGGTCCGGATTCGTGGTGTACCGCAAGCAGCTTTGAACCGCGGCTGATGGAGATCACGGATTGCGGTGCATGCATTCATGCGCCGCATCAGAACGTATAAAGCCGTTGTAGGTGCCGATGGTGCCGTCGTGCGGATTGCGGTCACCGCTGCCCATGGTCGCCTTGATGCCTGCGCGCGGATGCCAGGCCGACGCCGCAAAGGTGTACCCGGTATCGGTCGAGAAGCCCCATGCGCGGATCTGTTGCGAGGCCAGGCTGCCGAACTGGAACAGCGCCTCCCAGTCCCAGTCCCAGCGGCCGTGACGGCCGAACAGGCGGCCCCCGAGCGAATGCCGCCGCTCCGCGCCGCTGCCATCGCTGAACAGCGCGCGGTCATTCTCGAAACCGAGGTAGTAGAGATCGGCGGAGGTTGCCGGCAGGAAAGCCGCCGGCATCGTCGCATAGACGCCCCAGAAGCCGTTCCGTCAGACTTGCTCATTCCTGCTCAAGCAGGAACAAAGCTGACTTCCTGTTTCGCCGAGGCCGGTTTC
>NZ_JBWKQZ010000058.1:0-24210 GCF_059419025.1 Cupriavidus sp. GW821-FHT07C08
CCCAGGTCGCGCACGCGGACTACGACCGCGGGCCGCACCACCCCTACTACGCGCTGCTGGCACGCTCGGTGCCCGAGTTGCGCCGCGGCTGGATCGATGAAGTCGATCTGCACAGCGAAGGCGCAGTGCCCGCGGCTGCCACCGCCTGACCCCATTCCTTAGGAGAATTTGTACATGCCTTTGTCCCTCCAGAACCAGACCTTGCTTCCCGGCCGCAACTTTATCGGAGGCGAATGGTGCGGCGCAGCCGACGATCGCACGCTGTCCGTGGCGGACCCCGCCACGGATGAAGTGTTTGCGGCCGTACCGGATAGCGGCGCGGCCGATGCACGCCGCGCCGTCGATGTCGCTCACGCAGCGTTCCCAAGCTGGCGCAAGACCCCTGCCAAGCAGCGCGCGCAGATCATCAAGCGCTGGAACGACCTGATCGTCAGCCACGTGGAAGACCTTGGCCGCCTGATCTCGCGCGAGCAGGGCAAGCCCTTGGCGGAAGGCAAAGGCGAGGTGCTGTATGCCGCGAGCTATGTCGAATGGTTTGCCGAAGAAGCCACGCGCGCCGATGGCGACGTGATCGCCGCACCGGTCCCCGGCCGGCGCATGCTGGCACTACGCGAGCCCGTTGGCGTCATCGCCGCGATCACACCGTGGAACTTCCCCGCCGCCATGATCGCGCGCAAGATCGCGCCGGCGCTGGCCGCCGGCTGCACGGTGGTGTGCAAGCCCGCCGAAGATACGCCGCTGACTTCGCTGGCGCTGGTCAGGCTCGCCGAACAGGCGGGCGTGCCGCCGGGCGTGCTGAATATCGTCACCGCCTCGCGCGAGCGCGCGGCCGAAGTCGTCGATGTATGGCTGGACGATGCCCGGGTGCGCAAGATCACCTTTACCGGCTCGACGCCGGTGGGCAAACACCTGGCGCGCCGCTCCGCCGATACGCTGAAGAAGCTGTCGCTGGAACTGGGCGGCAATGCCCCGTTTATCGTGTTCGACGATGCAGATCTCGATGCCGCCGTCGAAGGCTTGATGGCCGCCAAGTTCCGCAACGGTGGACAGACTTGCGTGTGCCCTAACCGCATTTATGTCCAGGACAAGGTGCACGACGCCTTTGTCGAAAAGCTTGCCGCGCGCGTCGGCGCGCTGGTCGTCGCCCCCGCCACGAACCCGGCCGCGCAGATCGGCCCAATGGTCAACGCGCGCGCGGTCGACAAGATCGAACGCCATGTGAAGGACGCGGTCAGTCGTGGTGCCCGCGTGGTCGTCGGCGGCGAGCGAATCCGCAACGAGCAGTGCCCCGGGCCGAACTACTATGCGCCGACGGTGCTGGTCGATGTGGATGCGGCGATGGAGTGCTCCTGCGAGGAGACCTTCGGGCCGGTGGCGCCGGTTACGCGCTTCAATACCGAGGCGGATGTGGTCGCGGCGGCCAACGCCACGCCGTTCGGGCTGGCGGCGTACTTCTACTCAAATGACGTGCGGCGGATCTGGCGCCTTGCCGATGCGCTTGAGTCGGGCATTGTCGGTATCAACGAGGGCGCGCTGGCTGCGGAAGCGGCCCCCTTCGGCGGCGTGAAGGACTCCGGCTACGGACGCGAGGGGTCGCGCCATGGCCTCGAAGAGTACATGCATATCAAGTACGTCTGCCAGGGGCTGCTGGACTGATAACGCTCCGCTTCCTCTCGAGCGGCCGGCGCAAGCCGGCCGTTTTGCATGGCGGGCCTTGCCGGCAAAGCCTGCCATGCATCCCCGTCGAAGGAACTGCTGTTCATCCCGCCACAACAGGATTCGCTGCTGATCGAGCCCTCGCATTCGGTCAAAGCGCGATCCGCCTCGTCCCTATACTGGTCCCGCTGATTGCCCGCAAGCGTTGGCGATATGACCCCGGCAGGCTTCGACCATACCGCGAACGAACTCCATGACAGCAATGCCCCAACGCCAGCCCAGTGCCCTCGCGGACCTTAATGCGCTGCTGAGATTGCGCAAGCGCCTGGAAGCCGAAACCACTGCGGAAGTGCGCTTCGACGCGGTGACCCGCGCCATCTACGCATCGGAAGCCTCGAACTATCGTCAGGTCCCGCTTGGCGTCGTCGTTCCGAAATCTGTCGGAGACCTGGAGACCACCGTGCGCCTGTGCGGCGAACTGGGCGTTGCCATGGTGCCGCGCGGTGCCGGCACGTCGATGAGCGGGCAATCGGTCAACGCCGCCGTCTGCATCGACCATTCGAAGTACCTGCACGCGGTCGCGCTGGTCGATCCAGTCCAACGCATCGGCCGCGTGCAGCCCGGCGTCATCTGCGATCAGCTGAAGCAGGCCGCCGCCGCGCACGGCCTCACCTTCGGCCCCGATCCGGCCACCCACAGCCGCTGCACGCTGGGCGGCATGATCGGCAACAACTCATGCGGCGCCCATTCGGTGATGGCCGGCAAGACGGTCGAGAACATCGAGCGCCTGGAGATCGTCACCGCCACCGGTGCACGCTTCTGGGTCGGCGCCACCGATGAGGCCGGGTATACCGAACACCTGGCGGCGGGCGGCGAACAGGCGCGCATCGTCAAGGCCCTGCGCGAACTGGCCGGGCGCTATGCCGACGATATCCGCGCCGGCTTTCCGCGGCTCAAGCGCCGCGTGTCGGGCTACAACCTGGACCAGTTGCTGCCGGAGAACGGCTTCCACATTGCGCGCGCACTAGTAGGGTCCGAAGGGACCTGCGCGACCGTGCTGCATGCCGACACCACGCTGGTGGAAGGGCTGCCCGAGCGCGTACTGCTCGTGCTCGGCTTCCAGACCATCTTCGATGCCGCCGACTGCGTGCCCGAGCTGCTGCCGCTCGGGCCGATCGCAATGGAAGGGCTGGACACCGGCATCATCGGCGGACTGAAGCAGCTCGGACTGAAGCTAGACGACATTGCCGAGCTGCCGGCCGGCAATGCCTGGCTGATGGTGGAGTTCGGCGCTACCCTGCCCGACCAGGCCCGCGAACTGGCAGCCCGTGCGGCCAGCGCGGCACGGGCATTCCCCACGCGGCCGAATGTCAGGCTGGTCGACGATCCCTCGCTGATGGGACGGCTGTGGGCGATCCGCGAGACCGGGGCTTCGGCGACGTCGTTGTCGACCGTTCCCGGAGAACCTGATCCCACCGTGGGTTGGGAAGACGCCGCGGTCGAGCCGGCGCGGCTTGGCGCCTACCTGAGGGAATTCTCCGCCCTGGTCGGGCGCTATGGTTACAAGACCAATATGTACGGCCACTTTGGCGATGGCTGCATTCACTCGCGCATCACCTTCGATCTGCGTTCGCGCACAGGCCTTGGCGACTGGCGTCGGTTCCTGGCCGAAGCAGCCGCGCTGGTCGTCAAGTACCAGGGCTCCTTGTCCGGGGAGCATGGCGACGGCCAGGCCAAGGGAGAGTTCCTGCCCCTGATGTTCACGCCCCGGCTGATGCAGGCGTTCCGCGAGTTCAAGGCCATCTGGGACCCGAACGGCCTGATGAACCCCGGCAAGCTGATCGATGCGATGCCGGTGGACGCCAACCTGCGCATGGGCCCGTCATACCGGCAGGACAAGGCAACCAGCGTCTTCACCTATCCGATGGGAGATGGCCCGGGCACCGGCTTTGGCCGCGAGACCGAGCGCTGCATCGGCATGGGCAAGTGCCGGTCGCTCGATGGCGGCACCATGTGCCCGAGCTTCAAGGCCACCCGCGAAGAGCGCTACGCCACCCGCGGCCGCGCACGCCTGTTCTTCGAGATGCTCAACGGCGAGGTCATCAGCGAAACGCGCGACGGCGAGGCGGTCAAGGACTCGATGGACCTGTGCCTGTCGTGCAAGGGCTGCAAGCACGACTGTCCGACGCATGTCGATATCCCCAAGTACCGCAGCGAGTTCCTGTATCGCTATTACAAGCGGCGCCTGCGCGCGCCGATGGATGCCGCGATCGGCCGGCTGGGCCAGTGGCTGCCCGCGGCAACGCGTGCGGCCGGCCTGCTCAATGGCCTGATGCGCAATCCGCTGACCCGGCGCGTCGGCCACGTGTTCGGCCTGGCCCGCTCCGCCGTGTTCCCCGAGATCGCCGCCACGGCATTCCGCCGCACCGGTACGGCTTCCCGCCTGCAACAGGCCGGTGCGCGGTCCTACCGCCAGCGCGACGTCGTCATCTGGACCGACACCTTCAATAACGGCTTCACGCCGCATGTGCTCGAAGCCGCCGTCGCGGTGGTCGAGCGGCAGGGATGGAACGCCCGGCTGAGCGCGCGCCACGTCTGCTGCGGCCGGCCGTTCTATGACGTCGGCATGCTGGACCAGGCGCGCCGCAACCTGATCGAAATACTGGATGTACTGTCCGCGCCGATTGCCGCCGGCGTTCCGGTGCTGGTGCTGGAGCCCAGCTGCCTGTCCGTGTTCCGGGATGAAATGCCGGCCCTGCTGCCGGACGACCCGCGCGCCCGGACGCTGGCAGCGCTGACGATCACCATGGCCGAATTCGCCACCCGGGCCGGCATGGCGCTGGACCACGACACCACGGTCCACCTGCACGCCCACTGCCATCATCGCGCCTGCGGCGGCACCGCGGCTGAAAGCCAGCTCGGCGCCAGCGTTCTCGACACCGGTTGCTGCGGCATGGCCGGCGCCTTCGGCTATCACCGCAAGACCGCCGAGCTGTCGCAGCGGATCGGCGAGAGCACGCTGCAGCCAAAGCTTGCCGCACTTCCGCCCGATGCCATGGTTGCCGCCGACGGCTTCAGCTGCCGCAGCCAGATCCGCAAGCTGACCGGACGCGAACCGCGCCATCTCGCGGAGATCCTTGCCGGCTCCAACCCTTCGCAACCACACCGCGACACCGGCTTCGCGGAACCTGAAAGAGGTGTATGCCAATGACCCAGTCGACCCAGGCCTCCAACCAGGCCTCCAACCAGTCCCATATCGAGGCCCGCACCCGACATGTGCCGCATGGCATCGTCACCGCCCATCCGGTCTTTGCCGACAAGGCGGAAGGCTCGTTCCTGTGGGATGTGGAAGGACGCCGCTATATCGACTTCGTCGGCGGCATCGGCGTGCAGAATATCGGCCATAACCACCCCAAGGTCGTCGAGGCGGTGCGCAGGCAACTGGGGCGCGTGACGCACGCGGCGTTCCAGGTGGTCGGCTATGACGTCTATGTCGAGTTGGCCGCGCGGCTGAACCAGCTGGTCGGGGGTAACGAGCACTACAAGACGCTGTTCGCGACAACGGGTGCGGAAGCGGTGGAAAACGCGGTCAAGATCGCGCGTGCCTACCGCAATGTGCCGGGAATCATCGCGTTCCGCGGCGGCTTCCACGGACGCACGCTGCTCGGCTCGACGCTGACCGGCATCAGCACGCCGTACAAGCAGAACTTCGGGCCCCTGGCGGGCGACGTCTACCACACGCCCTATCCCGATGAATTCCGCGGCTTCTCGGGCGCGGATGCGATCCGCGCGCTGGAAGACCTGTTTGCCACGCAGATCGCCCCGGACCGCGTCGCCGCCATCATCCTGGAACCGGTGCAAGGCGACGGCGGCTTCCTGCCGGCCGGCAACGAGTTCCTGCGAGCCCTGCGCGCGCTGACGCAGAAGCATGGCATCGTGCTGATCCTGGACGAGATCCAGGCCGGCTTCGGCCGCACCGGCAAGATGTTCGGCTTCCAGCATGCGGGCATCCAGCCCGACCTGGTCACGGTGGCGAAGAGCCTGGCCGGCGGCGTGCCGCTGTCCGGCGTCGTCGGGCGCGCCGAAATCATGGATGCGCCCGCGCCTGGCGGCCTGGGCGGAACCTATGGGGGCAATCCGCTGGCCTGCGCCGCCGCGCTGGCGGTGCTCGACCTGTTCGAGGAAGAACAGGTGCTGGCCAGCGCGCATGCGCTGGGTGAAACGCTGCGCGCCGGGCTCGACCAGCTCGCGCGCGAGTTCCCCGCCATCGGCACCGTGCGCGGCGTTGGCGCGATGCTGGCGCTGGAATTCGTCAAGGACGGCGACCCGTTCCAGCCCGAGGCTGGATTCGCCCAAGGTGTCATCGACCGCTGCCGCGAAGGTGGCCTGCTGGTCATCAAGTGCGGCGTGCATCGGAACACCGTGCGCCTGCTGGCGCCGCTCAACACCTCCGTGGAAACGGCGCAGGAAGCGCTGGAGATCCTGCGGGCGGCGATTGCGCTGACCAGCGACCAGGCGCGGTAACGCGTTTCACCGGGTCAGGCCTACGGTACGCGGCCCGGCCGCAGTATGATTGGGGCGCCTCCGGACCGGAGGCCGCCCCTGTCCGGCTTTCCAACGAGTGCTGCCGTGATAGCGAGCGTGGCCGTGGCGGCGCCATCGGGAGCCGCCGTTTCGAATCCTCGCCTTGGAGCCAACACGTGAAATTCCTGATTGCGCCAGTCTTCGCGCTGCTGTCGTCCGTGGCCGCGGCACAAACGGTGTCCGCGGTAACGTCAGTCCCGTCTGCCCTGAACCGGGTCGCCCAGAGCGGCACCCTGCGCGTGTGTACGCCAGGTGACTACAAGCCTTTCAGCTTCCAGCGCCCGGACGGGAGTTTCGAGGGACTGGATGTGGACCTGATGGGCTCACTGGCGACGGCGCTCGGCGCGAAGCCGCAATTCGTCAAGACCACCTGGGCGAACCTGATGCCCGACTTTGTCGCGGGCAAATGCGATATTGCGGCCGGCGGCATCTCGGTCACGCTGGAGCGCCAGAAGCTCGCATTCTTCAGCGCGCCCTACATGGTCAACGGCAAGACGCCGATCGCGCGCTGCGAGAATGCGGCGAAGTACCAGAGCGTCGAGGCCATCAACCGGCCGGAGGTGCGCGTCATCGCCAATCCCGGCGGCAGCAACGAGCGCTTTGCCAAGACGCGGCTGCAACGTGCCCAGCTCACCGTTCACCGCGACAACCTCACCATCTTCGACGAACTGATCGCCGGCCGCGCCGATGTCTTTGTCACCGAGGCGGCGGAGGCGGTGGCGCAAAGCCGGATTCATCCGGAGCTTTGCGCCATCAATCCCGAGCATCCGCTGCAATATGCGGAGATGGCCTTCCTGCTGCCCAACGGGGACACCGTTTTCAAGGGCTTTGTCGACCAATGGCTGCACCTGGCCAGGGCAGGCGGTGACTACCAGGTGCATGCGGCCAAGTGGCTCGGCAAATAAGCCTGGCTCAACCGCGCACGGGCGCAGGCGGAAACCTTGCGCAAAAAGGCCCGCCCGCCCCGTCAGGCATCAAGCCACACATGCTCCGCAAACGAATAGCCCATCAGACCCCCCAGCGGGATCGGTGACAACCCTTTAAGCTTCGACGAATGTCCGTCGAGGCTGGCCAGGAACAGCGGTATCCCGATACCGGCGTCCGCATGGATCATGGACTGCATATCGGCATACATCTGCGCACGTTTGGCGGTATCGGTTTCGGCCCGCGCCGCCAGCAGCAGCTGGTCGAACTTGGGATTCTTCCAGCGCGATTCGTTCCACGGCGCATCGGACTTGAAGAACTGCGTGAGGATGGTATCGGCGCTGGGGCGCGGGTTGACGTTGCCGAAGCCCACCGGGCTGTTGAGCCAGTGGTTCGACCAGTAGCCGTCGGCAGGCATGCGCTTGATGTCGAGTTCCAGGCCCACGCGCTGCGCAGTCTGCTGCATCACGGTCGCCATCTCCACCGAATACAGGGCAGCCGGCGAGGTCACCACCGGCACCTTGCCTGTCACGCCGGACTTGCGCAGATGGTATTTAGCCTTGTCGAGGTCGAAAGCGCGTTGCGGCAGGCCCTTGAAAAAGAACCGGTTGGTGGGGTCGATGGGCTGGTCGTTGCCGAGCACTGCATAGTCGAGCGCGATCGCCTTCTTCATCTGCGCGCGGTCCTGCAGGTACTTCATCGCCATCACAAAGTCCGGGTTCATGCCAGGACCCGCGTCCTTGCGCATGACCAGGTCCGTGTACTGACCCGATTGCGTGACGAGGATGCCGAAACCCGGCGTACCCTTGATGCGGGCCACGGAGCGCGGGTTGACAGAGGCCACCAGGTCCATCCCGCCCGACAGCAGCGCGTTGACGCGTGCGCCCTCGTCGCCGATACCGACAAACTCGATCTCGTCCAGGTAGGGCCGTCCCTGCCTCCAGTACGCATCGTTGCGCACCACCACCGTGCGCACGCCCGGCCTGAACTCCTTGATCTTGTAGGGTCCGGTACCGATGCCCGCGCTGAAGTCGGTGGTGCCGTCCTTGACGATGAGGAAGTGGAAGGTGCCCAGGATCACCGGCAGGTCGGCATTGGGGCTGGCCAGCACCACCGTGACCTCATTCGGGCCAGTGGCTTTCACGCTCTCGATCTGCTCGGCCAGCACCTTGGCCTTCGAAGCGGTGGCGGGGTCCTTGTGGCGCATGATCGAATACACCACGTCGGCCGGGGACAATGCCTTGCCGTCGTGGAAGGTCACGCCCTTGCGCAGCGTGAAGACCCAGGTCTTGGCATCGGTGGTGTTGAACGACTCGGCCAGCGCCGGCCGCGGCGTCAGGCTGCCATCGAGCGAGGTCAGGCCGTTGTACACCATGCTGCAGCGCACGTAGTCATTCTGGTTCGACTGCTTGGACGGATCCAGCGTATCGGAAGCTGCCGCCGTGATGGCCGCCACGCGGATATGTCCGCCACGCTTGGGCGTCTGCGCATGGGCCTTGACGGCCACGCCGGCCAGGCTGCCGGCCAGCGTGGCCTGCATGCCGCCTGCCAGCAGCATCGCCAGCACGTCACGCCGCGTGGCGCCACGCTTGAGCAGACCCATCACACGAAGGCTTTCGCCGGGGCCGACAAGGTTCTCGAACTCTTTACGGCTTTCGCTCATCGAAGTGCTCCTGGTTTTGTCTGGAAAGGCCGGCAGGCGCGGACTTGTCATGACGCACCGCGAGTGACTGCAGGTCATTCATGCTAGTCAAGATGGCTCAGCATTTGTCCCTGTTGCTGCCTGCGCTACCGCATTGAATTGCAAAACCAGCACCTCCCGCAGACGAATCTTGCAAGTTTCGGATAAACCCCAACTCGTTCTGGCCCGACCGCCCGTTGTCGTCCAAGATAAATGCCGGTGCCAACCTTTCCGCGACGAGGACATCGCCCATGTTTGCCCCGCTACCCCATGCCCAGGACACCATCGCCGACAACGGCGTGGTGCTGCGCCCGATGACTGCCGACGACCTGACGCGGGCCCACGCCCTGTCGCAGGAACAGCGCTGGCCCCATCGCCTGACCGACTGGGAGCAGATGTTCGCGCACGCCGAGGGCATCGTGGCCGAACTCGATGGCCAGCTCGTCGCCACTGCCCTGCGCTGGCGCTGGGGCAAGCACCACGCCACCATCGGCATGGTGATCGTCACCCCGGCGTGCCAGGGCCGGCGCATCGGCTACCGGCTGATGCGCGCGCTGCTCGAAGGCCTGGACGACTGCACCGTGCTGCTGCACGCCACGGCCGATGGCCGCGGCCTGTATGAGCGCCTGGGCTTTGCGCGCACCGGCGAGGTCTGCCAGCACCAGGGCGCGGCCCAGCCTGCCCCGTTGATCGCCCTGCCCGACGGCTGGCGCCTGCGCCCCGCGGGCCACAACGAGGCCGCCGCACTGCACCGGCTCGACGCGCAGGCACGCGGCATGCCGCGCAAGGCGTTGGTCGACGACCTGCTGGCCAGCGCCGAGGCCTGCGTGGTGCTGGACTGCGAGGGCGAGCCGCGCGGCTTCGCCATGCTGCGCCGCTTCGGGCGCGGCCATGCCATCGGTCCCGTGGTAGCGCCCGGCGCCAATGGCGCCAAGGCGCTGATCGCGTACCTGGCCGGCCTGAATGCGGGCAACTTCACGCGCATCGACATCGACGGGGCCAGCGCGCTGGGCGAATGGCTGGAGAGCATAGGCCTGCCACGCGTGGATGTCCCCACGACCATGGTGCGAGGTGCGCCGCCGGCCACACGGCCGGGCGCGGCGGCGCTGTTCGCGCTGGTCACCCAGGCCACAGGCTGAAGATGTGCCAGGCCGCGGAAAGCGCACTGCCAAACAATCTGCTGCAACGGCCCGCATAACAGCAGCGTACTTCGTTCAGCCCCCTCAATGCAGCACCACGCCATGTGCCACCGGCCCTAAGCTTCATGCAAAGGCCAGCCGGTAGTGCTGGCGCATGATTAGACGCAAATGACGGACGCGAACGGACCCTCCCATGACCCAACTCACCGACTTGCCACAGCTCGCCGCGCTTGATGCCGCCGATCGCGCACACCTGATCCACCCTGTGTCGTCCTGGCGCGCGCACGAGCAGCGCGGCCCCACCGTGCTGTCGTCGGGCCGCGGCGCGTGGCTGACCGACGCCACCGGCCACGAAGTGCTCGACGCCTTCGCCGGCTTGTGGTGCGTCAACGTCGGCTACGGCCAGGAGAGCGTGGTGCAGGCCGCTGCCGAGCAGATGCGCCGCCTGCCCTACGCCACCGGCTACTTTCATTTCAGCAGCGAGCCGGCGATCCGCCTCGCCGACAAGCTGGTGCAGATCACGCCCCGCTCGCTGAATCACGTGTATCTCACGCTCGGCGGCTCCGAGGCGGTCGATACGGCCGTGCGATTCATCACGCAGTACTTCAACGCAACCGGACGCCCGTCGAAGAAGCACTTTATCTCGCTGGAGCGCGGTTATCACGGTTCCTCGTCGACCGGCGCGGGTCTCACTGCCCTGCCCGCGTTCCACCGCGGCTTTGACCTGCCGCTGCCGACGCAGCACTACATCCCCTCGCCCAATCCCTACCGCGCTGCCGATCCCACCGATGCGCAAAGCATCATCGCCGCCTCGGTGGCGGCACTGCGTGCAAAAGTGGCCGAGCTGGGCGCGGACAATGTGGCCGCGTTCTTTTGCGAACCGATCCAGGGCTCGGGCGGCGTGATCGTGCCGCCCAAGGGCTGGCTCAAGGCCATGCGCGACGCCGCGCGCGAGCTGGACATCCTCTTCGTCGTCGACGAGGTCATCACCGGCTTCGGCCGCACCGGCCCGATGTTTGCCTGCGAAGCCGAAAACGTCGACCCGGACATCATGACGCTGGCCAAAGGGCTTACCGCCGGCTACGTCCCGATGGGCGCGACGGTGATCTCCGACCAGGTCTATGCCGGCATCGCCGACGGCGCCCCCGGCGCGGCACCCATCGGCCACGGCGCCACTTATTCGGCTCACCCCGTCAGTGCGGCAGTCGCGCTGGAGGTCCTGCGCCTGTATGAGGAAGGCGGAATTCTGGCCAACGGACAGCGTCGCGCGGCCACCTTCGCAGCCGGGCTGGATGCGCTGCGCAGCCATCCGCTGGTGGGCGACTCGCGCCATCGCGGCCTGCTGGGCGCGCTGGAGCTGGTCAGCGACAAGGCCAGCAAGCGCGGCTTCGACGCATCGCTGGGCCTGTCCGATCGCATTGCCGCGACCGCCTACCGCAACGGCGTCGTGTTCCGCGCCTTCGGCGACAATATCCTCGGCTTTGCCCCGGCGCTGACGTATACCGAAGACGAATTCGAGCTGATGTTCGCGCGCCTGAAGAAGACGCTCGACGACGTGCTCGCCTTGCCTGACGTGCGTGCCGCACTTGCGAGCTGAGACAGCAGCAGTCAGACCATTGTTTCCAAAACCAAAGCCGAGCCGCCGCCCCATGCCCGACAACGCTCCTTCACTGCCTGCGCGATTCATGCGGCTGGCAGAATCCGACCGTCCCACCATCACGCTGCGGATCGATGGCCATAGTGCCACCGCACTGGCGGGCGACACCCTTCTGGTCGCGCTGCTGCTGAATGGCCGGCGCGTGCGCGACAGCGAATTCGGCGACGGCCCAAGAGCCGGGTTCTGCATGATGGGCGCCTGCCAGGACTGCTGGGTGTGGACGCCCGCCGGCGAGCGCCTGCGCGCCTGTTCCACGCCTGCCGAGGCCGGCATGGAAGTGCTGACCCGACCGCCCGCGCACCACTGGCCCGCGACACCAGACCTGCAGGAATCGCTCGCGCGCCACGCGCAAGGAGCCGCCGCATGAGCACGCAGTCAGTATCGCCCCGCATCGTCGTGGTCGGCACCGGCCCCGCCGGCGTACGCGCGGCCCAGGCACTGGTGCAGGCCGGGCTGCGCCCGACCGTGGTCGATGAAGGCCGGCGCGACGGCGGCCAGATCTACCGCCGCCAGCCCGAGGGCTTCAAGCGCTCCTACGCCAAGCTCTATGGCAGCGAGGCCGACAAGGCCCAGGCGCTCCACCGCGATTTCGACGCCCTGCGCGCACGGATCGACTACCGCCCCAACACGCTGGCGTGGAACCTGACCGAGGGCGAGCTGCACGTCGTGTGCGGGGACGAACCGCAGACGCTGCCCTTCGACGCACTGCTGGTTTGCTCCGGCGCGACCGACCGGCTGATGCCGGTGCCCGGCTGGCACCGCGCCGGCTGCTACAGCCTGGGCGCTTCGCAGATCGCGCTCAAGGCACAGGCCTGCGCCATCGGCGCGCAGGTCGTCTTCCTCGGCAGCGGGCCACTGCTCTACCTGGTGGCCTCGCAGTACGTGCAGGCCGGCGCGCGCGTGGCGGCAGTACTCGACACCTCCCCCGCGAACAAATCCTGGGGTGCCATCACCGGCCTGCTGGCGCGCCCCCGGCTGGCGCTGCGCGGGCTCGGACTGATCCGCGGCCTCAAGCATGCCGGCGTACCGGTGCTGCAGGGCGTGACCCCGCTGGCCATCGACGGCGATGACCGCCTTGGCGTGCGGGGCGTGACCGTGCGCGATGCGCGCGGACGCGAGCAGCGCTTCGAATGCGACGCCGTAGGGCTGGGCTGGCACCTGCGCGCCGAGACGCAACTGGCCGACCTGGCGCGCTGCGAGTTCGCCTTTGAACCCGTGAGCCGCCAGTGGCTGCCGCGTATCGACCTGGACGGCCGCAGCAGCACGCGCGGCGTCTACCTGGCCGGAGACGGCGCGCGCATCCTCGGCGCCGATGGCGCCGAGGCCGCGGGGCGGCTTGCGGCGCTGGCCGCTCTGGCCGACCTGGGGCATGAGCGGGGCCGCACGCAATACGCCGCGGAATCGGCCGCGCTGCGCCGCACCCTCGACCAGATGGACCGCTTCCGCCAAGGGCTGGCGCGGGCCTTTCCGTGGCCGCACACGCAGGCGGCCGCACTGCCCGATGCCGCGGTGGTATGCCGCTGCGAGGCCGTGACGGTGGGCGAACTGCGGCGCTGCGTGACAGAGCTGGACAGCCAGGAAGTCAATCGCGCCAAGGCCTTCAGCCGCGTCGGCATGGGCCGCTGCCAGGGCCGCTTCTGCGGCCATGCCGCGGCCGAGATCGTGGCGCAGGCCTGCGGCGTTCCGGTCGAACAAGTCGGTCGCCTGCGCTCGCAGGCACCGGTCAAGCCACTGATGATGAATACACACGAGGTGAAGGCATGAGCAGCACGGCAACCAAAACGCACGACGCCGATGTGCTGGTGCTCGGTGGCGGCCTGATGGGCACCACCACCGCCTTCTTCCTGCGCCAGCAGGGGCTCTCGGTGGTGCTGCTGGAACGCGAGCTGGTCGGGCGCCAGGCCAGCGGCACCAACTTCGGCAATGTGCGCCGCCAGGGACGCGCCCTGCACCAGATGCCGCTGGCCAACCGGGCGCGCGCCGTCTGGGGCCGCGTGAAGGAACTGCTGGGCGAGGACCTCGAGTTCGTCCCGTACGGCCACCTGCGCGTGTGCTACACCGAACAGCAGGCCGCCGTGCTCGAGCAACATGCGCACGACGTGAAGCCGCTCGGACTGGACCTGGAGCTTTTCACGGCCGAGCAGTTGCGCCGGCGCTGGGGCATCTTTGCGCCCGGCGTGGTCGCGGGATCGTATTCGCCGCAGGACGGCCATGCCAACCCGCGCCTGGCCGGCCCGGCCTTCGCGCGCGCCGCGCGTCGCGCCGGCGCGCAGATCGTCGAGCACGCCGAGGTGATGCAGGTCGAGCGCGACGCCAATGGCTTTGTTGCCCACACCGCCGATGGCCGGCGCTTCCGCGCACCGCAGATGCTGGTGGCCTGTGGCGCCTGGTCCAATCGCATGGCCGAGCAGTTCGGCGAGGGCGTGCCGATGGATGCACGCGGGCCACAGATGGGCGTGACCGAGCCGCTGCCCTATGCCATCGGCCCCTCCATCGGCGTTTCGACGCCGATCGAGCATGAGAGCCTGTACTTCCGCCAGATATCACGCGGCAACATCGTCTTCGGCGGCGGCCTCAAGGGGCCGGCGTACACCGACCGCATTCGCGCCTATGTGAAGCCTGATAACGTGCTGCGCCAGCTGCGCGAGCTGCGCCGCTTCGTGCCGGCATTCGAGCATGTGCAGCTCATTCGCGTGTGGAGCGGCATCGAAGGCTATACCCCTGACTGGCAGCCGGTGATGGGCCCCAGCGCCACGGTGCCTGGCCTGTACTATGCCTTCGGCTTCAATGGTGAAGGCTTCGCGATCAGCCCCGGCGTGGGCGAGACCATGGCCGAGCTGATCGGCACGGGAAATACCTCGATTCCGCTGGAGCCCTATGCCATCGGGCGCTTTGCCCGTGCGCAGGTGCTGCAGGAAGTAGTCTGACCCGCACCGACAGCGATGCGCCTGTAAAAGTCATCGGGTTCCCGCCTGTGCGGGAACGACGGTGACGATGTTGACCACGGTGCAATGCCGTTCAGTCATGTCCGCGTCATCCGCGCGAATGCGGGGATCCCGCGTCTTTCAAAGACGCCGGATCCCCGCTCGCGTGCCGATCACTGCAGGATCACATAGACCTTGCGCAAGGGTTCCACAATCTCCCAGATGCCGGTCGTGTTGGCCGGGAAGAACAGGGTGTCTCCGGTCTTGATCCGGATCGGCGTGCCACCCGTCGGCGTAAACAGGCATTCACCGGCAAGGATGTGCATGACTTCGGCTTCCGCGATTTGCCGTTCGTAGGAGCCGACTGTGCATTCCCACAAGCCGGTCCGGTTTTGTCCGGCTCCCTCCAGGTCAAGCTCGAAGCTGCGGGTATGGCACGGCGGTTGGCTTAGCGGTCTGCCGACAGGGCCGTCGTCGGTGAGGTCGCTGCAAGAGGCGGAATGCGGAATGATGGTGATGGGCATGGAGGTCAGAACAGTGAGAGGGGGAACGGGGCGGGAAAGATAAGCGATGGACAAGGGCGGTGCCAAGCATGCACACCGCCCCGGCGCGAGAACGCTTACTCGTTGTCCTCGACCGCATCCGCCAGTTGCGCCAGCGAATGGAAGTGGTAGTCCGGCCTGGTCAGTTCCGGCACTTCCATGGTGCCGCCAAAACCCGGCTGCGCATGACGGCGCTCGATCCAGCAGGTCTTCAGGCCGAGCTTTCTGGCAATGCCGATGTCATGGTACTGGCTCTGCGCCACATGCAGGTTGTCCTGTTGCTTGTAACCCCATTTGGCCTCATAGCGGCCACGCGCATAGGCGAAGTACTGCGGATCGGGCTTTTCCGTCAGGGCATCGTCACAGGTGACGGTATCGTCAAACGGGAAGTCCAGTGTCTTCTCGAAGTGAGTCAATGCCCAGCGCTGGGCATTGGTCGTCGCCACCAGCTTGAAATGCTTGCGCAGGCGCTTCAGTGCCTCGACCGAATCGGGAAACGCCTTCCAGTTGACCACGGAATCCCGCAGGCCGCGTGCAAGTTCGTCGGAATCGGGCAAGCTCAGGCTCTGCGCCATCAGGTGCCAGCAACGCTCCAGGTCATCGGGATACCACATCGTCTTGTCTGCGGCGCGCGTGCGGCGATAGGCGGCGAGGAAATCCTCATCGCTGATGGCGCTGTCGGGAACGGCGCGACGAAGATAGTCGAGCATTCCGCCCTCGAAGTCGATCAGCGTGCCAACCACGTCGAACGTAAGTACCTTGAAGTCTTTGAGTGCCATGAAGAACCTCTGCTAGAAAGAAACACACAAAAAGCCGCCTACCCCGTTCGCGTATGGACGCGACCGCGGCGCCAGCATCCAAAGCGGCAGGTCCGAGGCACCATGGAAAAAAGCCCACAGGCATGATTGCCTGCGGGCAAGGCTTCACAGTGAAGCGGAGACCACCAGTGAACCTCAACGGCCCGCAGTACGAACTACGCCGGACGGAAAATCGCATATACCTTGGCGACCTGCTCGCGGCTATCCCAGCTGCACCGCGCATGCTGTTCGACCAGGAAGATATCGCCGCGTGAAAACGTTCCGCTACGGCCGGTTTCATCTTCAAACGTCACGCTGCCCTCCAACAGGTACATCAGCTCGTAGTGGGGATAGAGCATCGCCCGGCGATGGTAGGGTGTCGAATCCCAGGTGCCGCAGACGAACTGCCCGTCCTCGGAGCGATAGTCCGTGTAGTTGCGACAAGCGGGGGTCGGCGTGAGCAGCAACTCGGCCGCAGGCGCGCCGGACGGCTCCAGTACCGGCCCTTGCGCGATCGGCAGCAGCGCGCGCGCACCAGGACTGCTGTGCTGGTAGCGCATGAACAGGATCGACACCGGGCATTCAGCCGACCAGGCGAATTCGGCATCATGCAACAGCACAGCGCTGTTGTCCGGACCCAGCACGACCGTGCGGTCCCGCTGGGTCAGTGTCAGCTTGCCCTCGCAGACGATGATGAACTCATCCGCGGGCTGTGCCTTGACCAGCCCGCTCCCGCCGTCCAGCGTGATAACGCCGAGCGTTACCGGTCCCGGTCGCAGGTCCAGCATGCGACGCCGGGAAAGGAAGTCGTCTTCCCCGGAAGCATCGGTGAAGGGGACACCGAGGGAATGGTCTTGCGCAAACACGCGCAAATCGACAAACGTAGCCGGCGTGGCGCGCTCGGTGACGCCCTGCAGCAAACTTGACATGACTTGTTCTCGTGATAACGAGGATTACGCTGCATGAGCCATGAGCCGCGCAAGCCCTCAATAGGAAAAATTCTCTCGGCGCAGGCGTTGCCCGAGATGGATCGTGTCCGCCCTCGCGTCGCATACGCCCTGAACAGCATTACAGCACTATCGAGCCTCCGGAGTATCGCGTTCGGACAGTGTCCAAGCATAGAAACAGCGGCATTTGGCGTGCCGTTCAGCATAATTTGCTGCATCCCGAACAGGTGGCTGCTGACATGGGCGCCGGCCAATGCCATGGTGCGGAACAGCGGACTGCATCCCGTAAGCCCCTTGGCGGAGCGCGGGCGTAGCAATTTGTGCGGTCTGGCGCCGGCCGAACGGCATAAGCGCTGCGCGATAAGGCGGCTGCCAGACGAACCTGTGGAATCGCATTGACGCCGTAAAGCGGGACGGACACTGTGGCAAGATGGCTTCAGTCAGTAGTCCTGCCAGACGTGTTGAAGATTCGGCTTACTCAAAGGGAAGACACCATGCCAAGCCACGCAACCCATGCTCCAGTCACCTACCGCGCCATGAGCGAAGAGGACGTGCCCGCCGCATATGAACTGTCGCAATCCATGCGCTGGCCGCATCGTGCTGAAGACTGGCAATTTATCCTTCGTCTGGGTACTGGCTTCGTCGCGGAGGAAGCCGGGGTGGTGATCGGTACCGGGCTTTGCTGGAAGCAGGGACAGCAGGCATCGCTTGGGATGATCATCGTGTCGCCGTCGCATCAAGGCAAGGGCATCGGCAGCGAGTTGATGCGCCTGGTGCTGGAAGCGCTTGGCGACCGCTGCACGCTGCTGAACGCAACCCCCGCCGGACAGCCGCTGTATGAGCGCCTCGGCTTCGTCGCGACCGGCACCATCAATCAGCATCAGGGCACAATGAATGCCGTCGACCCAGTCGCACTGGCCGCAGGAGAATCGCTGCGTCCGTTCGCGCCAGGCGATATCGAGACGATCGTCGAACTCGGGAATCGCGCAACCGGCATGTCGCGCGGCGAAGTGCTGAAGTCATTGCTCGCCGTGGGAGAGACGGTGGTGCTGGAGCGAAATGGGGAAGCGGTCGGATTCTCGATCATGCGCCGCTTCGGACGGGGCAATGCGATCGGGCCGGTGGTGGCCTCCGATAGCGAACGCGCGAAAGCCTTGATTGCCTGCTGGTCCGGCGCCTGCACCGGGTCTTTCGTGCGCGTGGATGTCACGGGAACGAGTGCCCTGCAGGACTGGCTCGCGCAGGCGGGACTGGTGCAGGTGGATACCGTGGTGGCGATGGCGCGTCATGGCGTACCGACGGCGGATAGCGCGCTCAAGCAGTTTGCCATCATCAGCCAGGCGCTCTGCTGAGCCACGCCGAACCCGCCTCTTGTGGTCGCGAGTTTATCTTCAAGGCCTACGAAGCGGGCATTACGCTGAAAACGCGGGTGATGCGGATCACCCACATGCTCCACTGGAACGGGCGCATTAACCCGGGTCTGTCGGCCTTGCCGACAGCATGAGGTGGGCTACTCATCGCCTGCATGGAATTCTGATACAAATGCCGGCGCTTCTTCCATGCGATAGCGGCCATTCTGGCACACGTAGTACATGGCGTGATGGCGGCCGCCTGCGAACGTGACACAGCAAGAATGTTCGAAGCGACCGAAACGGGTGATACCGATGCCCGGCAATTCCGGCCGCTCCCATACGCGCTGTTCCTCGACGCAGTCCAGGACGCGATGCTGAGTCCTGGGATGCATGGATGAATTGAGCATCATGTCGATGTACCCGAATTCACCGAGCAACGGGTAGCGCTGCCGCATTGCCGTCCATCGTCGCTTAGGCGACATTGCAGACCTCCGTGTCGGGCTCGATGTTGCCAGCGTTCAGCATTTCAACGATTTTCAGATCATGGTTGCAGTGCCTGACCTTGATCGCAATCTCCATCATCAACTCCTGAGCCCGCCTGTATAGTCGTCTTCCAGAAAGCTGTGCATTGACCGGGCAGCCTCGCGCAGTGTGCGGAGCGCCGGTCGAATTGCCCGATTACTGCGCTTGCCTGAGCTGCTCCAGGATCGCAGGATCCTCAAGAGTCGACAGGTCTTGCGTGATCGGTTCGCCCTTGGCAATGGCGCGGAGCAGCCGGCGCATCACTTTGCCCGAACGGGTCTTGGGCAGGTTGTCGGCAAAACGGATTTCCTTAGGCTTGGCGATAGGGCTGATCTCCCTGGCGACCCAGTCGCGCAACTCCCTGGCGATCCGCTGCGCTTCGTCTCCCTGGGGCCGGGCGCCCTTCAGCATGACATAGGCGCAGATGGCTTCCCCGGTGGTATCGTCCGGCTTGCCCACCACGGCGGCCTCCGCGACGTGCGGGTTGGCGACCAGCACCGATTCGATCTCCATGGTGCCCATGCGGTGACCGGAAACGTTGAGCACATCGTCGATGCGACCGGTGATGCTGAAGTAGCCGGTCGATTCATTGCGTATCGCGCCGTCACCTGCCAGGTAAAGCTTGCCACCCAGTTCCTGCGGGAAATAGCTTGCCTTGTACCGCTCCGGATCGCCCCAGACCGTGCGGATCATGGACGGCCACGGGCGCTTGAAGACCAGGATGCCGCCTTGCCCGTGCGGCAGTTCGTTGCCGCCTTCATCGACCACCGCCGCCATGATTCCAGGCAACGGCAGCGTGCAGGAGCCCGGCAGCAACGGCGTCACGCCAGGCAACGGGCTGATCATGTGCCCGCCGGTTTCGGTTTGCCAGAAGGTGTCGACGATGGGGCATTTGCTATTGCCAACGTTGTCGTAGTACCACATCCACGCCTCCGGGTTGATCGGCTCCCCTACCGTGCCAAGCAAGCGCAGGCTGGACAGATCGTACTGCTTCGGATGCAGCTCCGGGTCCTTGTCGCAAGCCTTGATCAGCGCGCGGATCGCCGTCGGGGCGGTATAGAAGATCGTGGTTCGATGCTTGCTGGCCATGTCCCAGAAACGACCGGCATTGGGGTAGGTCGGCACACCCTCGAAAACGACCTGGGTCGCGCCCGCCGCAAGCGGGCCGTAGGCGATGTAGGTGTGGCCGGTGATCCAGCCGATGTCGGCCGTGCACCAGAAGACGTCGGAAGGCTTGATGTCGAACGTCCACTTCATCGTCAGCATCGCCCACAGCAGATAGCCACCGCATGCATGCTGCACCCCTTTGGGCTTGCCGGTAGAACCCGAGGTGTAGAGGATAAACAACGGATGCTCGGCCTCGACCCATTCCGGTTCGCAGATGGGGGGCTGGTCGACCGTCAGCGCATGCAGCCACAGGTCACGTCCGGAGACGAGATCGATGCTGGCGCCCGTGCGCTTGTAAACGATGACGTTGTTCACGGTGTCGCAACCGCCCAAGTCGAGGGCTTCGTCGACGATCGACTTCAACGGCAGATGCTTGCCGCCACGCACCTGCTCGTCGGCCGTGATCACTGCCACCGCGCCGGCATCCATAATCCGTTCGCGCAGGGACCTGGCCGAGAAGCCGGCGAAGACCACGGAATGCACCGCACCGATGCGCGCGCAGGCCTGCATGGCGACGATACCTTCGATGGACATCGGCATGTAGATGACCACGCGATCACCCTTCCCGATGCCAAGCGCCCGCAAGCCGTTGGCAAACTGACAGACCCTTGCATGAAGCTGCGTATACGTGATCCGCGTAACATGGCCGTCGTCGGCCTCAAAGATGATCGCTGTCTTCTCGGCATTGCCGTTCGCCAGGTTCCGGTCCAGGCAGTTGTACGAAACGTTGAGCTCACCGTCCTCGAACCAACGGTAGAACGGAGCGTGTTCCTCGTTCAGTGTCCTGGTGAACGGCTTATGCCAGGTGATGAGGTCGCGTGCATGCCGGGCCCAGAAGCCTTCGTAATCGTCTTCGGCTGCGGCGCATATCGCCCGGTAGCCTTCCATGCCGGAAATGTTCGCGTTGTTGACAAACAGCGCGGACGGATTGAAAAGCTCGGCTTCCCGTTTCATGGGCACAATGTCGGACATGACTACTTCTCTGAGCGTTTAGAAAATTTTCAACTGATGATCCAGGGGGCTGGTATCACCAGTGGCGATGTCTGAAGGGCAGCATGGCGACGAGGGATCGGCATAGCCCACGACAGTGATGGCTGTCGGCTACGGCGGTACGTACTTTGTATTTCCTCGCCATGAACAGCGAGAGCAGGCTCGCGATGCGGATAAAGTATCGCATCGCAGCGCTGGCAGAAGCTGCCGAATACGCTCTGAACTTGCAATTTCCGGTGTTTTCTCGCCCGCTGTTGGAGGCCGGACGCTGCGCCGCTGTGGCTGACATGATGCGGAGGCCGGCGGCCAACGCAAAGCCGTCCTGGGAGGGACGGCGCTCCAAACCTGGCAACCCTGAAGCCGAGCGGAGTTGTATCAAAAACCCGGAGTTGCCCCCGGGTCTGCACTAACGGACTTAAGCTCAGAACTTGTGGCGGATGCCAACGACAGCGCCAAACTGGTTTGCACCCGGTTGCACGGCTTCGCTGCTCGCACCCAGTTGGTCATTGAACCCGTTCACCCCCAGGTTCGACTTGCCGCGGTTCAGTGCGTACGAAACCGTGGTGTAAAGATCCGTACGCTTCGACAGTGCATAGTCCACCAGCGCCACGAACTGCCACGGGTTGCCGGCGTTCGACTGACGCAGGTTCTGGTAGTACGCAGAGCCACTGACCGACAGCGCCGGAGATACCTGGTAGCCGACGCCAACCCAACCCAGGTTCGACACTGTGTTGGTCAGCCCAGCGCCAGGCAGGGTGGCACCGTTGAACGCGTGGGCATATCGGTAACCGCCGTAGAGCTTGGCAGGTCCGAAAGTGTATGTCCCGGCGACTGCGGCCCGTCTGATCAGATTATTGGTCGACAGAGCCGTGGCTGCCGACCGGTTCGACTGGTCGTAAATGGCGCCAACGGCGAATCCGCCCACAGCATAGTTCACAGCGAACGAATACTCACGCCCGTTGGTGAAATTGCCGGCGACCTCCTGGTTGCTGCTGTTGAAGCTATACAGGCCAGTCACGCTCAGGCCGCCGAACGTCCCCATATACTTGGCGGAGTTGTCGGCACGCGCCCCGCCCATGAACGGGTCTTGTGCACCGATGGAATAGCGGCTCGCGATCGACATCGGGTCGTAGGTAACGCCAAAGTCATAGAACGGGGTCGTGTGCCGGCCTAGGGTCAGCTGGCCCCACTGGTTCTGCAGACCGACGTAGGCGCCGCGACCAAAGAGACGACCACCCTGCCCCGAGGCGCCGGTATCGAGGTTGAAGCCGCTTTCCAGCAGGAAGATGCCCTTCATGCCGCCGCCCAGGTCTTCTACGCCGCGCAATCCCCAGCGCGATCCGGACTGGTTGCCCGATTGCAGGGCCCAGAGATTGTTGCCCTGGGCGCCGGCGGGTACGGTACCAGTCGAAGCAACAGCCTTGTTCAGGTACTCAATACCCACATCAGCAACACCGTACAGCGTGACGTTCGATTGCGCATACGCGCTGGGGACCACCAGCAAGGCAGCCGCAAAGGCTGACAGTTTGAATTTCATGAAATGATTTCCTCGAAGAATGGTAAGTAGCCCATCCGCATCGGTTCGAATTCGGGCGAAGCAGATTCTGCATTGAATCTGCAAGACTTAACAATCCGTATTCGAGCCATGATGTTGGTATTACATCTAAAGCGTTTTTTAGGCCAGCGCCTATTTTTTTTCCGTAATTATCAGCCTAGGATGTGCGAGAGCTCTGCTGTCGCGTGTATGTCATCAGCATATATCGACACTTTCCATGGCTTTGCGGTAGAGCCCGTCCGGGGCTGCCCTTGGGCAGCCCTTCTTTTTGCAACGGTTACTCACCGCAGCGCTTGTAGTCAGGACGGAATCACCGCATGCCTGTGCTTGACCAGATGCAACGCCAGTTCTATTTCATTTCGCAGCCCGAGCTTGCTCATGGCCGAGCACTTCTGGACGCTGATCGTCTTGACGCTGCGCTGGAATTTCCGTGCAATCTCCTGCAGCGGATAGCCTTGCGCCAGAAGGCGAAGGACCTCGCGTTCGCGCGGGCTAAGACGATCGTCGCACTGGTCTTCGCAATGGCGGGTCGGAGCAATCAACAACCCCTCAGTGTCCGGGTCTATGTACTTGGCACCTGAGAGGACGGTTTGGCATGCATCGGCCACGAACTGCAGGGCCATCGATTTTGCGACAAACGCGTCGGCACCTTTCGCCAGCAATTGACGAACCAGACCCTGTGGACGCTGCCCCGAGAAGACCACGATCTTCACCTTGGGGTACATCCGGTGTAACCGTTCGATCAAGCGCAACCCGTCGATCTCTCCGCCATAGTCATAGCCGGTGATCACGATATCCGGCAGTAGCAGTGCATGCTTCTTGAGTTCCGAGAGAAGCCCATTGACGCTATCCGCGATGGCTATGACGTCAATGCCTTGACGCGCCATGTACGGCGCCAGTCCGGCGAGCACCACGGGATGATCGTCGGCAATCACAGCGGTAGTTTTGGTGCTCATCGCCTGGAAGCAGAATGGAGCCGCACAATCTTTTCAGTTTCCTTTCGCACGGTCGACAAGACCGCTGAGCGGCTCACCGCGCTTGCCGCGGCGCAGATTGTCCGCGTCGGCCAGGACTGCCGTATCGTCTACCTCGTGCGCGGTCGTGGCGTATGTCATCGCAGTCGTAGCAGCGCCGGGCGAAAGAGGGGAATCATGATGCGATGAACTCGCCAGCATCTGATAGGAAAAAATTACTGCATCCACGCACGCACCAGGATGACGCACTCCTAGGGTAAATCCCGACGAATATTGCGGTGCACATGCACGCGCGCTGAGCGCACGGCAGGCAATGCCAAACGGGACATATGAAACCGCAGCTATTACCGTCATGGCCCGGAATACCCCACCAAGCGCTTGGGCGCACATGCTTCAATGTCGCATCCCACAAAGACCCTGGCCCCCGTCCCAGGAGTCATTGCCTTGTCAGAGAAGAAGCCGTTCGAGAGCTTTGTCGGCCCAGACGAATCAACCCGGATCATGAGCGCCCTGCACCACCGGATTTCGGAATCTTGCAGCGCGAGACGTTCCCCCCGCAGCCGAAGTGGATCCACGGCTTTTGCCAGATCCCTGCGGGCGTCTGATGGGTGATTCGTCAGTCGATCACTTGCGACTCGCGGCCTGATTTACCCACTAAGAAAGGAGACAACGTGAACCCATTCATCTTGCGTCTGCTGGAGCGGCGCGTCGGCCTGGCGCTAATCTCATTGCTGGCCGTCTCGGCCATCGTCTTCGCCATCACCGCGGTATTGCCCGGCGATGCCGCACAGGAACAGCT
>NZ_JBWKQZ010000059.1:0-23930 GCF_059419025.1 Cupriavidus sp. GW821-FHT07C08
GGCGCCGAAGCGCGCGAAGCTCAGGGCCCATCCTGTTGCCGCGGCCCGTGCGTGTGCCGGGTAGTAACCGGCCAGATGGCCGGTAAGGATCAGCGATGCCGAGACGCTGCCCACGCCTGCCAGTGCGACCAGCAGGTAGTTGACGGCAACGGAGTTGCGGAACATCAGCGCGCCGATGGCGAGAGCGCCGATCAGGTAGAAAACCGCGACGGTGCCACGTGCGCCTATCCTGTCGGCCGCGCTGCCCAGGAAGAGGCCGCCCACCGCGGACGCAAGGCTGAAGATAACCAGGAAGGAAAGGCTGGAGCCGAGGTCGTAGCCATTCTTGCGCATGATGGTCGGCAGCCACGTATTGAGGCCGTAGACGAGCAGCAGGCCGAAGAACAGTGCGATCCAGAAGCACGCTGTTGCGCGCAGCTGCTTGCGGGCGAACATGCTCGACATCACGTCGCGCCAGGTGGCGCGGGCGGCGCTGTTGGCGGGCCCGGCTTGCGACGGCAGCCGGCCATGGCCAGTGCGATCGGCCAATGCCTGCGCTTCATCGATTCGCCCTTGCCCCACCAGGTACTCCAGCGACTCGGGCAGCAGCCACGCCATCAGCGGTATCAGCACCATGGGCACGGCACCCAGGCCAATCACGCCACGCCAGCCAAGACTGGGCAACAGCCACATCGCAATGAGCGCGGCGCAAAGGATGCCCACGGAATACCCCGAGTACATCAGCCCATAGTTGAAGCTGCGGCGGTGCGGCGGCGAGTACTCGATGGTCAGGGCGGCGGCTACTGGAATGACGCCACCGAGGCCGAGCCCGCCGATGAACCGCAAGACGCCGAAGATGGCCGGCGTCGGCGCATAGGACGCGCCCAGCATGGTCAGCGAGAACAGGGAAACGCAGAGCAGCAGCATGCGGCGGCGGCCGATCATCTCGCTCAGCGTGCCGATCAGGAAGGCGCCAAAGAACATGCCGACCAGGGCATAGCTGCTGAGGGCACCGAGTTCCAGCGGCGTCAGGTTCCAGTTGCGGTCGTCGGCAAGTGTGGGCAGTACCGCTCCCATGACGCCAACGTCATAGCCTTCAAAGAGAATCGCAAGGAAGCATACGAAAAGTACGGTATAGGTCGCGCGAGAAGCGGGGCGCCAGGGCTGAGCGGTGCCAGCTGGGGTCATTGTCTGTCTCCTGATGGGTGGCGGATGGTGAACCGGAGAAGCCGCCAGGGAACCTGTTTCGCGCGATCGTCGCCACGCGCTCGTTGTCGTTCCACATAGTTTAGGCATAAACATATGATTGTGGAAATATTTTTTTTGGGGCGACCAAGAAAATCTGATCGGCGCCTCGAAGTGAGGCGCCGGGCTCCTGCTAGAACTTGTGGCGCAGGCCCAGCCCGAAGGTGTTGCCCGGATTCAGGTCGGTCACCTTGTCATAGCGCCAGGCGGCGTAAAGATCAGTGCGCTTGGAGAACGGGTAGTCGTAGGCCAGCGTGGTGGTGTCGCGGCGGGCCGAGCCCAGCGTTTCGCTGCCGCCCTGCCAGGTACGCACCCACGTTGCCATCAGTGAACCCGGCCCCAGCGGAGCGCTCGCGCCCACCTGCATGGTGCGGTTGCGCTGGCGGCTCAGCGCGCTGAAGCTGTTGTCCGACTGCGCGTACTGGCCGAACAGCTTGACCACCTTGAAGTCATAGGACAGGCCGGCCAGGTAGGCCATCTGGTAGCTGGCGCCGCTGGCCGCGAATTCCGGCGCATTGACCCCCACGCGCTGCACCGCCAGCGTGGCGCCAAAGTTGCCGTTGAAGTAGGTGGCATTGCCGCCGTAGTTCTGCTTGCCCTGGTGGCCGGCGCTCTCGCCGGTCGAGTAGATCGCATTGAAGCGCAGCCCGCCGAAACCGGGGCTCTGGTACAGCACCGAGTTGTCCCAGCCCGTGTCACCTGCGACCGAGTTGCCGACCGGCGCGCCAGGCGGCGTGGTGTAGGCATGCAGGAACATCGGCGAGAACACGGCCGAATCCGCCAGCGGGTTGAACAGCAACATCGACACGAACCACGGCGTGGTGTTGCGGCCGAGCTTGATCGCGCCGAAACCTCCGTTCAGGCCAACATAGGCATTGCGCCCGAACATGACGTCGCCGTCGAAGCGGCCGACCTTGCCATTGTCCGTACGGAAAAAGCTCTCCAGCGTGAACTCGGCGTTCAGGCCATTGCCGAGCGCTTCCTGCCCGCCAATGCCCCAGTACGAGGTGGTCAGGCCGGAACTGTCGACAACCGCGGTGCTGTGCGCATCGCCACTGGCGCGCACGGAGCCGGCAAAGGCGTCGATCGCGCCGTAGAGCTGCACGGCGCTCTGGGCCTGTACGGCGCCCGAGGTGAGGCTGCCGGCGGCCGCCATGGCGGCCAGGATCCTGCGTTGGTGCTTCATTTGTCTTCCCTTCCTCTCTCTTCTCTTGTGGACGTCCGCGGTTCTGTCAGGTGGCCGCGATCGCCAGTACCCGCAACGGACTGCCCGACCCGTTCTGGATCTTCAGCGGTGCCGCCACGATCAACGCGCCGGCAGGCGGCAGCTGGTTTAGGTTCCTGCGCTGGAGCATTGCTGATCGACCCCGGACGCACGATCGGCCGGTACAACCCATGCGAGGTGGTTGTTACAAAAAGGTTTCGGCGCGCCTCAATCACCAGGCATCGCGAAGGCTTTCAGCGGTGCATCTTCCCGGATCACCCCGGCCACCGCCGCCAGCCACGGATTACCTTCATCGCGAAAAATGTTCAGTACGTCATAGTGATGGCGGCCGGCGACCGGCGCCAGCGCGTGGACACCTTGCCAGTACGCAGCAATCCGGCGCGCCTGTGCCTTGAAGCCTTCCGTTTCGTCCGCGCCGACCAGCGTGTAAAGCGGCGCATCGCTGTCGCGGTCAAGCCGCACCGGGCTCATGAGGTCGGCACTCGCCGCATCGAGACCCAGGACGTCGTTGATGCTGGTGTCGATCAGCGGCGTCAGGTCGAAGAGGCCGCTGATCGCAATGGCGCTGCGTACCGGCGCGCCGCCCCCCTTTCCTGCGCCGGCCGTGCCGCCATGCGCCGTCAACATCATTGCCGCCAGGTGGCCACCGGCCGAATGCCCCATTACATGCAGGCGGTCCGGGTCGATGCCGTAGCGCCCGGCATGGCGGTGCAGCCAGTGCAGGGCCCTGGACGTCTGCGCGACCATGCGGTCCAGCGTCGCAGCCGGCGCCAGCGTGTAGTTGTTGACCACGACGGTGATGCCCGCGTGTACCAGTGCCGAGGCAACGAACGAGACATCGCGTTTGTCCCCCGCCTGCCAGTAGCCGCCATGGATAAACATCACCGCAGGCGCGCCGGGCCGAGGCGCGGGAAAGATATCCATCCGCTCATCCGGGGCGGAGCCGAACGCAACGTCAGGCTCATGGGCCAGCGCAGCCCGGGCCAGGGCCGAGTGGCGCTGCCAGCCGGCCATCTGGTCGAGCGCATCGGGATGCCGCTGGCGCAGGTTGAAGTCGGCTTCGTTCTGCGGGTTGATGCGTCGCTTGTGAGAATCGAACATCATGCAATCTCTTGGTCGTTGCCCGGGCCGTCAGTGCGCCACCGCCGGTGCCGCCGCGGTGCGCCGGTCGCCTGCCACCACCAGCAAGGCAGCCAGCACTATCACCTCGACGCTGAAGAAAGCCACGAACGCCATCGTGAACGAGTGCGTCAGGTCGATGACCCAGCCCATCAGCGTCGGCGCGATAAAGGTGGAAACGATGCCGCCAAGCTCGGCATAGCCAATGGCAGTCGCGGCCAGCGCCTCGCCATAGCGTTCGCTGACCAGGCTGAAGATTGCACCGCCGGACAGCACCGTCACGCCGCTCAGTCCCGCGATGGTCAGCAGCATCGCCCACGGCATTGCATAGTGTGTGGCGGCGACGAAGCTCAGCGCAGAGACCACCGACAGCAGCGCCCCCAGCTTGATCATGACCAGGCGCGGCATGCGATCCGACAGCCAGCCGCCGATCAGCAGGAAGGCCACCTGCGACAGCCCCATCAGCGTACCGACCAGCGCAGCGTTGGCAACGGGCATGCCCTGCTGCTGGATGAATGCCGGCACCACCCAGGTCGCCGTTGCCGCCAGCGCGAAGGTGTCGCCAAAGATCGCCAGCCAGCCAACGTAGATCCAGCGCGAGCGGAAGATGCGCGACAGCGGGACATTGGCGGCGTGGTGATCGACGCTCGGGCCCGCCTGCCACCTGAAGTCCGGGAAGCCGATCTCGCGCGGGCTGCCCTTGATCGTCAGCATCCCGAGCAAGCCGACGAGCAAGGTCAGGCCGCCCAGCGCCAGCAGGAACACGCGCCAGCCGAGTGCAGCCGCCACCGGGATACCGATGGCGAAGTCGAGCGTGATCGCCAGGCTGAAGGCCGCCAGCAGTATGCCCATGGTCGCGCCGTGGCGCTCCGACGGAAACCAGCCGACGATCAGCTTCATTGTGCCGACCCACACTGCCGCGTCGAAGAAGCCGATCAGCAGGCGCGCCGCCACCAGCTCGGCAAAGTTGTCGGCGCCGGCCTGCGCCAGCATGAACACGCCTGTTCCCAGCAAGCCGATGGCAAAGAGCCGGCGTGCCGACCAGCGCCTTGCGAACGGCGACCAGAACAGCATGCCGATGCAGTAAGTGATGGCGAAGGCGCCCTGCACAAAGCCGGCCTGGGTCGGGCTCAGGTGCAGCGCTTCCGACACGAAGGTCATCACGGCCGCGAAGCCGTACCAGTCGCCGGCGAGGAACAGCTCGCCCAACACGCCGATTGCCAGCGCGTAGTGCTGCCAGTTACGGATTTTCCGGCGCTGGGCCGGGTCTGCCTGCATCCAAAGCATGGGGCGCTCCCTAGTCGTCTCACTGTCTGTCATTCCGCCTTGGGCGGTTCCGCGTCGGCCGGCATCAGGGCCAGGCGCTGGCGGTGAACGCATTGTTGGGCAACACGGTGGGCGTCGCAGTCCGGAAACCGCAACGGACATCCGAATCCCGCAACGATTTGGCGTGGCGCGTCCGCGGCGGCCCCGCCCGTCGATAAGATGCACTCGCACCTGCCGCCAGTGGCCCGTCGTCACGGCAATCCATGCCGTCCCCGAAACCAGGCAGGCAAGCCATTCGCCTCAACACGCCCGAAACACGCACACGAAACAAAGGAGCCCATGACATGACGTCGATGTCGTCCCCTGCGCCGGCCCGGCCCGGCAACTTTTTCGCCCCGCGCCGCCTTGGCCATGTCAACCTGTGGGTCGACGACCTGGAGATTTCCGAGAACTTCTACAGCGCGGTCTGTGGGCTGAACGTAGAGTTCTGGGAGCCGGACCTGCAAGCCACTTTCCTCGGCACGGGCCACACGCCGCACGACCTTGGCATGATGAAGACCACTGGTGGCGTGGACCGCTACGGCCGCGACGGCCTGCTGCAGTTGCCCGGCACCATCGGCCTGACGCCCGGCCTGAACCACCTGGCTTGGGAACTGGAGAACGAAGCAGCGCTGGTGGACGCTTGGCGCCGGCTGAAGGCGGCCGGCGTGCCGCTGGACCTGACTGTCGACCACCAGGTGGCGCACAGCGTCTACCTGTTCGATCCCGACCACAACTACAATGAGTTCTACTGCGACACGGTGAAGGACTGGGGCTCGGTACTGTCCGGCGAGATGGAACTGCTCACCAGCACGTGGGACCCGGACGCGGCCGAGCCGTCCACCGTTGGCCTCTACGACGACGCTCCCGTGTTGCGGCACGTCACGGACGCCTGCCTGCATCCGCGGCGCATCACCCACGCCGTGCTCCAGACCGCCCGCTTCGACGCAATGCTGGACTTCTACACCCGCATCGGCGGCCTAAAGGTGGTGCGCCAGGCAGAGGGCATCGCTTACCTGGGCGCGAGCCTGGCTGCGTATCCGTACAATCTGGTCCTGGTCGCCGCCGATAACGCGGCATACCACCACGCCGCCTTCGAGCTGGAAGCCGAGGCCACCCTGGAAGCAGCGCTGCAAGCGCTTAGTGCGCGCGGGATCACGCCGGAGCGGGTCGTCGATGTGCCCTGGAAGCGTGCCCTATTCCTGCGGGACCCCGACGGGCAGTACAGCGAGTGGTATGTCCGGCGCGATGCCGCGCCGGCGCCTGCCGGTCCCGACGCCGCCTGGCTCGTGTGAGCGTGCAGGATCAGGAACCCTTGGAGGAGAAAACATGGACAAGACTTTGTCGGCAATCATCGCCGGCGGCGGCCTGGGTGGCCTTGCCACTGCCGCGGCACTCGCCCAGCGCGGCTGGGACGTTACCGTCTACGAACGCCAACCGGCGCTGCGCGCTGCCGGCTCGGGCATCTATATCTGGGAAAATGGGCTGCGCGTGCTGGAAGCGCTGGGCGCGTGCGACGACGCCGTGCGCGACGCCTTTCATGGCCGCTTCTTCGAACAGCGCGACCACCGCGGCGAGATCATTGAATCGGCCCCCATCGCCGCTGGAAGGCGCCTGATCACCGTCAAGCGCAGCCAACTGCTCGATGCGCTGCGCGACGCCTGCCTGCGCACGGGCGTCAAGGTGGTCACGTCGGCCGAAATCATCGGCGCCACGCCGCGCGGCGAACTGCGCTTCGCCAACGGCGACGCCGCGCGTGCCGACCTGGCCGTAGGCGTGGACGGGATCTGGTCACGCGTGCGCCAGGCCCTCGGGCTGGAAATGTACCACCAGCAGACCGAAGAAGGCGCGCTGCGCACGGTGATTGACAGCCGCCCGGGCGATATCCCGCCGCAAGACGCCGGCAAGTACATCGAGAACTGGAACGGCATGCGGCGCTTGCTGATCACGCCCATCAACGCGCAGCAGATCTACCTGGCGCTGACCTGCACCGAGAACGACCGCGCCGCGCGCGACACCAACATCGACAAGGCGCTGTGGAGCGCCGCCTTCCCGCAGTGGGCGCATCTGATCGACCGCATTGGCAGCGAGGTGAGCTGGGGCGTGTACAGCATCATCAAGTGCAGCGCGTGGTCGGCGGGCCGCACCGTCATCCTGGGTGACGCCGCGCACGCGCAACCGCCCAACCTCGGGCAAGGCGGCGGCATGGCGATGCAGAACGGCCTGGCGCTGGCCGTCGCGCTCGAAGGCGTGAGCCGCGCCGAGCAGATCCCGGCCGCGCTGGAAGCCTGGGAAGCGCGCGAGCGTCCGCTGGTGGACCACTGCCAGAAATGGTCGACGCTCTACGGCGAGGTGGCGTTCCTGCCAGACGACGTGCGCACCGCCACCATCCGCGGCGCCATGGGCAATCCGTGGGTATCGGAACAGATCTTCCGGGCCGCCAACCACGCGCCGACCGGCACGACCGGCAACTAGCCAAAGAAGAAGGCCGCGCTCCCTGCGGGATGACGCGGCCCTTATTCCCTGCCGGCGGCTCAGCCCCGCTGCCGGGCGCGCAGCAGCGTATCCTGTGGCCGCTCGCCGAAACGTTCGCTGTAGTACTGGGCAAACCGCCCGTAGTGGAAAAAGCCCCATTGCAGCGCAATGTGCGTCAGGTTGGCCGAAGCCGAGCCCCCTGACAACAGCCCCTGGCGCACGCGCTGCAACCGCAGCTCGCGCAGATAGCCCATCGGGGTCTGGTCATAGGTGTCGCGGAACGCCAGGAACAGCGCCCGGCTGCTCATGCCCACCGCGGCGGCCAGCGCATCCATCGTCACCGCCTCGGCCACGTGCGCTTCCAGGTATTCCACCGCCCGGCGCACATAGGCCGGCGCCACCGCAGGCTTCGTGCGCGAGATCTCAAACCGGTGCGACAGGTTGTGCGAGTGCGCGTAGAGCAGCGTGTCGATCAGCATCTGCTCGATGTGCGCGCAATAGATCGGGTTGTCGAGCAATTGCGGAAAGCTGGCGCAGCCGTCCAGCACATGGCGCAGCGTGCTGGTCCAGGCACGGCCGGCGTGGCCCTCCAGGTCCAGGCTGAGGTCGAAACTGACTGCCTCTTTCGGCTGGTAGCCCAGGTGCGCGGCGCAGGCGCGGTCAATCATGCCCTGGTCGATCCGCACGATCAGCTGCGACAGCGTGGGCGCCAGCTCCAGGTGCACGGGCTTGTTGGGCGACATCACCACGGCGTGGCCGGTATCGCCGTCCAGCGCCTCGCGGCCGCAGCGGTAGCGGCCACCGCCGCGCAGCGGAATCTCCACCAGCACGAAGCCATCGAAGCAATCCGGCTCGACCTTGACCTCGGCGCCGTACTCCAGGAAGAAAAGCGACAGGCGCCCGACCCGGGTCGAAAACAAGCGCGTGGAAAGGGTACGGGCCGGGTCGCGCAACTGCATCGCATGGGGCTTGAACGCGCGGCCGACCATCTCCGTGACCTGGTCGAAATCCTGCACCCGGTCCAGCTCACGATGCCACCCTGCCAGGGCGGGCTGATGCGGGTCAAGCACAGGCGGAAAGATACAGGTGGCATTCATGTATGACGGCGAGGGCGTATGGGAATCTCCTGCTCGCGCCGTCTGGTGCGGCGCTGTCAGCGCGGAACAGCAGCCTCTCGCAAGAAGCAGGCCACCCGTATTTGCACCACGGTGCGGCGCGCGGGGGCTTCTGGAAGAAGATGGCCTCGCCATTATTCCCAGTTCCGCCGGCAGGAACATTGGGGAAAATCCCACGTTAGGCACGAGCGCGCTTCTCAGGGCGCTGCAATACCGCCTGGACCGCCGCCTACGTCACATGCATGATTTTGGAACTACTTCATATGGATCAATCCGAAGCCTGATTCCCGGGCGAACCCTGAGGTCGTCTTTGTGGGACCGCGATTAGCGTTCCTGATCAGCATCTTTAAGCTACGCCTCCGGCCAAACAACCAGTTGTTGCAGGCAGGACTTCATCCCGCCCGTTGCCTCTCCTGCTATGGGGCCGTCTTGCCCGCTGCCGCCGGCGAGTCCAGGCTGCGCTCCAGCAGTGTCAGGTCGTCGCGCAAGAGTTGGAGTATGGCTGCCGGCCCAGCCTGATCGAGCTTGCGGCTCGAGGGCAGTTCCAGTGCACCCAATGCCATGTCGGCAACCTGGCGGGCCACCTCATCCATGGAAGCCTGCCCCGATGGATTGAACCACCACGCGGTCCAGTTGCACATGCCGATGATCGAGAATGCAGCGACCTTGGCATCCATCACGCGGAACTTCCCCTGGTCGATACCGGATTCGACGGCCTGCCGAAACTGAGCGAGCACAGCGCGACGCGATTGCTCGGCCAGTTTGCGCTGCTTTGGAGGCAGGTTGTTCTCATTGCGCTCCACGACCCTGAACTGCAACGGGTGAGACAGGATCAGCATCGCGTGACGCATCACCAGGTGACGAAGGATCCCGGAAGGCGTGCGCATCTCTTCGGGCATTGGCTCGGTAGCCAGTTCGGCGGCGGTGCGCGTCACCGCGGTGGTCAGTTCCTCAAGAATCGCTTCCTTGCTCTTGAAGTAGTAGTACAGCGCCGGACGGCTCAATCCCACGGCGTCGGCGATGTCGTTCAGTCCGGTGCCGTCGAAGCCGCGCTCGATGAACAGGCGGGTCGCCACTTCCAGGATCGAGTCCCGCAGCGCATCGCTCTTCGTCTGTGTCTTTGCCATGAGCTGTCATTCAGATTTTCGACGCAGGCGTCGAGAAGCTTCTCACGATAAACAAGAAGTCGACTGAACGCCAGCATTGCACCCGCGCTCGGGTGCTCCGCTGTGGCTAATACATGCTCAGTACGCCACTTGCCCGTATCACCTTCGCGTCCCTTGCAAAAAAATTTACGTATGCGTCGAAAAATGGACTATTCTGTAAAAAACGGAGTGAGTGACGATGACAATCAAGACGCCCCCCAGCGCTTCGCCTGCGCCTTCTGGTCCGATCGCGGGCTTCCTCAACACGGACTGGAATCCGCGGGACGTGCCTGCCGGCACCATGACGCGCAACGTAGTGCTGCGCACGGAAGATGGTGCCGCTACAAGTGGATCCCTCTATGCCGTGGGCCGACCGGACACCGTGGTTTGCATCATGCATCCCCGTGAGTTCATGGCTTGCCATTACCTGATTCCCGACATCGTCGAAGCAGGTTATGCGGCGTGGTCGCAATCCCCGCGTTCGGTCGGCAACGATCAGCGCCTGGAGCATGAATTTGCGCTGTACGACGTGGCGGCCGGTGTGCGCTATCTGCGTGAAGCGGGTTTTCGCCGCATCGTGCTGCTGGGCAATTCCGGAGGCAGCGGCTTATATGCGCTGTACGTTCAGCAATCGAATGCCGCGTCCGCAGCGCGCATCGGTCGGACGCCCGGCGGCCGAGCCACCAATCTTGCGTCGGCCCTGCTGCCGGCGGTAGACGGCGTCGTCTTTGTCGCGCCTCATCCGGGGCAGGGCGTGCTGCTGCAGGGCTGCATCGATCCTGCGGTGGCCGACGAGCGCGACCCGCTGTCCGTCGACCCGACGCTCGATGCATTCTCCGGGGCCAATGGCTTTGCGCCGGCCCCCGAGTCGTCCAGCTATCGCGCTGACTTCGTCGTGCGCTATCGGGCCGCGCAGATGGCACGGGTGCAGCGCCTCGACGAACTGGCCAGGACGATGATTGCCGAACGCATGGACGCCCGTGCCGAAGTGAAGCGCAATCCCGGTACGGTCAGCGATGCCATCCGCCGGCGCGCTGCCCATACCCAGCTTTTCTCCGTCTGGCGCACCGACGCCGACCTGCGCTGCTTCGATCTGTCGCTCGATCCGTCCGACCGCAAGTACGGGTCGCTCTGGGGCGCCGATCCATTCGCCTCCAACTACGGCTCGGTTGGCTTCGCACGCACCTGTTCGCCGGAGAGCTGGCTGTCGACATGGTCGGGGCTGTCGTCGAATGCCGCGCTGTCCCGGACGGCCCCGGCCATCAGCCAGCCCACCTTGCTGATCGAGTACACGGGTGACCAGGCGTGTTTCCCAACGGTGATCGCTGACATCTTTCACGGCATTGGCAGTGCCGAGAAGCAATACCACCGTGTTCGTGGTGACCACCATGGCCGCGCGCTGGCCAAGGGCGAAGAGCCGGGCCGCTCCCAGGCAGGACGCCTGCTGCAGGCGTGGCTGCGTGAAACCTTCCCGCTATAACGCATCCGACAAAGACTTTTCCGGAGACGCAACGATGTATGCAAGTTCCACCCCGGCTGGTGCCGCCCCTCTGCGATTGCACGGTGTCGACCACACGGCCCGGCCGACCTGGCGGTTGAAGGACACCGTCACGTTCTATCGCGACATTCTTGGCCTGCCGCTCATCCACACCATCTCGGCGCGTGGCTGGGGCACCGCGACGCACCCCGATTTCCTGCACTTCTTCTTTGACAGCGGCAACGGCAGCACCATCGCTTTCTTCTACTACCTTGGCAGCGTCGAGCCGGAGGTCCTTGCCGGCCGAGACCGCCGCCCACCGCTTCCGGACGACCACGTCTTCGATGCCACCCACACGGCGTGGCTGGTCGATACGCAGGAAGAATTGCAGGCATGGAAGGCCCGTCTGGAAGCGCGCGGCGTGGTGGTGTCCACGGAAACCGCGCACGAGGTGATCGAATCGATTTACTTCCGGGATCCGAATGGCTACTTCATCGAGATAACGCGCAAGCTACGGCAGCTCGAAGCGCTGGACGCCCGTGACGCCGATGCGACGCTGTCCGCAGCGATCGAATTGGAGGACGAGGCTCGGGCCAGACAGGCAAGCGTGACCTCGATCGACGATATCTGGCTGCGCAAGGCAGAGATCCTGGGCCGCCGCCTGAACCTGGACAAGGAGTGTCACGCATGAGCAAGTCCTCCCTGCGCATCTTCGTGCTGAACGTGCCCGAGTTCGCCTCGCTGACGGAAGCCGCACACCGCATGCCGGACTGCCACGTCAGCGACCTCGGTGACTATACCGTGATTGCCGCGAGCGGGCCTGTCGAGTTCGGGCGTCGCGCACTGGGACTGAAGCCAGCCGTCTGGTACGGGCTCTTCACGGGCGGCCTGGACGGCAGGATCGAGTCGTTCGGTCGCGACACGGTGCGCATCGTACCGCGTGGGCAAGAGACAGCCTGAAAAGCAGGATATATAGCAGGAGACAACCATGACCGGAATTCAGTTTCCGATCGAAGGCGTGGAGTATTGCCCGCCCGCAGACGCGGCCAGGTACTTCGAGACCGGCGCGTGGGTGGACGACACGCTCGGCGGCGCGCTGCGCAAGACCGCGCGGCGTCACCCAGACCGCCTAGCCTTTATCAGCGACGAGCGGTCGATCACGTTCGCCGAACTCGACGAACGCAGCGAACGCCTTGGTGCGGCGCTGCACCAGCTTGGTCTCGGGGCAGGGGATCGCGCGATCTTCCAGATGGGCACCACGATCGATACGGTCGTCGCGCTGATGGGCTGTTACAAGGCCGGCGTGATTCCCGTGTGCGCAGTGCCGCAATACCGCGAAGTCGAGATTGGCCAGTTGTCCGCGCAAGCAGAGCCGCGCGCCTACTTCGTGCAGGCTGACTTCAGCGCGTTCGACCTTGCCGGATTTGCGCGCGGCATGGCGCAGCGCCACCCCTCGCTGGAGCAGCTGATCGTGGCGCGCGGCAATCCTGTGCAGGGACAGGGCGCGCCGGACGAGCACGGGCTGGACGCGCTGATCGACGCCATTCCCTATGAAAAAGCGGTGGATGTGCTGGCCGGGGTAAGGATCGGGAGCCAGGACGTCCTCAGCTTCCAGTTGTCCGGCGGCACCACCGGCGTGCCGAAGATCATTCCACGCTTCCATGCCGAGTACATCGGCCACGCGTTGGCTTGCATGCGCCAGCTCGGCCAGACCGAGCACAGCCGCCTGATCTGGGCGCTGCCGCTGCTGCATAACGCCGGCCAGCTTTACGTGCTGGTGCCTGTCGTGGCCGGCGGCATGACGTCGGTGCTGATGCCGCGTGTGGACATCGTCCGCATGCTGGAACTGATCGAACGCCATCGCGTCACGCACGGCATGTCCATCGGGCCGGTCGCACCGCAGATGATTGCCTACCAGGAGATGGCGCGGCACGATCTTTCATCGCTCGAACTGTTCGGCACGATGACGCGTGCCGATGCACTCGAAGCGCACCTCGGGGTGCCTTGCTTCAACCTGTTCGGCACAACCGAAGGACTGCTGCTGGGCGCTGGCGCACGCTTTCCGGCGGCGGTCCGCCACGGCACGCAAGGCTTCTCTGGCTGCCCGGATGACGAGATTCGGCTGCTGGTGCCGGGAACGGACGAGCCTGCGCCGCAGGGAGCGCCGGGCGAACTGTGCTTCCGCGGCCCATCGAGCCTGCGCGGCTACTACAAGGCACCGGAGGCAACAGCACAAACGCTGACGCGGGACGGCTTTGTGCGCTCCGGCGACCTCATGACCGAACATGTCATCGACGGCTTCCGCTGCTTCACCTTCGAAGGCCGCCTGCGCGACAACGTCAATCGCGGCGGCGAGAAGATCGGATCGGAAGAGGTGGAAGCGTATGTCAGCCGCCATCCGGCGGTGGCGGATGCAAAGCTCGTGGCGATGCCGGATCCGCTCTACGGCGAGAAAGGGTGCATCTACCTGATCCTGCGCGCCGGACACGCGGCGCCGGATGTGGCCGGGCTTGCGGCCTTCCTGGTCGAGCAGGGACTCGCCAAGTTCAAGTGTCCCGAGCGCATTGAAGTCGTCGAGGAGTTTCCGGTGACTCGCGTCGGCAAAGTCGACAAGGGCGCGCTGCGGGCAATGGTGGCACGCCGTCTCGAGGACGAGACAAAGGCTCGGGGCAAAGATGAACGCGGGAGGGTCTCGGCATGATCTGTACTGAAGCCGTAGTCGCCGAAACGCCGTTCTCGGTACGCCGACGCGTCAAGTGGGGCGAATGCGATCCGGCTGGCGTGGTCTACACGCCATGCTTCTCCGAATACGTCATTTCCACTGCGGAATTGTTCTATGAGCGCCTGTTCGACGGCCTCCCGCAACGCACCAAGGATGAGCTTGGATTCGGCACGCCGACTCGCGCGCTGGCATTCGACTTCCGCCGCTCGCTGTGGCCGGATGAATCGATCGACATCGAGGTCTCGGTCGAGGCTATCAGCACGCGAACCTACACGCTGGCGATGACGGCACGCATGAGCGAGGGTGGCGAGACGGCTTTCGTCGGCCGCCTCACGTCGATCTGCGTGAGGCGCGGGACGCGCGACGCGATCAACGTGCCCGCCGCACTGCGCAACGCACTGGAGCAGTACCGGCGCCGCTGCGAGACCGATCTGCACGGCAACCCATCCCACCAAGGCCAACCAGCATGAACAGTCATACCTACCGTATCGGGCAGATCGTGCCCAGTTCCAACACGACGATGGAAACAGAAATCCCGGCGATGCTGCACGCGCGGGAGCAGATCCTGCCGGAGCGATTCACCTTCCACGCGAGCCGCATGCGCATGCACCGCGTGGTGCGCGAGGAACTGGAGGCCATGAACCGCGAGGGCCTGCGTTGTGCGGCCGAACTGGCGGACGCGCGCGTCGACGTGATGAGCACGGCCTGCCTGGTCGCCATCATGGCGATGGGCCCGGGCTATCACCGGCAGGTGGAGCAGGACCTGCTGCGCGTGGCGCGCGAGAACCATTGCGACGCACCTGTGATGACATCGGCCGGTGCGCTGGTCGCGGGCCTGAAGTCGGCGGGCGCGCGCCGGATCGCGCTGATGGCGCCATACATGAAGCCGCTGACCGACGCGGTGGTCAAGTACATCGAGCATGAAGGCATTGAAGTGCTGGACGCGCTGTCGTTCGAGATCCCCGACAACCTGGAGGTCGGGCGTCGCGATCCCCTGCAATTGCTGCAGGACGTCAAGCGCCTGAATACCGCCAACGCCGACGTCGTAGTGCTGTCGGCCTGCGTGCAGATGCCGTCGCTGCCGGCGATCCAGGCCGCGCAGGACGCCATCGGCCTGCCGGTGACATCGACCGCCGCCTGCACGGTCCGCCAGATGCTGGAACACCTTGACCTGGCACCCATCGTCCCCAATGCCGGCGCGCTCCTTGCGCCGGCCAGCAAGTAAGAGGCTTACCATGAATGTCGTCGTGATCGGAGGCGGGCCGGCCGGCCTGTACTTCTCGCTGCTGCTCAAGCAGCGGCATCCTGAAGACCATATTGTCGTGCACGAGCGCAATGAGGCCGGTGCCACCTACGGCTGGGGCGTGGTGTTCTCGGATATCGCCTTGTCCTTCCTGGAGGAAGCGGATCCGGCCTTCTTCAGGAAGTTTACCGCGCATCACCAGCGTTGCGACTATATGGAGGTCACCCACCAAGGGGTGCGAGTGCCGCTGCATAACAACCACTTCTCGCGCACCTCGCGCATCGACCTCCTGCGCGTGCTGCAGGAGGCCTGCGCCGAGGCCGGTGTCGAGATTCAGTACGGCAGCCGCGTGAGCGACCCCGCCGAACTGCCTGACGCCGACATTATCGTGGCGGCCGACGGCGTCAACAGCGAGGTACGGACCCGGCTGGCGGAGCATTTCCGGCCGAGCTTCGACGTGCGCCGCAACAAGTTCGCCTGGTACGGTACCCATCAACTGTTCCACCCGGTCTCGTTGATTTTCCGGGAAACCGAGTATGGGGTATTCATCGCGCACGCTTACCAGTACAGCGATGCCCTGTCGACCTTCCTGGTGGAAGTGGATCCGGACACCTGGCATCGCGCGGGCCTCGACACTGCAACCGAGGAGGAAAGTCGCGCATTCTGCGAACAGGTCTTCGCAGAAGACCTGGGTGGCCACTCCCTGCTGGGGAATCGCTCGAACTGGTTCCAGGCGAGCGTGGTGGGCAATGAGCACTGGTCGCATGGCAAGGTGGTGCTACTGGGCGACGCGCTGCGCAGCGTGCATTTCTCGCTGGGGTCCGGCACGCGTATGGCGATGCAGGATGCAATCGCGCTCTGCGATGCCGTCTGCGCGCATCGCGACGAGGTACCGGCGGCGTTGCAGGCGTTCGAGAGCAGCAGGCGCGATGCGTCAGCCAAGTTCCAGGACGCAGCCCGCCGCAGCCTCGACTGGTATGAATCGGTCGACAGCAAGATGCACCTCGATCCAGTCGCGTTCGCCTACGACTACATGCTGCGCACCGGCAGGGTCACACATGAAGACCTGCGCCAGCGCGATCCGGAATTTATCGCCCGCGTGGAAGCGGGGGGCTATCACCAGCCCAACGCTACGCCTGCCGCGGTATAGCCGTCTGCCGAAGCGCAAACCTCCGATTCTCGCTTTACCCGCACAAGCCGCAGCATAGCGGCTGTGCGCTGACCATCCCAGGAGACAACATGACTGCCCCATCCGCCCCCCGCAGTGCGGCGGCCGGCGCCTCTGCGCGCGCCGCCGTCAACGTACGCGAGTTCATCGACGCGGCACGCCTATCCGGCCTGCAATTGCGCATCATCGCACTGTGCTTTGCGATCGTCGCACTGGACGGCTTCGATATTGCCATTATTGGCTTCCTTGCCCCCCACATCCGCAGCGAATGGTCGCTGTCGATGGTGGCACTGGGGCCGCTGTTCTCCGCCGGGCTGCTCGGGCTGATGACCGGCGCCTTTCTTTGTGGTCCGCTTGCCGATCGCATCGGCCGGCGTCGTGTGCTGGTCCTGTCGGTGGCGTGGTTCGGCGCCTCATGCGCGGCTTCCGCCGCGGCACCTGGCATCGGCTGGCTGATCGCGCTGCGGTTTCTGACCGGGCTTGGATTGGGCGGCGCCATGCCCAATGCCATCACGCTGACCGCCGAGTTCAGCCCGTCGCGCCGCCGTGGCATGTTGCTGACAGTGATGTTCTGCGGATTCTCCCTCGGCTCTGCGCTTGGGGGCTTGGTGACCGCGTACCTGATCGAACATGTCGGCTGGCGCGGTGTGTTGGCGCTAGGCGGTGCACTACCGCTGGCGCTGGTGCCGGTACTGGCGCTGGCCTTGCCGGAATCGGTGCGCTACCTCGCCACGCGCGAAGGCATGCAGGCGCGGATCGGCGCCATCTTGTCGCGCATCGATGCCGGCAGGGTTTCTGCCGACGCGAGGTACGTCGCCGACGAGCCAGACGGCCCCGGCTCCCCCGTCAGCCAGCTCTTCGCGTCGCGTTACCGGAAAGGGACGCTGTGGCTCTGGCTGGCGTTCTTCTGCAGCCTGCTGCTGCTATACCTGATGATCAACTGGCTGCCGATCCTGGTCCAGCGCAGTGGGCTCTCGCTGAAGGAGGCTTCGATGCTCGCCGGGCTGCTGCAAGGGGGAGGCGTGGCGGGTGCCGTCGTGCTGGGCGTCCTGCTCGACAGGTTCAACCCCTACGCCGTGGTGGCCGGTGCCTACACACTGGGAGCGATTGCCGTGGCATGCCTAGCTTCCGTGAGCGCGCCGATGTCGATGGCAGCGGCCATCTTCGTCACTGGGTTTTGTGTCAGTGGATCACAGGTCTGCGCCAATGTGCTCGCCTCGGCGTTCTACCCGACTTCGAGCCGTGCCACGGGCGTGGCATGGGCGCTCGGCATCGGACGAGTGGGGGCCATCGCGGGCTCGCTCGGCGGTGCGTGGCTGTTGTCGGCGGGCTGGAGCAATGCGGCGCTCTATCTGCTCCTGGCAATTCCGGCGATGGTCGCGGCGTTCGGCATTTACCGGACCGGGCGCGTCCAGCTCGCGCTCAATGTCTCCGGCCCTGACATCCACGCGGACCTCATCCAGGTCGAAGCCGCTACCCAATTCCGTAAATAAGGACCATGAACATGACGTTTTCCCGGTCCGGCCCAAGCTGGCTTGTCCGGCTCGTACACTGCTTCCTCCTGGCGTTGGTGCCTGCCATGGCGAGCGCTGCTGGCACTCTGGAGGTGGCGGCGTCCGCGCCCGCTTCCAGCTACCGTACCAATCTGGTCCTGCTCGGTACTGCCGGGGGGCGCACTTCCTACGGTGGTACGACGCTGGCAGGCATTTCCTCGGCACTCGTGGTCGACGGGGACGTGTATCTGGTTGACTTCGGCCAGGGTTGGCTGCGGCGATACCTTCAGGCGGGCTTGGGAAAGATGCCCGGCAAGCCTGGACTGTCCTCGCTGCGCGCGGCGTTCATCACGCACCTGCACGCGGATCATGTCGTGGACTATCCGGCATTGTTCCAGTTCGGGACCACAGACGGCCTGGCAGCGCGCAAGACGCCGGTGCGGGTGTTCGGACCGGGCCCGCGTGGCTCCCTGGTGCCGGTTGCTGGCGCCAGTCGGACAAATGTCCCAGTGATCCACCCGGACGATCCCACGCCTGGAGCGGTCGCCATGACGGCGGCCATTTACAAGGCGTTCGCCAACGACATCAACGACAACATCCGCGACAGCCAGAAGCCGGACCCTCACACCCTCGTCGCCGTGGAAGACATCCAGGTGCCAAATGGCGTGGTAGTGGACGCCAACCGCGACGTCGCACCGGACATGCAGCCTTTTCCTGTCTACCAGGACGACAAGGTGAAGGTCACCGCGATTCTGGTCAGCCACGCGCCGGTATATCCGTCGTTCGCGTTCCGCTTGGATACGGCAGACGGTGCGGTGGTGTTCTCGGGTGATACCAGTCCGAGCGGCAGGGGTGCATGTGCACTATGGCAGCCGGATCAACGTGATCGAAGAGCTGTCGGCATTCCGGTGTCGGGGGCCTCGAACGTCAGCGTGGATCCGGGTTTCTACGTCGATACAGAAATCGCGTTCCGCGAGCACTTCTGCCCCAGCTGCTGGACCACCGTGCAATCCGGCCTGGTGCCCAACGACCATGTGGACGTGATCGCCGGCATGCAGAAGGTTCAGGCCGTCGACCCGGCTGTCGCGTAAGCCGCGTGCGCGTGCCGGTGAGCCGTTCCGTTGACGGTACACGCATACCATCCCGTGATGGTGTGGCCATTCATATTCCCAAAAGTGTGTTGAAGACATGAAACTGAAAGACAAGGTGGCCGTCATCACCGGTGCGGCTGCAGGTATCGGGCAGGCGACTGCGCGCAAGTTCGCCAGCGAAGGCGCCACGGTGATCCTCTGTGATCTGGCAAAAGATGCCGTTGAGCAAGAGGCCAGCAACCTCCGGTCGGAAGGCTACGCGGCGACGGCCTATTCGTTGGACGTGACCGACCGCGCGGGCATCGAAGCCCTGGCTGCGGATGTCATCGAGAAGATTGGTCGCATCGACATTCTGGTCAACAACGCGGGCATCACGCTGGATGCCAAAGTCACGCGCATGACCGAAGATCAGTTTGATCGCGTGATCGACGTCAACCTCAAGGGCGTCTTCAACTGCACGCAGGCGGTGGTCGGCGCCATGCTCGAGCAGCAGTCCGGCGTCATCCTGAATGCATCGAGCGTGGTCGGCATCTACGGCAACTTCGGGCAGACGAACTATGCCGCTAGCAAGTTTGGTGTCATCGGATTCACCAAGACGTGGGCGCGAGAACTTGGGCCGAAGGGCATTCGTGTGAATGCCGTGTGCCCCGGCTTTATCGAGACGGACATCCTGAAAACGATGCCTGAGAAGGTGCTCGATGGATTCCGCTCCAACTGCTGGCAGCGGCGCCTGGGATCGCCCAAGGAAATCGCCAACGTCTACGCGTTCCTTGCGTCGGACGATGCCAGCTTCGTCAACGGGGAAGCGATCGAGGTGTCGGGAGGTCTCTCGATCTGACGGCGGGGCAACAACGAGGCGCGGGTGTGTGCGCTTGCGAAAAATAAGACAAAGCGGTTTTCGGAGGAAACAATTGAACTACAAGCACATTGCACTGGGCTGCCTCGTGGCGCTGCCCACGGTGGCGTTTGCCCAATCGGTGACGCTGTATGGGGTGGTCGATACTGGCGTCGACTATGTCAACCACGTTGGCGCCGCGCAGAACAGCGTCGTGAGAGAGCCGTCGCTGACGGGGATGGTGCCGTCGCGCTGGGGCTTGCGCGGCTCGGAGGATTTGGGCGGCGGACTCACGGCCAAATTTGCGCTGGAGTCGGGTTTCTCTACAGATTCGGGCTCACTCATGTATGGAAACCGACTGTTCGGTCGACAGGCTTGGGTAGGGCTGTCGGGGCCTTGGGGCGAGGTGGCATTCGGCCGGCAGTACACCATGATGTTCTGGGCGCTGCTGGATTCAGATCTCATGGGGCCGAGCGCATTTGGCTCTGCGGCGTTGGACTACACGATTCCCAATTCCCGCGCGGACAATGCGGTGTCATACCGGGGCAAGTTCGGCGGCCTGACGGTTGGAGGCACGTACAGCTTCGGGCGGGATGCGGCCGTTGCGCCGCCGAGTCCCTCGAGTGCAAATTGCGCCGGGGAAACAGCGGGAGATGCACGGGCTTGCCGGGAGTGGTCGGCGTTGCTGATGTACGAGGCTTCCGGTTTCGGGGTGGCCGCGGTCTACGAATCGACCCGAGGCGGCCCCGGTGCCTTTGGTGGGCTGACCAGCAGTGCCAAGAGTGACAATCGCCTGTCACTCAGCGGATACTGGCTGATCAGCGATGGGGCCAAGGCCGGGGCAGGGTGGCTGCGTCACAACAACGACGGCATGCCTGCGACGCCGCGCAGCGATTTGTTTTGGACGTACCTGTCGTATGACATCACACCGGCGTTCAACCTCGCGGGACAGGTCTATTACCAGAAGTATCGCAACAGCGACAACAAGGCTTGGCTGTATGTGATGCGAGGAACGTACAGCTTCACGAAGCGGACCGCTGTTTACGCGACCGCAGGCTTCGTCGACAACGGTGGTCAACTGGCGCAGTCGGTCAGTGCGAATCCGGGCGCGCCTGCAGCCCCGGGAGGGACGCAGTTGGGAGCCATGATCGGGATCCGGCATACTTTCTGACCGCCACGTCGCTGCTGCGAAGTGAGGGACGGGCCGCTGCTTTCGCCGAACGCGTTGCAGCGGCTTTTTCATCGCTTGAACACCTGTACGCGATTGCTAGGAGCCTGTCGGGCTTTCCAGCCTTCCACTCGATGACGCCCTCACAGATAATCGCGGCAGCACAACCGAGAAACTGATATGACTTTATATGAACGCCTCCCGTTTGCGAGGGTTTTGTGCGCTCTGACGTAACATTGGTTGGGTTGCAGCTTTATATCCGTACATGGACTCCCGCCTATGAGTAAGATGGGGTTGCATTTTGAGGGTCACGACTGCGTCCGTACATTCGGCTTTTGATGTGTCGCTGTTGACACGAGCCATCATGGAAATGTGCGCGCTTGCTCCTCATCGGCCTTCTGGCTTCGAAATGCAGCCGTCGGATATATCAGGATCTGCAAGCGCCGGTCCGACCGGTTCGCCATGCTCGCCACTTCTTGCGCAATCGCTGAGGAAGTGAAACGTACTAACAATGCATCGATGCTACGCTATCTTGAACCTTGCCCGTCAAGATTGCCCATGCGATTCGCGCTGTCTTGTTTGCAAGGGCAACGGTCGCAACGCTCGCGTGACGACGTTGCATTAGAGACCGTTTCAAAAAGACCTCGAGAGGCCTGTTAACTTTCTCGGCGAGCTGTTAACCTTTGGCACCTGAACAACTGGGACCAAGGAGATGGGCGCGCCGGTCATTGACGACGAACTGTGGGCACTGATCGAACCTTTGCTGCCACTGCCGAAGCCGCGGCGCAAGAAGTATCCCGGTCGCTTTCCGATTTCAGACCGAGCAGCATTGAACGGCATCCTATTCGTGTTCAAGACCGGGATACGTTGGTGCGACCTATCGACCAAGTTGGGATTTGGTTCTGGCCCGACCTGCTGGCGGCGTTTGCGCGACTGGCAGAAGGCGGGCGTATGGGTGCGACTACACGAGTTGCTGCTCGCGAAGCTGCGCGAGGCCGGCCAACTCGATTTCTCACGTGCGGCCGTCGATTCGTCGTCGGTGCGAGCTGTTGGGGCGGGCGAAAAACGGGTCCGAACCCCACGGATCGCTCGCGACCAGGTTCCAAGCATCACATCCTCGTCGACGCGAGTGGAGTCCCCGTCTGCGCGCTCCTGACCGGCGCGAACCGCAACGACGTCACCCAACTGCTGCCGCTCGTTGACGCGATTCCACCGATTCGCGGCGTGTGTGGCCGACCACTTCAGAAGCCCAAGGTTATCTACGCCGATCGCGGCTACGATTCCGAACCGCATCGTCAGCGACTTCGCGAGCGCGGCATCAAGCCAGTGCTCGCGAAGCGCCGAACCGAACACGGTAGCGGTCTTGGCAAGTTTCGCTGGGTGGTCGAACGCACTCATGCGTGGCTCCACAATTTCCGTCGTCTTCGCATTCGCTTCGAGCGTCGGGCTGATATTCACGAAGCATTCCTGAAGCTTGGCTGTTGCCTCGTCTGCTGGAATATCTTCAGGCGTGCGTAGCGGTCTTTTTGAAACCGTCTCTAAGGACTCGATTACCGTCGCCTATGCACTCGGCATGGGCGAGGTGGAACTGCTTGGCAAGATTGGTACGTCGAAGGCCGATATCGATCGCCTGTGCAAGCGCCTGCAGTCCAAAGCGCGCCACATCCGGATTGTCTACGAGGCCGGCCCCTGCGGATATGGGCTGTACCGGCAGCTTGCAGGAAAGGGATTCGAGTGCATGGTATGCGCGCCGTCGCTAATCCCCAGGAAGCCCGGCGAGCGTGTCAAGACCGATCGGCGCGATGCGATCAAGCTCGTGCGATCGCATCGCGCCGGTGACCTGTCAGCGGTGTACGTGCCCAGCGTGGAAGATGAAGCATTCCGGGATCTGTCACGCGGCTGGGTCAGTGCCAAGGACGATCTGAAGCGCGCCCGCCAACGGCTCAAGGCCTTTCTGCTTGCGCACGGGGTCCGCTACAGCGGCAAAGCCGACTGGGGACCGGCGCACAGGCGCTGGCTGAGTGCCTTTGCCTTCGACAGTGCGTGGCAGCAACTTGCCTTTGACGAATATCGACGCACCATCGAGGATCGGATCGCGCAATGCAGCCGTCTTGAAGCGGCCCTGCGCGAGGCAGTAGTCAACTGGCGCTTCTATCCGGCCGTACTGGGCTTGCAGACCATGCGCGGCGTGCAGTTCACCACGGCGGTAGGCATGCTCGCCGAGTTGGGCGATCTCTCGCGCTTCGCGCATCCGCGCCAACTGATGGCCTGGCTTGGCGTGACGCCCTCCGAACACTCGTCGGGGGACAAGCGGCGCCAGGGCAGCATCACCAAGAATGGCAATAGCTATGCAAGAAAGCTGCTGGTCGAGGCGGCCTGGAGTTACCGCCATCCGGCACGCGTGAGCCCCGAGATCCAGCGCCGGCACGAAGGCATCCCAAAGGCCATCATTGACCGCTCCTGGGATGCCCAAGTTCGACTGTGCCGGCGCTATCGCAGACTTGCCGCACGCGGCAAGAACCCGAACATTGCGGCCGTCGCGGTGGCCCGCGAACTCAGCGGCTTCATCTGGGACATCAGCCAACTCGCGATGTCGCTTGCCGTACCGAACGAGGCGCAGACAACGTAACCGGCCAACATATACCCACACCTACTGCGGAGCCAGTTTCCTGAAGGCGGCGTAGCCCGGCACACGAGCAACCCGCGGCTTGACTAGGCAACGGATTCCATCCGACTTGCGGCGTTAGATAGCGCCAGGCTCATTGGGCGGACCTCTGTAATGCGGTAACCAACCCGCGGATATCAGTGCGATCCACCGTCGATACTTACTGCTACGTCGCCCTTAGGAAATTGGCATGGTGGGGGAACAACATGAAACTGTGAAGCGGAATCAAACCAATCTCGATTGACACGGGGAGTCATATCAGTCAAAGTTCTCTCGCCATGAATGACCCTGCGGAAGTCTGCCCACTTTCGTGTCGGGCAATGTTGCAGCCCGTATCCCGGCCATTACAGCCGGGCGTTCGCTTTCTCCGCGTTCCTTTACCCAGTCGGCCCTGAAGAATCCCGCAAAGCTAACCGTGACAAGGCATTGAGGGAAGAAACCAGTATCAGGAATTGCAGGG
>NZ_JBWKQZ010000060.1:0-18974 GCF_059419025.1 Cupriavidus sp. GW821-FHT07C08
AGAAGGCCTGCGCTTCGCTATCCGTGAAGGCGGCCGTACCGTCGGCGCCGGCGTCGTGGCAAAGATCCTCGACTAAGTTGTTTGATAGCGAACGCGGCACCAACCGGCCGCGTTCGTTGCCAGAAGGGGTTGGCGCCAGCGCCGGCCCCACAGTTGTTTTAGGGGTATAGCTCAACTGGCAGAGCGTCGGTCTCCAAAACCGAAGGTTGGGGGTTCGATTCCCTCTGCCCCTGCCAAATCAATCAGCCGCGTCGCGAAGAGCAATCGTGACGCGGCTTAGTCTCGTTTGCGAAACATGGCCAATCCCAATGTTGAAACCGTGAACGCCAGCAGCGGCAAGTGGATGCTTGGCGTGGCGGTGCTGCTGGTGGTTGCGGGCGTCATCGGTTTCTATGCACTGGCACAGCAACCGTCTTATGTACGTGGCGCCGCACTGTTCGGTGGTATTGCACTGGGTATCGTGGTTGCACTGGTGTCCGTACCAGGCAAGGACTTTATCGGGTTCGCCAAGGAATCGTATCGGGAAGTTCGCAAGGTCGTCTGGCCGACGCGCAAGGAAGCCGGGCAAATGACGGGGCTGGTCTTCGTCTTTGTCGTCGTCATGGCGCTGTTCCTGTGGTCGGCTGACAAGCTCATCGAGTGGGTCGTCTTCTCGCTCGTGCTGGGCTGGAAATAAGAGGTAGCACATGACGGATAACGCTCAGCAGGAAACCACCGCGCCGGAATCGCCTTCGTCGAAGAAGCGCTGGTATGTCGTGCATGCCTACTCCGGCATGGAGAAGAGCGTGCAGCGCGCGCTGCAGGAGCGCATCGAACGCGCCGAGATGCAGGACAAGTTTGGCCGCATCCTGGTGCCGTCCGAAGAAGTCGTGGAAATCAAGGGCGGCCACAAGTCGGTCACCGAGCGTCGTTTCTTCCCCGGCTATGTGCTGGTGGAAATGGAAATGACCGACGAGACCTGGCACCTGGTGAAGAACACCAGCAAGGTCACCGGTTTCGTGGGCGGTGCCCGCAACCGCCCGAGCCCGATCTCGCAGCGCGAAGTCGACAAGATCATGACCCAGATGCAGGAAGGGGTCGAGAAGCCGCGTCCCAAGACGCTGTTCGAAGTGGGCGAAATGGTGCGCGTCAAGGACGGCCCGTTCACCGACTTCAACGGCAACGTGGAAGAAGTGAACTACGAGAAATCGCGCCTGCGGGTCTCGGTCACGATCTTCGGGCGTGCCACGCCGGTCGAGCTTGAGTTCGGCCAGGTCGAGAAGGTTTAAGGAATTTGCCGGCTGCGGCCTGAAAGGGCGGCAACTGGCAACGGCGACGCCCCGGTGGCGGCGCCAAGAGGAGCGTGAGGCCGTGCCGAAGGTGCGGCGACAGCGCGTTACGACTCAACAGGATCGCATCCCGAAAGAGCGATCCGGATTGGAGTAAAGATGGCCAAGAAGATCATTGGCTTTATCAAGCTGCAGATTCCGGCTGGTAAGGCAAATCCCTCCCCGCCCGTTGGTCCCGCACTGGGTCAGCGTGGTCTGAATATCATGGAGTTCTGCAAGGCGTTCAACGCCCAGACCCAGGGTATGGAACCCGGTCTGCCGGTGCCGGTGGTGATTACCGCCTTCGCCGACAAGAGCTTCACCTTCGTGATGAAGTCGCCCCCGGCGACCGTGCTGATCAAGAAGGCAGCTGGCATCACCAAGGGTTCGCCGAAGCCCCATACCGACAAGGTTGGCAAGATCACCCGCGCCCAGGCTGAAGAAATCGCCAAGGCCAAGAACGCTGACCTGACCGCCGCCGACCTGGACGCCGCCGTGCGTACCATCGCCGGTTCGGCTCGTTCGATGGGCATCACCGTGGAGGGTCTGTAAATGGCTAAGGTTTCCAAGCGCGTCGCCGCCAACAAGGCGAAGATCGAGCGTACCAAGTTCTACCCGATCGACGAGGCCCTGGGCCTGGTGAAGGGCTGCGCTTCGGCGAAGTTCGACGAGTCGATCGACGTGGCCGTGCAGCTGGGCATTGACGCCAAGAAGTCGGACCAGGTGGTTCGTGGTTCGGTGGTGCTGCCCGCAGGTACCGGCAAGTCGGTTCGCGTGGCTGTGTTCGCCCAGGGCGAAAAGGCCGAAGCCGCCAAGGCCGCCGGTGCTGACATCGTCGGCATGGAAGACCTGGCTGAGCAAGTCAAGGCCGGCAACCTGAACTTCGACGTCGTGATCGCTTCGCCGGACACGATGCGTATCGTCGGTACGCTGGGCCAGATCCTGGGCCCGCGCGGCCTGATGCCGAACCCGAAGGTTGGTACCGTGACGCCCGACGTGGCCCAGGCCGTGAAGAACGCCAAGGCTGGTCAGGTGCAGTTCCGTGTCGACAAGGCCGGTATCATCCACGCCACCATCGGCCGCCGCTCGTTCGAAGACGCAGCGCTGAAGAGCAACCTGTCCGCACTGCTGGAAGCCCTGGTGAAGTCCAAGCCGGCTACGAGCAAGGGCGTGTACCTGCGCAAGATCGCCGTTTCGTCCACCATGGGCGTTGGCGTGCGCGTGGAACAAGCTTCGCTGTCGGCCTGAGCTGACGGCACAGGCTGACCGGACCCGATAACACCGGTCGGCCGCGAATTGAAGATCCTGGCGTAAGCGGGGATCGGCTCCGGACCTGGTTCTGCCAAGCGGCGGGACAAGGATAGGGAGCAAGGCTTTGGGCAGTGGTGGCAGCCGGACACATGGTGTTCAGGCAGTCGCCGCTGGTTATCAAAGACCGCTGGTGTCCACATGACCGCAGTCAGGCATGCGGGCTTAATCGGCCGGGACGTACAGGCAGGGCCAGGTGCCGTGCATGACCAACCCCGGGCAACCAGCGCAGATGGCGCACCCGAAGGGATTGATGAATCCGGGCCTGTCCCGGGTGATTCGGGCCAATCGGACGCCGTTCGTTTGTGCTGACGTGAAGACTCCGGTATTGCCGGAGGGCTAGCGTCATTTTGGAGCTTAACCGTGCCACTCAATATTGAAGATAAGAAGGCCGTCGTTGCTGAGGTTTCGGCGCAAGTCGCCAAGGCCCAGACCATCGTCGTGGCCGAATATCGCGGCATTACGGTTGGCGATCTGACCAAGCTGCGTTCCACCGCTCGTCAGCAAGGCGTGTACCTGCGTGTTCTGAAGAACACGCTGGCCCGCCGTGCCGTCGAAGGTACGCCGTTTGCAAGCCTCGCAGAGCAGATGACCGGTCCGCTGATCTACGGTATTTCCGAAGATGCAGTGTCGTCGGCCAAGGTTCTGAACGACTTTGCCAAGACCAACGACAAGCTGGTCCTGCGCGCTGGGTCGTATGACGGCAAGGTTCTCGACGCTGCCGCCGTGAAGGCGCTGGCATCGATCCCGAGCCGCGACGAACTGATTGCTCAGCTGCTGGGCGTGATGCAGGCACCGGTGTCGGGCTTCGCCCGTCTGCTGGCTGCACTGGCTGCCAAGAACGCCGAAGGCGCTCCCGCGGAAGCGGAAGCCGCTGGCGCCTAAGGCAATCCAGGCCTCGCATCGAAAGATCGCATTACCGATACCGAATCAAATCTAGTAGGAGTATTTCAAATGGCAATCACCAAAGACGACATCCTGGAAGCCGTTGGCGCGATGTCCGTGATGGAACTGAACGACCTGGTCAAGGCGTTTGAAGAGAAGTTTGGCGTGTCCGCCGCTGCCATGGCCGTGGCTGCTGCCCCGGGCGCCGGCGGTGCCGCCGCTGCTGAAGAGCAGACCGAGTTCAACGTGATCCTGGCCGAAGTCGGCGCCAACAAGGTTGGCGTGATTAAGGCTGTTCGCGAAATCACCGGCCTGGGCCTGAAGGAAGCCAAGGACCTGGTCGATGGCGCACCGAAGCCCGTCAAGGAAGGCGTGGACAAGGCTGCTGCTGCCGAAGCCAAGAAGAAGCTGGAAGACGCTGGCGCGAAGGTCGACGTCAAGTAAGGCATTGCTCGCGTGCCCTTCCGGCACGCGGATGGGGCTGGCAAAGGGAAATTCCCGGCGCCAGCCTTTTTGCGCTTGTGCGAAAGTGTTTTGAGAAGCACTCTCCGCAAGAAAAAGTGATGTTTGCGAGCCCCGGTGCCCTTGGGCATGCCGGAGTCTCAGCAGAGGCCAAACATCAGTGGCACACTAAGTAGTTGCTGCTGATGTTTGTCTTCTGAACCGACTGCAGAAGACAAGTTTGGTCGGGTGTCCCCCGGGCGAGTACAGGCGTTGCGCTTGATGCGACGACCACACCGCCCGCAGCGTGCGGACACCGTCAGCCAGAGGTTGGTAGCGGCCAACCGCCAAATCCCCTCCCAGTCGCTGAACACCTCAGGTCCGGCCAGGTCCAGCCAGCCCTGCGATGATTCGGAGATCCCATGGCGTACAGCTTCACCGAAAAGAAGCGCATTCGCAAAAGCTTTGCGAAGCGCGCGACGGTACATCAGGTTCCATTCCTGCTTGCCACCCAGATTGAATCCTACACTCAGTTCTTGCAAGCGGAAACGCCGACCGCGCGTCGCAAGACCGAAGGCCTCCAGGCCGCTTTCAACGCAATCTTCCCGATCTCCTCGCATAACGGGCTTGCCCGTATGGAGTTCGTCTCGTATCACCTGTCCAACCCGCCGTTCGACGTCAAGGAATGTCAACAGCGTGGCCTGACCTTCCACTCGGCGCTGCGTGCCAAGGTTCGCCTGATCATCAACGATCGCGAGAATCCTGGCAAGGTCAAGGAAGTGAAGGAGCAGGAAGTCTACATGGGCGAAATCCCGCTGATGACTTCCACGGGTTCGTTCGTCATCAACGGCACCGAGCGTGTCATCGTCTCGCAGCTGCACCGCTCGCCGGGCGTGTTCTTCGAGCACGACAAGGGCAAGACCCACAGCTCGGGCAAGCTGCTGTTCTCGGCACGTATCATCCCCTACCGCGGTTCGTGGCTGGACTTCGAGTTCGACCCGAAGGACATCCTGTACTTCCGCGTCGACCGCCGCCGCAAGATGCCGGTGACGATCCTGCTGAAGTCGATCGGCCTGACCCCGGAACAGATCCTCGCGCACTTCTTCGTGTTCGACAACTTCACGCTGCAGGCCGAAGGCGCGCAGCTGGAGTTCGTGCCCGAGCGCCTGCGCGGTGAAGTCGCGCGCTTCGACATCGCCGACAAGAACGGCCGCGTGGTGGTCGAGAAGGACAAGCGGATCAACGCCAAGCACATCCGCGACCTGGATTCGGCCGGCACCAAGCTGATCAGCGTGCCGGAAGACTACCTGCTGGGCCGCGTGCTGGCCAAGAACATCATCGACCCGGATACCGGCGAGGTGATTGCCAACGCCAACGACGAGCTCACCGAAACGCTGCTGGAAAACCTGCGCGAAGCCGGCGTCAAGCAGATCCAGACCCTGTACACCAACGACCTGGACCAGGGCCCGTACATGTCGCAGACCCTGCGCGTGGACGAAACCGCCGACCAGACCGCTGCGCGTATCGCGATCTACCGCATGATGCGCCCGGGCGAGCCGCCGACCGAAGAAGCGGTGGAAGCGCTGTTCCAGCGCCTGTTCTACAGCGAAGAGTCGTACGACCTGTCGCGCGTTGGCCGCATGAAGGTCAACAGCCGTCTGGGCCGCCCCACCGGCGAAGGCGCCATGGTGCTTCAGGACGAGGACATCCTCGAGACCATCAAGATCCTGGTCAACCTGCGCAACGGCAAGGGCGAGGTCGATGACATCGACCACCTGGGCAACCGTCGCGTGCGTTGCGTCGGCGAACTGGCCGAAAACCAGTTCCGCGCCGGCCTGTCGCGCGTGGAGCGTGCCGTCAAGGAACGTCTGGGCCAGGCCGAGACCGAGAACCTGATGCCGCACGACCTGATCAACTCGAAGCCGATCTCGTCGGCGATCCGCGAGTTCTTCGGTTCGTCGCAGCTGTCGCAGTTCATGGACCAGACCAACCCGCTGTCGGAAATCACGCACAAGCGTCGTGTATCCGCACTGGGCCCGGGCGGCCTGACGCGCGAGCGCGCCGGCTTCGAAGTCCGTGACGTGCACCCGACCCACTATGGCCGCGTGTGCCCGATCGAAACGCCGGAAGGTCCGAACATTGGTCTGATCAACTCGCTGGCACTGTATGCCCGCCTGAACGAATACGGCTTCCTGGAAACGCCGTACCGCAAGGTGGTCGACAGCAAGCTGACCGACCAGGTCGACTACCTGTCCGCGATCGAGGAAGGCAAGTACGTGGTGGCGCAGGCCAACGCGACCGTTGACGCCGAAGGCAACCTGACCGACGAACTGGTGTCGTCGCGTGAAGGCTCCGAGCGGGAAACCCGCATGGTGACGCCGGACCGCGTGCAGTACATCGACGTGGCGCCGTCGCAGATCGTGTCGGCCGCTGCCTCGCTGGTGCCGTTCCTGGAACACGATGACGCGAACCGTGCACTGATGGGCGCCAACATGCAGCGCCAGGCCGTGCCTTGCCTGCGTCCGGACAAGCCGCTGGTCGGCACCGGCATCGAGCGCACCGTTGCGGTCGACTCGGGTACGGCCGTGCAGGCGATGCGTGGCGGCGTGGTCGACTACGTCGACGCGATGCGTATCGTGATCCGCGTGAACGACGACGAAGCCGTGGCCGGTGAAGTCGGCGTGGACATCTACAACCTGATCAAGTACACGCGCTCGAACCAGAACACCAACATCAACCAGCGTCCGATGGTCAAGGTTGGCGATATCGTTGCCCGCAACGATGTGATCGCCGACGGCGCCTCGACCGACCTGGGTGAACTGGCCCTGGGCCAGAACATGCTGGTGGCGTTCATGCCGTGGAACGGCTACAACTTCGAGGATTCGATCCTGATCTCGGAGCGTGTGGTGGCCGAAGACCGCTATACCTCGATCCACATCGAGGAACTGTCGGTCGTTGCCCGCGACACCAAGCTGGGACCGGAAGAAATCACGCGCGATATCTCGAACCTGGCCGAGGCCCAGCTGGCTCGCCTGGACGAGTCGGGCATCACCTACATCGGCGCTGAAGTCGAAGCCGGCGACGTGCTGGTGGGCAAGGTCACGCCGAAGGGCGAGACCCAGCTGACCCCGGAAGAGAAGCTGCTGCGCGCGATCTTCGGCGAGAAGGCTTCGGACGTGAAGGACACCTCGCTGCGCGTGCCGTCGGGCATGAGCGGCATCGTGATCGACGTCCAGGTCTTCACCCGCGAAGGCGTGACGCGCGACAAGCGTGCCCAGTCGATCATCGACGACGAACTGAAGCGCTACCGCCTGGACCTGAACGACCAGCTGCGTATCGTGGAAGGCGACGCGTTCCAGCGTCTGGAACGCCTGCTCATCGACAAGACCGTCAACGGCGGTCCGAAGAAGCTGGCCAAGGGTGCCAAGATCACCAAGGAATACCTGGCGGACATCGACAGGTACCACTGGTTCGACATCCGTCCGGCCGACGAGGAACTGGCTGCCCAGCTGGAAGCCGTCAAGGAAGCCATCGAGCAGAAGCGCCACGAGTTCGACCTGGCCTTCGAAGAGAAGCGCAAGAAGCTCACGCAGGGCGACGAACTGCCGCCGGGCGTGATCAAGATGGTCAAGGTGTACCTGGCCGTCAAGCGCCGCCTGCAGCCTGGCGACAAGATGGCCGGCCGTCACGGCAACAAGGGTGTCGTGTCCAAGATCACCCCGATCGAAGACATGCCCTACATGGCCGACGGTACGCCTGCCGACATCGTGCTGAATCCGCTGGGCGTGCCTTCGCGGATGAACGTGGGTCAGATTCTCGAGACCCACCTGGGCTGGGCCGCGCGTGGCCTGGGCGAGCGCATCGGCAACATGCTGAAGGCGCAAGCCAAGGCAGCCGAAGTGCGCAAGCTGCTCACGCAGATCTACAACGAGAGCGGCAAGGTCGAAGACCTCGACAGCCTGTCGGATTCGGAGGTCCTGGAACTGGCCGAGAACCTGAAGAAGGGCGTGCCGTTCGCGACGCCGGTGTTCGATGGTGCGCATGAGGATGAAATCCGCCGCATGCTGGACCTCGCCTATCCGGAAGAGATCGCGAAGGAGAAGGGCCTGACCGCTTCCAAGCAGCAGGTCACGCTGTTCGACGGCCGCACCGGCGAAGCGTTCGAGCGTCCGGTCACGCTGGGTGTGATGCACATGCTGAAGCTGCACCACCTGGTCGATGACAAGATGCACGCGCGTTCCACCGGCCCGTACTCGCTGGTGACGCAGCAGCCGCTGGGTGGTAAAGCCCAGTTCGGTGGCCAGCGTTTCGGTGAGATGGAAGTGTGGGCACTGGAAGCCTACGGCGCGTCGTACGTGCTGCAGGAAATGCTGACGGTCAAGTCCGATGACGTTAACGGCCGTACCAAGGTGTACGAGAACATCGTCAAGGGCGAGCACTCGATCGATGCCGGCATGCCGGAATCGTTCAACGTGCTGGTGAAGGAAATCCGCTCGCTGGGTATCGACATCGACCTCGATCGCTACTGATCGGGCAGGTGAGGGGAGCCGGTTGCGGCCGGTTCCCCGTCGACACTACAGGCGAAGGATTTCCCACAGGATGAATGCCATCGACCCGGACCAACTCCGGGGCGGTGGCGAAACAAGGAGTTGCAATGAAAGCATTGCTCGATCTCTTTAAGCAGGTACAGCAGGAAGAGCAGTTCGACGCGATCAAGATCGGCCTGGCCTCGCCCGAGAAGATCCGTTCGTGGTCGTACGGCGAAGTCAAGAAGCCCGAAACGATCAACTACCGTACCTTCAAGCCGGAACGCGACGGCCTGTTCTGCGCCAAGATCTTTGGCCCGATCAAGGACTACGAGTGCCTGTGCGGCAAGTACAAGCGCCTGAAGCACCGTGGCGTGATCTGCGAGAAGTGCGGCGTTGAAGTGACGCTGGCCAAGGTGCGCCGCGAGCGCATGGGCCACATCGAACTGGCCGCGCCGACCGCGCACATCTGGTTCCTGAAGTCGCTGCCGTCGCGCCTGGGCATGGTCCTGGACATGACGCTGCGCGACATCGAGCGCGTGCTGTACTTTGAAGCATTCGTGGTGATCGAACCCGGCATGACCCCGCTCAAGAAGAGCCAGATCATGTCCGAAGACGACTACCTGGCGAAGTGCGACGAGTACGGCGAGGGCGAGTTCGTCGCCATGATGGGTGCCGAGGGCATCCGTGAGCTGCTGCGCGGCATCGACATCGAGAAGCAGATCGAACAGATCCGCGCCGAGCTGCAGGCCACCGGCTCCGAAGCCAAGATCAAGAAGTTCGCCAAGCGCCTGAAGGTGCTCGAGGCCTTCCAGCGTTCGGGTATCAAGCCCGAGTGGATGATCCTCGAAGTGCTGCCGGTGTTGCCGCCCGAGCTGCGCCCGCTGGTGCCGCTGGATGGTGGCCGCTTCGCGACCTCGGACCTGAACGACCTGTATCGCCGCGTCATCAACCGTAACAACCGCCTGAAGCGCCTGCTGGAGCTGAAGGCGCCTGAAATCATCGTGCGCAACGAAAAGCGCATGCTGCAGGAAGCGGTTGACTCGCTGCTGGACAACGGCCGTCGCGGCAAGGCGATGACCGGCGCCAACAAGCGTCCGCTGAAGTCCCTGGCCGAAATGATCAAGGGCAAGGGCGGTCGTTTCCGTCAGAACCTGCTGGGCAAGCGCGTCGACTACTCGGGCCGTTCGGTCATCGTGGTGGGCCCGACGCTCAAGCTGCACCAGTGCGGCCTGCCCAAGCTGATGGCGCTCGAGCTGTTCAAGCCGTTCATCTTCCACAAGCTGGAAACGATGGGCATCGCCACCACCATCAAGGCGGCGAAGAAGGAAGTCGAAAGCCAGACCCCGGTGGTGTGGGACATCCTCGAAGAGGTGATCCGCGAGCACCCGGTGATGCTGAACCGTGCGCCGACGCTGCACCGCCTGGGCATTCAGGCGTTCGAGCCGGTGCTGATCGAAGGCAAGGCCATCCAGCTGCACCCGCTGGTCTGCGCGGCGTTCAATGCCGACTTCGACGGTGACCAGATGGCTGTCCACGTCCCGCTGTCGCTGGAAGCGCAGATGGAAGCCCGCACGCTGATGCTGGCCTCCAACAACGTGCTGTTCCCGGCCAACGGCGACCCGTCGATCGTGCCGTCGCAAGACGTGGTGCTGGGTCTGTACTACACGACCCGCGACAAGATCAACGGCCGCGGCGAGGGCATGACCTTTGCCGACATCAGCGAAGTGATCCGCGCCTACGAGAACAAGGAAGTCGAACTGGCTTCGCGCGTGAACGTGCGTATCACAGAGTATGAGCTGGTCGACAAGGACGCAGAGGGCGACGCCCGTTTCGCACCCAAGATCACGCTGCAGGCCACCACGGTCGGCCGCGCGATCCTGTCCGAGATCCTGCCCAAGGGGCTGCCGTTCTCGGTGCTGAACAAGCCGCTGAAGAAGAAGGAAATCTCGCGCCTGATCAACACCGCGTTCCGCAAGTGCGGTCTGCGCGAGACCGTGATCTTCGCCGACAAGCTGCTGCAGTCGGGCTTCCGCCTGGCAACCCGCGCCGGTATCTCGATCGCCATCGACGATATGCTGGTGCCGCCGCAGAAGGAAAAGATCATCGCCGAGGCCTCGGCCAAGGTGAAGGAATACGACAAGCAATACATGTCGGGTCTGGTGACCGACCAGGAACGCTACAACAACGTCGTGGACATCTGGGGCGCCGCCGGCGACCAGGTGGGCAAGGCGATGATGGAGCAGCTCCAGCACGAAGACGTGGTCGACCGCGAAGGCAAGACCGTGAAGCAAGAGTCGTTCAACTCCATCTACATGATGGCCGACTCGGGCGCACGGGGTTCCGCCGCGCAGATCCGCCAGCTGGCCGGTATGCGTGGCCTGATGGCAAAGCCGGACGGCTCGATCATTGAAACGCCGATTACGGCGAACTTCCGTGAAGGCCTGAACGTTCTGCAGTACTTCATCTCGACCCACGGCGCACGTAAGGGCCTGGCCGATACGGCACTGAAGACCGCGAACTCGGGTTACCTGACCCGTCGTCTGGTCGACGTGACGCAGGATCTGGTCGTGGTGGAAGACGATTGCGGCACCTCCAACGGCGTGGCCATGAAGGCCCTGGTCGAAGGCGGTGAAGTGATCGAAGCCCTGCGCGACCGTATCCTCGGCCGTGTGACCGTGGCCGACGTGGTCAACCCTGAAACCCAGGAAACCGCGATCGAAGCCGGCACGCTGCTGGACGAAGACCTGGTCGAGCTGATCGACAACATCGGCGTGGACGAAGTCAAGGTCCGCACCCCGCTGTCGTGCGACACGCGCTACGGCCTGTGCGGCAAGTGCTATGGCCGCGACCTGGGCCGCGGCGTGCTGGTGAACTCCGGCGAAGCGGTTGGCGTGATTGCCGCCCAGTCGATCGGTGAGCCGGGCACGCAGCTGACCATGCGTACGTTCCACATCGGTGGTGCGGCATCGCGTGCGGCAGTGGCGTCGAGTGTGGAAGCCAAGGCAACCGGTACCGTGCGTTTCACGGCGACCATGCGTTACGTCACCAATGCGAAGGGCGAACTGATCGTCATCTCGCGTTCGGGCGAGGCGCTGATCACCGACGACCACGGCCGCGAGCGCGAACGCCACAAGATCCCGTACGGCGCCACGCTGCTGGTGCAGGACGGCCAGGCCATCAAGGCTGGCACGCAGCTGGCCACGTGGGACGCGCTGACTCGCCCGATCGTGTCGGAGTACACCGGTACGACCAAGTTCGAGAACGTCGAAGAAGGCGTGACCGTCGCCAAGCAGATGGACGAAGTGACGGGCCTGTCGACCCTGGTGGTGATCGACGCCAAGCGCCGCACGGCTGCAACCAAGGGCATCCGCCCGCAGGTGAAGCTGCTCGACGCCAGCGGCCAGGAAGTGAAGATCCCGGGCACGGACCACTCCGTGACCATCGGCTTCCAGGTCGGCGCGCTGATTACCGTGAAGGACGGCCAGCAGGTGCACGTGGGTGAAGTGCTCGCGCGTATCCCGACCGAATCGCAGAAGACCCGCGACATTACCGGTGGTCTGCCGCGTGTGGCCGAGCTGTTCGAAGCGCGTTCGCCGAAGGACGCCGCCGTGCTGGCGGAAGTCACCGGCACGACCTCGTTCGGCAAGGACACCAAGGGCAAGCAGCGTCTGGTCATTACCGACCTGGATGGCAATGCCCACGAGTTCCTGATCGCGAAGGAAAAGCAGGTGCTGGTGCACGACGGCCAGGTGGTGAACAAGGGCGAAATGATCGTGGAAGGTCCGGCGGACCCGCACGACATCCTGCGCCTGAAGGGCATCGAAGAGCTGGCGCACTACATCGTGGACGAAGTCCAGGACGTGTACCGTCTGCAGGGCGTGAAGATCAACGACAAGCACATCGAAGTGATTGTTCGTCAGATGCTGCGCCGCGTGCAGATCGCCGATGTCGGCGACACCAAGTTCATCCCGGGTGAACAGGTGGAGCGTTCGGAACTGCTCGACGAGAACGACCGCGTGATCGCCGAAGGCAAGCGTCCGGCCACGTACGAGAACCTGCTGCTGGGTATTACCAAGGCGTCGCTGTCGACCGACAGCTTCATCTCGGCGGCATCGTTCCAGGAAACCACGCGCGTGCTGACCGAAGCCGCGATCATGGGCAAGACCGACGACCTGCGTGGTCTGAAGGAAAACGTGATCGTCGGCCGTCTGATCCCGGCCGGTACCGGCCTGGCCTACCACCGCGCCCGCAAGGCGCGCGAGGCCTCCGAGCGCGAACGCGCCCAGGCGATCGCCGAAGAAGAGCAGTCGCTCTTCATCGAGCCGGCGCCGGTGGTGCAGGCGACGACCGAAGGCGACGGCGACAACGTCTGATCGCAGTAAGCTGTTTGCCGCCGCAAGGCGGCCCGAAAGCCCGGCTGATCCAGCCGGGCTTTTTTTCGTCTGCACGCGGCGTTTGCTTTCGTGAGAAACGTCGCAGAGTTTGCCCTGCGGTCGCTGAAGCCGGGTCCCTTAGTGGTATGGTTACGGCTTTTCCGGCTTCAGCAATTCCGTTGTCTATGTCGCACGCGCTGGCGATCCTCAAAGATGTGTTCGGCTACCACGCCTTCCGTGGGCGCCAGGCCGAGATCATCGACCACGTTGCGACGGGCGGCGACTGCCTGGTGCTGATGCCGACCGGCGGCGGCAAGTCGCTGTGCTACCAGATCCCGGCGCTGCTGCGCCAGCGTGCCGGCGACGGTGTCGGCATCGTGGTGTCGCCGCTGATCGCGCTGATGCAGGACCAGGTTGCGGCACTGACCGAAGCCGGCGTGCGCGCCGCGGTGCTCAATTCGACGCTGACCGGGGCCGAGGCCTCGGCGGTCGAGCGCGACCTGCTGGCCGGGCGCATCGAGATCCTCTACGTGGCGCCGGAACGGCTGATGACACCGCGCTTCCAGGACTTGCTCGAGCGCATTCGGGTCGGGCTCTTTGCCATCGACGAAGCGCACTGCGTGTCGCAGTGGGGCCACGATTTCCGCCCCGAGTACATCCAGTTGTCGGTGCTGCACGAGCGCTTCCCGTACGTGCCGCGCATCGCGCTGACGGCAACGGCCGACGCACTCACGCGCAACGAGATCATCGAGCGCCTGGCGCTGGATAACGCCCGCGTCTTCATCTCCAGCTTCGACCGGCCCAATATCCGCTACCGCATCGTCGAGAAGGACAATGCGCGCCAGCAGCTGCTGGCCTTCATCAAGGCCGAGCACACCGCGGCCGACGGCACTCATGACAGCGGCATCGTCTATTGCCTGTCGCGCAAGAAGGTGGAAGACACGGCGCAGTGGCTGAGCGGGCAGGGCATCAATGCGCTGGGCTACCACGCCGGCATGGATGCCCAGGTGCGCCAGCACCATCAGGCGCGCTTCCGCGAGGAAGAAGGGCTGGTGATGGTGGCGACGATCGCCTTCGGCATGGGCATCGACAAGCCCGACGTGCGCTTTGTCGCCCACCTGGACCTGCCCAAGAGCATGGAAGGCTACTACCAGGAAACCGGGCGTGCCGGCCGCGACGGCCTGCCGGCCAATGCCTGGATGGCCTATGGCCTGGGCGACGTGGTGCAGCAGAAGCGCATGATCGACGAGTCCGAGGCGGACGAGGCCTTCAAGCGCGTGTCGTCGTCCAAGCTCGATGCGCTGCTGGGCCTGTGCGAGACCGCGGGCTGCCGGCGCGTGCGCATCCTGGCCTATTTCAACGAGGCCAGCGAACCCTGCGGCAACTGCGATACCTGCCTGGAGCCGCCGGCGACCTGGGACGGCACGCGCGAAGCACAGATGGCGCTGTCCTGCGTCTACCGCACCGCGCAGGCAAGCCGGGTTCACTTCGGCGCCACCCACCTGATCGACGTGCTGCGCGGCAACAGCTCGGAGAAGATTCGCCAGTGGGGGCACGACAAGGTGTCCACCTTCGGCATCGGCAAGGACCGCTCGGTGCATGAATGGCATACGGTGTTCCGCCAGCTGATCGCCCAGGGGCTGCTGACCATCGACCATGGCGGCCATGGCGCGCTGCTGCTGGGCGAGGACGCGCGCGCGGTGCTCAAGGGCGAGCGCCAGATCATCCTGCGCCGCCAGGCCACCAAGCCGGGCAAGTCCGGTGAGCGTGCTGCACGCGGCACCCGCACCGACCACACTGCAGACATGGACGCAGACATGCTGGCCAACTGGGAGGCGCTGCGCCGCTGGCGCACCGAGGCCGCGCGCGAGCACGGCGTGCCGGCCTATGTCATCTTCCACGATGCAACGCTGGCGGAGCTGGCCCGGACCGCGCCGGGTTCGCTGTCGGCGATGCAGGGTATTCCCGGGATTGGTGCCTCCAAGCTGGAGCGCTACGGGCAGTCCATCCTGGAAGCGCTCCGCGGGGTCTGATCGGGAGGGCAGCGTCAGCGTGTCCCGGGTCGGGTATACGGCTTGACGGTATACGATTCCCCTGCTAGGATGTCAGATTCGAGTTTTTGGCTTTGGATTTCGCTCGCCCGCCGAACAAGTGGCCTTTAGGCCGCTGCCGGCAAGCCTTCCGGACTGGGTTCCCATGGACCGGTGGCGGCAGACGCGGGATCCGGGTGCCGGCTCGCGCTCTTTGGCATGCTGTTACCGCACAGTCCCGTCTCCAGAGCGCGTCCGCTCATCTCTCCCGCCCAAAACCCGTAGTTGCCTCTCCATCCTGGCGCATGCCGGTGCGAGGGGCGTTTTTCGTCAAACCAAGCTGGATTGAACAATGCCAACTATCAACCAACTGGTTCGCAAGCCGCGCGTCTCTGAAGTCGTCAAGAGCAAGAGCCCGGCGCTTGAGAACTGCCCCCAGCGCCGTGGCGTGTGCACCCGCGTGTACACCACGACGCCGAAGAAGCCGAACTCGGCACTGCGTAAGGTTGCCAAGGTGCGCCTGACCAACGGTTTCGAAGTCATTTCGTACATCGGCGGTGAAGGCCACAACCTGCAGGAACACTCGGTCGTGCTGATCCGCGGCGGCCGTGTGAAGGATCTGCCGGGTGTGCGTTACCACATCGTCCGTGGCTCGCTCGACTTGCAAGGCGTGAAGGACCGCAAGCAGGCTCGTTCGAAGTACGGCGCGAAGCGTCCGAAGGCAGCCTAAGCTTAAGCAGCCTGGGTCGGAAAGACCCGAAGCAACAAACGATAGCCTGTGGCGCGAGTCATGGTGCTGTCACCAGGCGGCGGTACAACGGAGCGCCTTTTTGGCAACCGTGCCGTCGAGTAAGTGGTCACCCGGCGAATTTGCTGTCTATCGCATGCAAGCTAGTTGGTGGCCGGAGAGCGGGAAAAACTGACCGCGCTCTCAACTGAATCTAAAGGAAAGAAGATGCCACGTCGTCGTGAAGTCCCCAAGCGGGATGTTCTGCCTGATCCGAAGTTCGGCAACGTTGAAGTTGCCAAGTTTATGAACGTGCTGATGCTGGACGGCAAGAAGTCGGTTGCCGAACGTATCGTCTATGGCGCGTTCGACCAGATCGAAAAGAAGGCAGGCAAGGCCCCCATCGAAGTGTTCTCCGTTGCCATCAACAACGTGAAGCCGGTGGTGGAAGTGAAGAGCCGTCGCGTGGGCGGCGCCAACTATCAGGTTCCGGTCGAAGTCCGTCCGTCGCGTCGTCTGGCATTGGCGATGCGTTGGCTGCGCGAGGCCGCGAAGAAACGCAGCGAGAAGTCGATGGCGCTGCGCCTGGCAGGTGAGCTGCTGGAAGCATCGGAAGGCCGTGGCGGCGCAATGAAGAAGCGCGACGAAGTGCACCGCATGGCCGAAGCCAACAAGGCGTTCTCGCATTTCCGCTTCTAAGCGCGCGATAGCGTTTGTTGGTTGCCGGGCGGGCTGTGTTTTTACACATCTCGCCCGTTTGTGTTAGGGGCGCGGGCCATGAGATGCCGGCGCCTCACGGACGAATAGAGGATTAAAGTGGCTCGTAAGACTCCTATTGAGCGCTACCGTAACATCGGTATTTCGGCTCACATTGACGCGGGTAAAACCACCACGACCGAGCGGATCCTGTTCTACACCGGTGTGAACCACAAGATCGGTGAAGTGCATGATGGCGCGGCCACCATGGACTGGATGGAGCAGGAGCAGGAGCGCGGCATCACCATCACGTCTGCTGCGACCACCGCCTTCTGGAAGGGCATGGCCGGCAACTACCCCGAGCATCGCTTCAACATCATCGACACCCCGGGCCACGTGGACTTCACCATCGAGGTGGAGCGTTCCATGCGCGTGCTGGACGGCGCGTGCATGGTGTACTGCGCAGTGGGTGGCGTGCAGCCGCAGTCGGAAACCGTCTGGCGTCAGGCCAACAAGTACAAGGTGCCGCGTCTGGCGTTCGTCAACAAGATGGACCGTACCGGCGCGAACTTCTTCAAGGTCTACGACCAGCTGAAGACCCGCCTGAAGGCCAACCCGGTGCCCGTCGTGGTGCCGATCGGCGCTGAAGACGGCTTCCAGGGCGTCGTCGATCTGCTGGAAATGAAGGCGATCATTTGGGACGAAGCCAGCCAGGGCGTGAAGTTCGAATACCAGGACATCCCGGCCGAGCTGCAAGCCACCGCTGACGAATGGCGCGAGAAGATGGTCGAGTCCGCCGCCGAAGCCAGCGAAGAGCTGATGGAAAAGTACCTGGGCGGCGAAGAGCTGACCCGCGCCGAGATCGTCAAGGCGTTGCGTGACCGTACCATCGCCTGCGAAATCCAGCCGATGCTGTGCGGCACCGCGTTCAAGAACAAGGGCGTGCAGCGTATGCTCGACGCCGTGATCGACTTCCTGCCGTCGCCGGTCGACATTCCGCCGGTTACGGGCACGGACGAGGACGACAGCGAGAAGAAGCTCGAGCGCAAGGCTGACGACAACGAAAAGTTCTCGGCACTGGCGTTCAAGATCATGACCGACCCGTTCGTTGGTCAGCTGATCTTCTTCCGCGTCTACTCGGGCAAGATCAATTCGGGCGACACCGTGTACAACCCGGTCAAGAGCAAGAAGGAACGCCTCGGCCGTATTCTGCAGATGCATGCCAACCAGCGCGAAGAAATCAAGGAAGTGCTGGCCGGCGACATCGCCGCTGCAGTGGGTCTGAAGGACGCCACCACGGGCGACACGCTGTGCGATCCGGCTGCACCGATCGTGCTCGAGCGCATGGTGTTCCCGGAGCCGGTGATCTCGCAGGCTGTCGAGCCGAAGACCAAGGCTGACCAGGAAAAGATGGGCATCGCCCTGAACCGCCTGGCCGCTGAAGATCCGTCGTTCCGCGTGCGTACCGATGAAGAATCGGGTCAGACCATCATTTCGGGCATGGGCGAGCTCCACCTCGAAATTCTGGTCGACCGCATGAAGCGCGAATTCGGCGTGGAAGCCAACATCGGCGCGCCGCAGGTGGCCTACCGCGAAACCATTCGCAAGACGGCCGAAGGCGTCGAGGGCAAGTTCGTCAAGCAGTCGGGCGGCCGCGGCCAGTACGGTCACGCCGTGATCACGCTGGAACCGCAAGAGCCGGGCAAGGGCTTCGAGTTCATCGACGCCATCAAGGGCGGTGTGATTCCTCGCGAATACATCCCGGCGGTCGAAAAGGGTATCGTCGACACGCTGCCGAACGGCATCCTGGCTGGCTTCCCGGTGGTGGACGTGAAGGTCACGCTGACGTTCGGTTCGTACCACGACGTGGACTCGAACGAAAACGCGTTCCGCATGGCCGGCTCGATGGCTTTCAAGGAAGCTATGCGCAAGGCCAGCCCGGTTCTGCTCGAGCCGATGATGGCCGTGGAAGTGGAAACGCCGGAAGACTACACGGGTACCGTGATGGGCGACCTGTCGTCCCGCCGCGGCATCGTGCAGGGCATGGACGACATGGTGGGCGGCGGCAAGATCATCAAGGCCGAAGTCCCGCTGTCGGAAATGTTCGGTTATTCCACGTCGCTGCGCTCGGCCACGCAAGGCCGCGCCACGTACACCATGGAATTCAAGCACTACGCTGAAGCACCGAAGAACATCGCCGAAGCCGTGATGACGGCCAAGGGCAAGTAATAAGCTGTTTGCCGCCGCACCCCTCGTGGGGCGCGGCGGCGTGATGAATCGACAAGACTGAATTCCATTAGGAGCTGAAAAATGGCAAAGGAAAAGTTCGAGCGGACCAAGCCGCACGTGAACGTTGGTACGATCGGTCACGTTGACCATGGCAAGACCACGCTGACCGCGGCAATCGCCACGGTGCTGGCAGCCAAGTTTGGCGGTGCCGCCAAGAAGTACGACGAAATCGACGCAGCGCCGGAAGAAAAGGCACGCGGTATTACCATCAATACCGCCCACGTCGAGTACGAAACGGCCAACCGCCACTACGCGCACGTTGACTGCCCGGGCCACGCTGACTATGTGAAGAACATGATCACGGGTGCCGCCCAGATGGACGGCGCCATCCTGGTTTGCTCGGCCGCTGACGGCCCGATGCCGCAAACGCGCGAGCACATCCTGCTGGC
>NZ_JBWKQZ010000061.1:0-13089 GCF_059419025.1 Cupriavidus sp. GW821-FHT07C08
CCGCCATGCGTCGTTGCTCGTCGTTGCCATAGCTACGGCTATGGCGCCTCCTCGCGCCTAGCCTGACGACCAACTGGGCGATTTCATTTCGGCAAGTTATCTACGGAACAGGACACTAACGCGGCGCCGGCGGTCGCGCCCGCCAGTAGCGCGGCTGCGCCTGCCGGAACATCGACAACGCAAAGCCCCCGGGCGCAGTGTCCATGGTCACCGCACCGGTTTCATCGGTCCGGTAGCGCAGGATACCGGCGCGGCCGTAGCGCTCCCACACTTCGCCAGTCGGGTGGCGATAGCGGTTGGCATAACCCAGCTGGAACACCGCCGCCGACGGGCGCACCGCCTCCAGCCAGGCTGCGCCGGAAGAGGTGCCGCTGCCATGGTGGGCCACCACCAGCACGTCGGCACGCAGCGCCTCGGCCGGCAATCTCTCGATCAATGCACGCTCCTGCGCCACGCCAATATCACCGGTCAGCAGCAGGCTGTGCGCCGCCGCATCCACGCGCAGCACGCAGCTGCGCGCATTGCTGGCAATGGCGGCCTGCTGCGCCTGCTCCGCGAGCGGATGCAGCACGGTAAAGCGCACGCCGTCCCACTCCCATTGCTGGCCCGCCGCGCATGGCGGCCAGTCATTTGCCGCCGCCCCAAGCAGAACGTGACCGACTGGGGCACCGGTGCTGCGCGGCCACGGCCATCGCCGCCGCGACGTCCGCCACGCCGCCGGCATGGTCGGTGTCCTCATGGCTGACCATCAGGTGATCGAGCCGGCCGATCCCCTCGCCCCGCAGCAACGGCACCACCACCTGCGCACCGGCGCTGGATCCCGACCCATAGGCCGGCCCGGCGTCATACAGCAGCGCATGCGCGCGCGTCCGCACCAGCACCGCCGTGCCCTGCCCCACGTCCAGCATCACGGCGCGGAACTCGCCATGCGCAACCGGCAGGCCGCGCGCCAGCAACATCGGCAGCATCAGCAGCCCGCCATGCAGGCGCACGCGCGCGGTGGCGACCGGCGCGACCAGCAATCCGACCCCGACCGCGGCCAGCACCAGCGCCAACGGCCCCGCGCTGGCAGCTTCCCACATCGCCCATGGCAGCGCGGCAAGCCAGCCCAGCACCGCGGCCAGCGCCACCATGGCCAGGTGGGCCACCGCCAGCACCGGCCCGGCCAGCGCCATCGGCAAGGCCGCGCCGAGCAATGCCAGCGGCGTCACCAGCAGGCTGACGACCGGGATCGCCACCGCATTGGCCAACGGCGACACCACCGATACCTGGCCGAACAACAGCAACGTCAGCGGCACCAGCCCGATAGTCACGGCCCACTGCGTGCGCGCCCCGGCGGCGAGCGTGGAACGCAGGCGTTGCCAACGCCCTTGCGTCGAAGCATCCCGCCCGGGCCGGGCCGCGAAGAAGATCACCGCCACCGCGCCGAAGGACAGCCAGAAGCCGGGCAACATCACCGCCCACGGATCGAGCAGCAATGCCACCAGCGCCGCCCAGGCCAGCACCACCGAGGCGGGCGGCGCACGCGCACCCCACACCGCAATGGCCGCCACGCAGAGCATGGCCACGGTGCGCAGCGCCGGGATCTGCATGCCGGCCAGCAGGCCGTAAGCCAGCGCACTGGCCACGGCCGCCACCAGCGCGGCCTGCCGGGCCGGCAGCCACAGCGGCAGCGGCCGGCGCAGCCAGCGGCCGAGTCCGAACGAATGCCGCCACAGCAGCCCGGCAAGCGACGCCGCCATGCCGGCGATCATGGTGATATGCAGACCGGAGATCGCGACCAGGTGGCTGACGCCGGTGCGCCGGAACAGCTGCCAGTCGTCCGCGTCGATGCCGCGCTGGTCGCCAATGACCAGCGCGATCAGCACCGGACCGAAGCGCGCATCGGCCGGCAGTGCCGCGCGCAGGTGATCGCGCACGGCGGCGCGCCAGGCTTCTATTTGCCACGCCAGCCGCTCTCCTGACGCATCCTGGAGTGGGCCCTGCGCACTGCGCACATAGCCGGTGGCGCCGTAGCCTTGCGCCAGCAGCCAGTAGGCGTAGTCAGAACCGAAAGGATTGGCCAGCCCGCGCGGACTCCGCAGGCGTAGGGTCAGCGTGAGGCGCTGCCCGGGACGCAGGTCGGGCGGCGCGCCACGCCAGTTGAGGATCACGCGGCGCGGCAGAGGCTGGCCCGCTTCACCCTGCTCAACAGTGAAAGCAAAACGCGTCCCGGTGGCGGCATCCGCCGGCAGCCCCGACACTACGCCGCGCACGTCGAGATCGCGCGCCTCCAGCGTGGCCGGCAGCCAGTCGCGCATGCGCAGTTCGGCCCGCCATGCCGCCCAGCAGAAGGCGGCACCGAACGCCAGCCCGGCAAGCGCCAGGCCATGCGCCGCCACATGCAGCCGCCTGCCCCACACGACCATGCCGAGCGCGGCCAAGACCAGCACCACGGCGCCCAGGCGCAAGCCATCCTGCTGCGGCAGCGTTGACTGCTGCTGCAGCAGCCAGCATCCCGCGACGAATGCCACCACGAACCGACGCACGGCACCTCCCCCGGCTGATCTTGCATAGCCGGAGTTGTACCCGCGCCGGGACGCGCCGAGCTTGCCAGCCCGTCAAGAAGAATTGGAAGTTGTGTGTCCGGCGGAAACCGGGGGCGCCATGGTGTCCGCAAACGCTGCCAGCCGCGGCATCGCATCCATGGCATTGCGCCATGTCGCCTGCGCCAGCGTCATCGCATCGATGCCACGCAATTCAGCCATCACACGCGCCACGCCCGCCACCTCCGCGGGCGTGTTGCGCGCCTTGTGCTGTTCGCCGAACTGATCGTCAGACAGCCACGCCGGCGCCATGTCGGGCGCATCGGTTTCCAGCACCAGCGCCTCCAGCGGCAGTTCCGTCGCCAGCCGGCGGATCTGCCGCGCACGGCTGAAGGTGACATTGCCGCCGAAGCCGAGCTTCAGGCCCTGCTCGACAAAGCGCCGCGCCTGTTCATTGCTGCCGTTGAAGGCGTGGGCAATGCCGCGCTTCACGCCCAGCTTGCGCAGCTGCGCGCCAACCTGGTCCTGCGACTTGCGCACATGCAGCAGCACCGGCAGGTCAAATTCGCGCGCGATCTTCAGCTGCTCCGCGTAGAGCCAGGTCTGGTGCTCCGCATCCAGCCCCGCGACGAAGAAGTCGAGCCCGATCTCGCCGATGCCGACAAAGCGCGGGTCGCCCATGCTGGCCGCCACCTCGCGCCGCAGCGTGTCAAGGTCGGCCTGGCCGGCGCCGGGCGAGCACAGCGGATGGATGCCGAGCGCATAGACGCAGCGCGCATCGTGGCGCGCCAGCGCGCGCACGGCCTCGAAGTTCCACACGGCCACCGCCGGCACCACGATGCCGCGCACGCCGGCGGCCTCGGCCGCGTTGGCCACCTGCTGGCGGTCAGCGTCGAACTCGCTGGCGTCGAGGTGGCAATGAGTGTCGATCCACATGGGCCGGCCCGGCTCAGCGTTCCTGGTGCAGGTGCCCGTCGCGCAGCCGCAGCACGCGGTCGCAGCGGCCGGCCAGGTCCAGGTCGTGGGTTACGATGATGAAGCTGGTGCCGAGCGTGCGCGACAGTTCCAGCATCAGGTCATAGACGCCGCCGGCGGTGTGGTCGTCGAGATTGCCGGTGGGTTCGTCGGCCAGCACGCAGGCCGGCTGCCCTACCAGCGCGCGCGCGATGGCCACGCGCTGGCGCTCGCCGCCGGACAGCTCGCCCGGGCGGTGCTTCGCGCGCCCGCCCAGGCCCACGCGCTCCAGCATGGCCTGCGCCACGCCGCGCGCGTCATGCTGGGTCAGGCCGCGGATGCGCATCGGCATCGCCACGTTGTCCAGCGCGGTGAATTCCGGCAGCAGGTGGTGGAACTGGTAGACGAAGCCCAGCTGGCGGTTGCGCACCACGTTGCGCTCGCGCTCACGCAGCGCCGTGAAGGGCTTGCCGAGCAGCGCGACGCGGCCGGAGTCGGGCTCATCCAGCCCGCCCAGCACATGCAGCAGCGTGCTCTTGCCCGAGCCCGAGGCGCCGACGATGGCAACCTTCTCGCCGGCATTGACGCGCACGTCGACGCCGCGCAGCACGTCCACGTCGAGTTCGCCCTGGCGGAAACGCTTGGTCAGGCCCTCGGCCACCAGCACCGGCGAGCCGGTGCGCGGCTGGTCCGCGGCGGGCGTGGGGGTATCGGCGTGCAACACGGCTTCACTCATAGCGCAGCGCCTCCGCCGGGTTGACGCGGGCGGCACGCCAGCTGGGATAGAGCGTGGCCAGCGTGGCCAGCACAAAGGAAATGATGCCGATGGTGGCGATGTCGTTCACGCGGGGATCCGAAGGCAGTTCGCTGATGAAATAGATGTCGCGCGGCAGGAACTGCACGTGCAGCAGCCGCTCGATGAAAGGCACGATCACGTCGATATTGGTGGCGATCAGCGTGCCGCCGGCCACGCCCAGGATGGTGCCGATAAAGCCGATGGCCACGCCCTGCACGATAAAGATCTTCATGATCGAGCCCGGCTGCGCGCCCATGGTGCGCAGGATGGCGATATCGGCCTGCTTGTCGGTGACGGTCATCACCAGCGTGGACACCAGGTTGAATGCCGCCACCGCGATGATCAGCGTCAGGATGATGAACATCATGCGCTTCTCGGTCTGCACCGCGGCAAACCAGTTGCGGTTCTGTTTGGACCAGTCGCGCAGGTAGAGCTCGCCCGACATGGTGCCGGCCAGCTCGTTGGCCACCTGCGGCGCGCGCTGCATGTCCTGCAGCTTCAGGCGCACGCCGGTAGGGCCGCTCAGGCGGAACAGGGTCTCGGCGTCGTGCATGTTGATCAGCGCCAGCGCGCTGTCGAACTCGAAATGCCCGGACGAGAACACGCCCACCACCGTGAACTGCTTGAGCCGCGGCAGCACGCCCGCCGGCGTCATGGTGCCCTGCGGCGCCACCAGCGTGACCTTGTCGCCGACCTGCACGCCCATGGCGTTGGCCAGCTCGTTGCCCAGCGCAATGCCGAAGCCGCCCGGCGCCAGCGCCGTCATGCTGCCGGCCCGGAACTGGCTGCCAATGTCCGACACCTTGGGCTCCTGCGACGGCTCCACGCCGCGCAGCAGCACGCCGCGCACGGCGTCGTCGCGGGTCAGCATGGCCTGGGCCGCGACATAGGGCGCGGCGCCGACCACTTCCTTGTTCTGCAAGGCCTCGGCCGCGGTCTTCTGCCAGTCCGGCAGCGCCGACGGGCCGATCACTTCGATATGCGCCAGCACCGACAGCATGCGGTCGCGCACTTCCTTCTGGAACCCGTTCATCACCGACAGCACCACGATCAGCGCGGCCACGCCAAGGGCGATCCCGAACATCGAGATCATCGAGATGAACGAAATGAAGGTATTGCGGCTGGCGCGCTTGCTTGCGCGGGTATATCGCCAGCCGATCTGCCACTCGTAGGGAAAGTTCAAGAGGATTCCTGTTGTTTCGGGAAAGCGCCGGTGCCCGGTGGAGGGGCGCCGGCGGCACGCATGCGGGCCGTCGGGTGCGCCGCCTGCCTCTCGCAAGACTGGCGCCGGCCAGCCGGGAGTTTACAATCTCGCCACCATGATGACGCACCTGACCCTGATTGTGCCCTTTTCCGTCCCGCCAGGCGCCGGCGACGACGGCCGGGACGATGTCGTTCCCGGCGCGCTGCTGCGGCAATTGGAGCTGCCGGCGCTCGGAAAGTTGCTGACCCGGGCCGAGCCCGGCCCGCGCGAGCGGCATGAAGACCCCTTCCTGCGCACCCTGCCGCAGGAGCGCTGGCTGGCGAGCAAGGCGGGGCTGGACCCGGTCCGGGTGCCGTTGGCGCCCTATATGCGGCTCGCCGACAGTGACGCCGCCGTCCCCGCCAGCGCCGATGGCCAGTCCTGGACCTGCCTGCAGCCGGTGCACATCCACGCCGCGCGCGATCACCTGGTGCTGATGCCGCCCGCCCAGCTGGGCATCCGGCCGCAGGAAGCCACGGCCCTGCGCGCCGCCATCGACGCACTGCTGGTGGAATCGGGCATCGCACTGGAATCGCCCTGCCCGCAGCGCTGGTACCTGCCCGAGGCCGCATTCGGCCTGCTGGAGGCGACCACGCCGCTGCGCGCGGCGGGCCGCAATATCGATATCTGGATGCAGGCCGGCGAGCGCGCCCGCGACTGGCGCCGCCTGCAGAACGAGATCCAGATGACCTGGCATGACCACCGCGTCAACCAGACCCGCGAGGCCGCTGGCGAGGCGCCGGTCAACTCGGTCTGGCTGTACGGCGGCGGCGCGCTGCAGCCGGTGCCGCGGCTGGCCGATACGGTGCTGAGCAACGATCCCTTCCTGAGCGGGCTGGCGCTGGCCGCCGGCAGCCGCGTGCTGCCGGTGCCGGCCGGCCTCGCCGGCACCGCCGGAACGGAGGGCACGGTGCTGGCCCTGCTCGACAGCGCCACCGAAGCCCATATCGCCGAAGACTGGGGCCTGTGGCTGGACCGCATGCATGCCCTGGATGCCGACTGGTTCGCGCCGGCGCTGGAAGCGCTGGTGGCCGGCCAGGTCGGCGCCATCACGCTGGTGCTGGGCGGCGAGAACCACTTTGCCGAGTTCACCGTGCGCCGCGCCGACCTGCGCAAGTTCTGGCGCGGCATGGGCCAGCGCGGCGACTGGCGCGCGCTGCTGTCCGACCTCGCCTATGCCGCATAAATCTGCCTGAAGCCGCCTGACACGCGCCGCCCCTACCGAAACATCACCTGCCGCCCCGCCCATGACCCGGATCGCCATCCGCCAGTTTTCCCCCGAACACGCCAGCTCGCTGGCCGCCGCCGGCCTCCACCCCACGCTGGCCCGCATCCTGGCCGCGCGCGGCGTGGCCCGCGCCGCCGAGCTTGCCACCGACTTGCCCGAACTGGTGCCGCCCGCGGCCATGAAGGGCATCGGCCACGCCGCGGCCTACCTGGCTGATGCCATCGCCGCCGGCAAGCGCCTGCTGATCGTGGCCGACTATGACTGCGACGGCGCCACCGCCTGCGCGGTGGGCGTGCGCGGACTGCGCATGCTGGGCGCACGGGTGGAGTACATCGTGCCGAACCGCTTCGAGTACGGCTACGGCCTGACCCCGGAGATCGTGGCGCTCGCGGCCAGGCAGCAGCCGGACGTGATCGTCACGGTCGACAACGGCATCGCCAGCGTCGACGGGGTGGCCGCGGCCAATGCGCTGGGCATCGACGTGGTGGTGACCGACCACCACCTGCCGGGATCTGAACTGCCGCAGGCCGCGGTGATCGTCAACCCGAACCAGCCGGGCTGCGAATTCCCCAGCAAGAACCTGGCGGGCGTGGGCGTGATGTTCTATGTGCTGCTCGCGTTGCGCGCGGAACTGCGCCAGCGCGGCGTCTATACCCAGGCCACGCAGCCGCCGCTGCAGACGCTGCTGGACCTGGTGGCGCTGGGCACGGTGGCCGACGTGGTCAAGCTGGACACCAACAACCGCATCCTGGTGGCGCAGGGCCTGCGCCGCATGCGCGCCGGACGGATGCAGCCGGGCGTGGCGGCGCTGTTCCGTGCCGCGGGGCGCGAGGCGGCGCGCGCCAATACCTTCGACCTGGGCTTCGGGCTGGGTCCGCGCCTGAACGCGGCCGGCCGGCTGGCGGACATGTCGCTGGGCATTGAATGCCTGCTGACCGAAGATGCCAACCGCGCCTGGGAGATCGCCCAGGAGCTGGACGGCATGAACCGCGAGCGGCGCGACATCGAGGCCGGCATGCAGCAGGAGGCGCTGCAGATCCTGGAGCAGCCGCTGGCCGGCCCGGACCCGTCGGCGCGCTTTACCGTCAGCGTGTTCAACGACACCTGGCACCAGGGCGTGATCGGCATCGTGGCGTCGCGACTCAAGGACAAGTTCCACCGCCCCACCATCACCTTCGCCCCCGGCGACGAGACGACGGTCAAGGGCTCGGGCCGGTCGATCCCCGGCTTCCACCTGCGCGATGCGCTGGACCTGGTGTCCAAGCGCCATCCCGGCATGCTGCTCAAGTTCGGCGGCCACGCCATGGCGGCCGGGCTGACCGTGCGCACAGAGCGCTTTGCCGAGTTCCAGGAGGCCTTTGAGGCGGTCGGCCGCGAATGGCTGACCGATGACCAGCTGGCGCGCGTGATCGAGACCGACGGCGATATCGAGGACCAGTGCTTCAGCCCGGAATTCGTCACCCTGCTGGAGCAGCAGGTGTGGGGCCAGGGCTTCCCGGCGCCGACCTTCTGCGGCGAGTTCGACGTGCTGCGCCAGAGCGTGCTCAAGGGCAAGCACCTGAAGCTCCAGCTGGGGCGCGGCGGCCAGCGCTTCGACGCGATCTGGTTCAACCACGCCGACTCGCTCGGTGCCAGCGCGCAGGTGGCCTACCGGCTCGACAACAACACCTTCAATGGCGTCACCCGCGTGCAGCTGGTGATCGAGCACGCGCAGTAGCGTGCTCCGGGGGGCGTTAGCCCCGTTTAGCCGCGCGACGGCAGGTAGGCCATCGGGTCGACCGGCTTGCCGTTGCCGCGCACCTCGAAATGCAGCTCGCTCGCGCTGGCGCCCATGCGGCCCACGTCCTGTCCGGCCGCGATTGAGGCGCCCTCGGTGACCAGCGGCTGGTCGAGGTTGCCGTAGACGGTCAGCCAGTCGTCGTTGTGCTTGACGATCACCAGCATGCCGTAGCCACGCAGGTTGCCGACGTGGATGGCGCGCCCCGCGGCGGCGGCGCGCACCGTGCCATTGGCTGGCACGGCAATGCGCAGGCCCTTGCTGCCCGGCGGCGCGTAGCCTCCGGTGACGCGGCCATCGGCCGGCCACTGCAGGCGGATGCCGCTGGCGGGCGGCCTGGACGAGCCGCTGTCGACGCGCGGCGTATCGGTCACGGTCTGGTCGGTGCCGGTGGAGGCCGGGGCGCTGCCACCCGGCGGCCGCACGCGGACCAGCTGGCCCACCTCGATCTGGCTGGGGCTTGTGATGTCGCTGTTCCAGCGGGTCAGGTCGCGCACACTGCGGCGGTGCTTGCGCGCGATCGAATACAGCGTGTCGCCGCGCTCAACGCGGTAGTAGCCGTCCGGCACGGGCCCGCCCGTGGTGCCGCAGCCGGCCGCGACCGCGGCCGCGGCGGCCAGCAGCAGGCCCAGCGCGCGGCGCCGGCCTGGCTCGATGTCATGTCTGGTTTGCGTCATTCGTCCCTGTTCTCTGTCTTGCCGGGGAGCGGCTTGCGACCCGTATTATCGCCGCGTGCGTCGCCCGGCACCGGCGGATAGACCGCGCGGCGGCCATTCCGTTCGGTCCGCGGCCCGCCCGAGGCGGCCCGCAAGCCCCGGGTTGCCGCGCCGATCCGCTATAATTCGGGGTTTTCTAAGCGCAGGAACATCATGGAAGCAGAACGCCTCAACGCCATCTCCGGTGCCATCTCCGATCTCCGTTCCCGGACGGAAGATCTACGGGGGTATCTTTGACTACGATGTCAAAGTAGGAAGGCTGGACGAAGTCAACGGTTTGCTGGAAGACCCCGACGTCTGGAACAACCCCAAGCGGGCCCAGGACCTCGGCAAGGAAAAGAAGGCAATCGAGGGCGTGGTAAGCGTGCTCAGCAAGCTCACCGACGACCTCAGCGGCGCCGAAGAGCTGTTTGAGCTCGCCAGGGAAGAAGGCGACGACGATACGCTCGAAGCGATCGAGGCCGACGTCAAGGGCTTCGAGGAGATCGTCGCGGGCATGGAATTCCGCCGCATGTTCTCGGGCGAGATGGACCAGGCCAACGCCTTTATCGACATCCAGGCCGGCGCCGGCGGCACCGAAGCGTGCGACTGGGCCTCGATGCTGCTGCGCCAGTACCTGAAGTACTGCGAGCGCAAGGGCTTCAAGGCCGAGGTGCTGGAAGAGTCCGAAGGCGACGTGGCCGGCATCAAGAGCGCGACCATCAAGATCGAGGGCGAATACGCCTTCGGCTACCTGCGTACGGAAACCGGCGTGCACCGCCTGGTGCGCAAGTCGCCGTTCGATTCGTCGGGCGGGCGCCATACCTCGTTCTCGTCGGTGTTCGTCTACCCCGAGGTGGATGATTCGTTCGAGGTCGCGGTCAACCCGGCGGACCTGCGCGTGGACACCTACCGCGCTTCGGGCGCGGGCGGCCAGCACATCAACAAGACCGATTCGGCCGTGCGGATCACGCACATCCCGACCGGTATCGTGGTGCAGTGCCAGAACGACCGCTCGCAGCACCGCAACCGTGCCGAAGCCATGTCGATGCTGAAATCGCGCCTGTACGAGCACGAGATGCGCAAGCGCCAGGCCGAGGCCGACAAGCTCGAAGCCGGCAAGACCGACGTGGGCTGGGGCCACCAGATCCGCTCCTACGTGCTGGACCAGAGCCGCATCAAGGACCTGCGCACCAACGTGGAAATGTCCAACACCCAGAAGGTGCTGGACGGCGACCTGGACCCGTTCATCGAGGCCAGCCTCAAGCAGGGACTGTAAGGCAGTACCCGCCGTCCGCCCTGCCGGCGCGGCCGGCGGCGGCACAGCAATCCATCCACCGCTGTACCGCCGCCCGCGCCACACCGACACGGCGGCAGGGCGACATCTCCGACCGGGGCACCATGAGCGAAGCCAATCACCTCTACATCATCACCGGCGCCTCGCGCGGGCTGGGCGCGGCACTGACCAATGCCCTGCTCGTGCCGGGCAACCGCCTGATCTGCGTGGCGCGCAGCCGCAACAGCGAGCTGGAGCGCATCGCCACCTTGAGCGGCGTGCCGGTGGCCTGGCACCTGCAGGACCTGTCGCAGGCCGGCCCCGCCGCCACCTGGCTCGCCAGCGTGCTCGATACGCTCGACATCCCGCCGACCAGCGCCACGCTGATCCTGAACGCCGGCGTGGTCGAGCCGATCGGCCCGGTCGCGCGCCTGCAGGAAAAGACCCTGGTGCCGCACCTGCTGACCAACCTGGCGGCGCCGATGACGATGACCGCTGCGTTCCTGGAGCGCACCGAGAAGTTCGACTGCCCGCGCAAGGTGCTGGCGATCTCCTCCGGCGCGGCGCGGCGCCCGGTCGAAGGCTGGAGCGCATACTGCGCCGGCAAGGCCGGCCTGGACATGTTCATGCGCTCGGTCAACGCCGAGTACGCCCAGGCCGAAGCCCCGCGCACCGTGCGCGCCGTGGCGCTGGCCCCGGGGGTGATCGACACCGGCATGCAGGCCACCATCCGCAATGCCGACTTCGCCCAGGTGCAGCGCTTCCGCGAGCTGAAAGCCAACGAACAGCTGGCGTCGGCCGAGGAAACCGCCGGCCGCATCGTCGCCTACCTGCACCGCCCGGATTTCGGCAGCACCGAGCTGGACGATCTCCGCAACTACTAAGCCGCACTCATCAAGCCATCTGAATCCGCGCGCGGCAGCACCGCGCGCGATCCGACAAGACATCATGACTGAACCGAACCGCGCCCAGGCCAAGCCAGCCGCCGCAGACACCCCCGCCGTCGACGAGAACAAGATCATCGCGGAGCGGCGCGAGAAGCTGGCCGCGCTGCGCCAGCAGGGCGTGCCCTTCCCCAACGATTTCCGCCCCTCCCACCAGGCCGCCGCGCTGCAGGCGCAGTACGCCGAGACCGAGCAGGCCACGCTCGAGGCCGCGCCGGTCGAAGTCGCCATCGCCGGGCGCATGATGCTCAAGCGCGTGATGGGCAAGGCCAGCTTTGCCACGGTGCAGGACGGCAGCGGCCAGATCCAGTTCTACATCACCCGCGACAAGGTCGGCGAAGAGGTCTACGCGGCCTTCAAGCACTGGGACCTGGGCGACATCATCAGCGCCCGCGGCGAGCTGTTCCGCACCAACAAGGGCGAGCTGTCGGTGCAGGTGCGCGAGCTGCGCCTGCTGTCCAAGGCGCTGCGCCCGCTGCCGGACAAGTTCCACGGTCTGGCCGACCAGGAAATGAAGTACCGCCAGCGCTATGTCGACCTGATCGTGTCGCCGGAAACGCGCAACACCTTCCGCGCCCGCACCAACGCGATCTCGTCGCTGCGCCGCCATATGGCCGATGCCGGCTTCATGGAAGTGGAAACGCCGATGCTGCACCCGATCCCGGGCGGCGCCGCGGCCAAGCCCTTCATCACGCACCACAATGCGCTGGACATGCAGATGTTCCTGCGCATCGCGCCCGAGCTGTACCTGAAGCGCCTGGTCGTGGGCGGCTTCGAGCGCGTGTTCGAGATCAACCGCAACTTCCGCAACGAGGGGGTGAGCCCGCGCCACAACCCCGAGTTCACCATGATGGAGTTCTACGCGGCCTACACGGACTACCGCTGGCTGATGGACTTCACCGAGGACCTGATCCGCAAGGCCGCCATCGATGCGCGCGGCAGCGCCGTGCTGACGTACCAGGACCGCGAGCTGGACCTGTCCAAGCCGTTCCATCGCCTGACCATCTGCCAGGCGATCCAGAAGTTCGCGCCGCAGTACACCGATGCGCAACTGGCCGATGCCGGGTTCCTGCGCACCGAGCTGAAGAAGTTCGGCGTCAACACCAACGCGCCGCAGTTCCTCAACGCCGGCCTGGGCACGCTGCAACTGGTGCTGTTCGAGGAAACCGCGGAAAGCCAGCTGTGGGAGCCGACCTTTATCGTCGACTACCCGGTCGAGGTCTCGCCGCTGGCGCGCGCTTCGGACACGGTGCCGGGCATCACCGAGCGCTTCGAGCTGTTCATCACCGGCCGCGAGATCGCCAACGGCTTCTCGGAGCTGAACGATGCCGAAGACCAGGCCGACCGCTTCCGCAAGCAGGTCGAGCAGAAGGACGCCGGCGATGAAGAAGCCATGTACTTCGACGCCGACTATATCCGCGCGCTGGAATACGGCATGCCCCCGACGGGCGGCTGCGGCATCGGCATCGACCGCCTGGTGATGCTGCTGACGGACAGCCCGAATATCCGCGACGTCATCCTGTTCCCGCACCTGCGCCGGGAAGATTGATGGTTTGCTCCCCTCTCCCGCCTGCGCTTGCCTTTACCCACAACTTCCGGCGGCTTACTCGTTTTTCTGGAAGATCCGATACATTTCGGTGATTTCGTGCAA
>NZ_JBWKQZ010000062.1:0-11370 GCF_059419025.1 Cupriavidus sp. GW821-FHT07C08
TGGTTACCGCTTTGCCTGGTCAACCCGAGCTTGTCAGTTGCCTTTCAAGCTCCGGCCTTTAGGCCGGGGTAGTTGACCGCTTGTTCCTTCGCATCGGGCTGCATGGTACGGGCAAGCGCGGCGCGACTCAATCTTTCGTGCCCCCGACCCCCGACTATACCCACGCCGCCCGAAGGGCCGCGATCAGGCCGCCAGCACGATCGCGCCGGGGTCACTAAGATAGCGAGCCATACGCATTGCCCGCGTGCGGCACCAGCCGCCCGCCATCCACCACATGAATCACGACTCTATCCCCAACGGCGCAGGCGTTGCCTGGTCCGTGCTGGACCTGGCCCCCATCCCTGAAGGCAGCGATGCCGGCCAGGCCATGCGCAACTCGCTCGACCTGGCCCGCCATGCCGAGCAGCTGGGCTACCACCGCTACTGGCTGGCCGAGCATCACAACATGCCCGGCATTGCCAGTGCCGCCACCGCCGTGCTGATCGGCTATGTCGCCAACGGCACCAGGACCATCCGCGTGGGTTCGGGCGGCGTGATGCTGCCCAACCATTCGCCGCTGGTGATCGCCGAGCAGTTCGGCACGCTGGCCTCGCTCTACCCGGGCCGCATCGACCTGGGCCTGGGCCGCGCGCCCGGCACCGACCAGGCCACCGCGCGCGCCTTGCGCCGCCACCTGTCGGCCGACAGCGCCGATACCTTCCCGCAGGACGTGGAAGAACTGCAGGCCTATTTCGACGACGTGCGCCCCGGCCAGCGCCTGCGCGCGGTGCCCGGCGCAGGGCTCAAGGTGCCGATCTGGTTGCTGGGCTCGAGCTTGTTCAGCGCGCAGCTGGCCGCGGCGATGGGCCTGCCGTTCGCCTTTGCCTCGCACTTTGCGCCGGGCTTCATGCGCCAGGCGGTGGACCTGTACCGGCGCACCTTCCGGCCTTCCGAAGCGCTGGACCGGCCTTATGTGATGCTGGGCCTGAACGTGTTTGCGGCCGAGACCGGCGACCAGGCGCGCCGGCTGTTCAGCTCGTTGCAGCAGCAGTTCCTGGCGCTGGTGCGCGGCACTCCGGGGCAGCTGCGCGCGCCGGTGGACGATATCGAATCGCTGTGGACCGAGAGCGAGGCCGACCATATCCGCCGCTCGCTGGCGTGCTCCGTGGTGGGCGATCCCGACACCGTGCGTGCCGGCATGCAGCGCTTTGTCGATGACCTGCGCCCGGACGAGCTGATGCTGGCCGGGCAGATCCATGACCACCAGGCGCGCCTGCGCTCGTTCGCCATCGCCGCCGATGCTGCGCGCAGCCTGAAGACCTCATCAGCGCTCTGAGCGCCTGCGATGCTCCGGTATGGCGTGCGCCGCACTTGCGGCGTGCGCCCGTGAGCGCGCCTCCCCTAATCCTGTTTGCGCACCGTCGATCCGCTCGGATACATTAGAAGGCCCGAGACACAGAGGCACGGCTCCCGCAGCACGCGCCCGACAGTCCGCCCGATCCACCACCCCATTCATCACCCATGGGGCCGACGGCAGCGACGACAGGAGACAACGATGGACCTGCGGCAACGCGAGCACATCGAGACGGTGGTCCAGGCCACCACATACCTTGCCCCGCCGGCCGTGCTTGCGGACCGGATCGCGCACGACGCCATCATCCAGAACTCATGGCGCCGCTGCGTGCACCAGTACGGCCTGGATCCGTCGCGCATGCAGGAGGCGCGCATCCTGCCGCAGCCGCGCCTGCGCGAGCACCAGGAACGTATCGACGACTTCGCGCGCATCGCGCGCCACGGCCTGCAGAGCCTGTACGGCCAGGTCGCGGGCCTGGGCTATGTGGTGCTGCTGACCGATGCGCAGGGCGTGACCGTCGACTATATCGGCGAAGCCCGCAGCGATGCCGCGCTGCGCCACGCGGGCCTGTACCTGGGCGCCGAGTGGAGCGAGAGCGGCGCCGGCACCTGCGCGGTCGGCACTGCGCTGGCCACGGGCCAGGCGCTGACGGTGCACCAGGCCGACCATTTCGATGCCACCCATATCCCGCTGACCTGCACCGCCGCGCCGCTGTTCGACACGCACGGCAACCTGCACGCCATCCTTGACATCTCCGCGCTGACCTCGCCGCAGGCCAAGGACAGCCAGGGGCTGGCGCTGCAGATGGTGCGCATCTATGCCGCGCATATCGAGAACGCCAACTTCCTGCGCGCGCACCGCCGCGACTGGATCCTGAAGCTGAACGTGGCGCCGGAGTTCGTCGACGTCAATCCCGAATACCTGCTGGCGCTTGACGAGGCCGGCCGCATCGTCGGCCACAACCACCGCGCCCGGCTGATGCTGGAAGGTGAGCTGGGTGGCGCACCGGGCGCCACCGTGCTGGGCCAGCGGTTCGAGACGCTGTTCGACGCGCGCCTGGAAGACCTGGGCCACTATGTCTATTCGCGCCCGAGCGAGCAGCGCCTGGTGGCGCTGACCCGCAGCGGCGGCCTGCTGTACCTGAGCGTGTTGCCGCCCGCGCTGCGCTGGCAGGCGCCGCCCGCCGAAACGCAGGCGGCGATGCCGGATGCCCTGGCGGCGCTGACTGGCGGCGATGCCGCGCTGCAGCAGCAGTTGCAGCGCGCGGCGCGCCTGGTCGATTCGCCCATCAACCTGCTGATCCACGGCGAGACCGGCAGCGGCAAGGAGTTCCTGGCCAAGGCGCTGCATCTTGCCAGCGCGCGCCGCGGCGGGCCCTTCGTAGCGGTGAACTGCGCGGCGATCCCTGAAACCCTGATTGAGAGCGAATTGTTCGGGCACCTGCCCAACAGCTTCTCCGGCGCAGGCCCGCGCGGCAAGCGCGGCCTGATCCAGGAGGCCGACGGCGGCACGCTGTTCCTGGACGAGATCGGCGACATGCCGCGCGAGCTGCAGTCGCGGCTGCTGCGCGTGCTGGCCGAGGGCGAAGTGCTGCCTGTCGGGGCCGCGCGGCCGGTACCGGTGCGGCTGCGGGTCATCTCCGCCACGCACCACAGCCTGGAGCAGCTGGTGGCCGACGGGCGCTTCCGCGAGGACCTGTACTACCGCCTCAACGGCGCGCGCTTCACGCTGCCGCCGCTGCGTGCACGCACCGACCTGGACTGGCTGGTCCGCAAGCTGCTGCAGGAAGGGGGCGCAGAAGGCGGCGAGATCACGCTGTCGCCCGCGGCACGCGAGCGGTTGCACCGCCACCGCTGGCCCGGCAACCTGCGCGAACTGCGCAACGTGCTGGAGTACGCGCGCGCGGTCTGCGCCGACGGCTATATCGATGTGCCGGACCTGCCTGACAGCCTGGCGGGACCCGCACCGTCCGCCGTCCTGCCGCAGCCAGGTTCCGCGCAGTCACCCACTGCAGCACCGTTCGATCCGCACCAGTTGCCGCCGGAAGGCATGCTGCTGATGCAGTACCTGCGCGCGTCCGGCTGGAACCTGAGCGCGGTCGCGCGGCAGATCGGCGTCAGCCGCATGACGCTGTACCGGCGCATGGAGCGCTACGGCATCCAGTCGCCCAACCGGCGCGACGGCGGCCCGGAGCCCACCGACGCATAAGCCGGCAGGCAGCACGGCGCACGCGCGCCATCCCCGCGATACGGTTGTCCATCCCCTGTACACCTGCGCTGTGACACCTGTCACAGCGCAGCGTCGTTTTTGCCCTGCCGCCTTGGGGTAATCCCTCGGATCCGACCCCGCTGAGGCCCCTGTTTCCCCGGTTTTCACTGCCTGCGCGCACTGGCACAGCCATTGCAAATACGCCTGGCAAGACAACGACAACAGGAGACAGGCAATGGGGCACGCAGCAGGCGCCAGCGCGCAGATCGCGCCAGTGGTCGGCATCATCGCCAACCCGATTTCCGCGCGCGACATCCGCCGCGTGATCGCCAACGCCAACAGCCTGCAGCTGGCCGACCGCGTCAATATCGTGCTGCGCCTGCTGGCCGCGCTGGCGTCCTGCGGCGTGGAGCGCGTGCTGATGATGCCCGACCGCGAAGGCCTGCGCGTCATGCTGGCGCGGCACCTGGCACGCCGGCAGGGGCCGGACTCGGGCCTGCCCGCGGTCGACTACCTTGACATGCCGGTCACCGCGCGCGTTGACGACACCCTGCGCGCCGCGCGCTGCATGGCCGATGCGGGCGTGGCCGCCATCATCGTGCTGGGCGGCGACGGCACTCACCGCGCGGTGGTGCGCGAGTGCGGCGCGGTGCCGATCGCGGGCCTGTCGACCGGCACCAACAATGCCTACCCCGAAATGCGCGAACCCACCATCATCGGGCTGGCCACCGGCCTCTATGCCACGGGCCGCATTCCCCCTGCGCAGGCGCTGGCGTCGAACAAGCGGCTCGACATCGTCATCCGCGACGGCAACGGCGGCTTTCGCCGCGATATTGCGCTGGTGGATGCGGTGATCTCGCACGAGCACTTCATCGGCGCGCGCGCCTTGTGGAAGACCGACACGCTTGCCGCCGTCTACGTGTCCTTTGCCGACCCCGAGGCCATCGGCCTGTCATCCATCGCCGGGCTGCTGGAGCCGGTGGGCCGGCGCGAAGAGGGCGGCCTCGCGATCGAGCTGGCCGCCCCCGGCGAAGGCGAATTCGACCTGTGCGCGCCGATCGCGCCCGGCCTGATGTGCACCGTGCCGGTGGCCGGCTGGCAGCGGCTTGAACACGGCCGGCCCCATCGCGTGCGCCAGCGCAGCGGCATTGTCGCGCTGGACGGCGAGCGCGAACTGGCCTTCGGCCCGGACGACGAAGTCACCGTCACCCTGCATGACCACGCCTTTCGCAGCATCGACGTCGCGGCCTGCATGCGCCATGCCGCGCGCCACCAACTGATGCGCCGCCTGCCGCAGCCCGCCGCGGCGGGATGACGCGCGGGCACCGCGTCCGCCCGCTTTTCCCCTTTCTTGAAGTGCAACACCTGAAAACGAAGGAGACAGACATGACAGCCAGAGCTTCTCAAGATTCCGCCGCGCTGCCGCTCGACAAGGAGACGTTGCTGACGGTGTATCGGAAGATGCGCACCATCCGCGATTTCGAAGAACGCCTGCACGTGGACTTCGGGCGCGGCGACATCCCGGGCTTCGTCCACCTGTACGCGGGCGAGGAAGCCGCGGGCGTCGGCATCCTGCACCACCTGAACGATGGCGACCGCATCGCCAGCACGCACCGCGGCCACGGCCACTGCATTGCCAAGGGCGTCGATCCGGTGGCGATGATGAAGGAGATCTACGGCAAGAAGGGCGGGTCGTGCAATGGCAAGGGTGGCTCGATGCATATCGCCGACCTGTCCAAGGGCATGATGGGTGCCAACGGCATCCTGGGCGCGGGCGCGCCGCTGATCTGCGGCGCCGCGCTGGCTGCCAAGTTCCGCGGCAAGGGCGAGGTCGGCATCACCTTCTGCGGCGACGGCGCCTCCAACCAGGGCACCTTCCTGGAAAGCCTGAACCTGGCCGCGGTGTGGAACCTGCCGGTGATCTTCGTGATCGAGAATAACGGCTATGCCGAATCGACCTCGCGCGATTACGGCACCGCGGTGGACAGCTACGTGGACCGCGCCGCCGGCTTCGGCATCCCGGGCGTGACGGTGGACGGCACCGACTTCTTCGCCGTCCATGAAGCGGCCGGCGAAGTAATCCGGCGCGCGCGCGAAGGCGGTGGGCCGTCGCTGCTCGAATGCAAGATGGTCCGCTTCTACGGCCACTTCGAGGGCGATGCGCAAACCTACCGCGCCGCCGGCGAACTCGACGATATCCGCGCCAACAAGGATTGCCTGAAGCTGTTTGGCCGCGCCGTGACCCAGGCCGGCGTGGTCGCGCGCGAAGAACTCGACGCGATCGACCGCGAGGTCGCCGCGCTGATCGAGCACGCCGTGCAGGAGGCCAAGGCCGCACCGCAGCCCGGGCCCGAAGACCTGCTCACCGACGTCTACGTCAGCTACTGATCCGCCACGCGCTAACCCAATATCAGGAGACAAACCATGGCTCGCAAACTGAGCATCAAGCTGGCGATCAACGAGGCGATCGACCAGGAAATGACCCGCGACCCCAGCGTCATCATGCTGGGCGAAGACATCGTCGGCGGCGCCGGCGCGGACGGCGAGAAGGACGCCTGGGGCGGCGTGCTGGGCGTGACCAAGGGCCTGTACGCCAAGCATGGCGACCGGCTGCTGGACACGCCGCTGTCTGAATCCGCCTATGTGGGCGCCGCCATCGGCGCCGCGGCCTGCGGCATGCGCCCGATCGCCGAGCTGATGTTTATCGACTTCATGGGCGTTTGCTTCGACCAGATCTTCAACCAGGCGGCCAAGTTCCGCTACATGTTCGGCGGCAAGGCCGAGACCCCGGTGGTGATCCGCGCGATGGTCGGCGCGGGCTTTCGCGCGGCCGCGCAGCACAGCCAGATGCTGACGCCGCTGTTCACGCATATCCCCGGGCTGAAGGTGGTCTGCCCGTCCACGCCGTACGACACCAAGGGCCTGCTGATCCAGGCGATCCGCGACAACGACCCGGTGATCTTCTGCGAGCACAAGAACCTCTACGGCCTGGAGGGCGAGGTGCCAGAAGGCGCCTACGCGATCCCGTTCGGCGAGGCCAATATCGTGCGCGACGGCAAGGACGTGTCGATCGTCACCTACGGGATGATGGTGCATCGCTCGCTCGAAGCGGCCGCCACGCTGGCCAAGGAGGGCATCGAGGCGGAAGTGATCGACCTGCGCACGCTCTCGCCGCTGGACATGGACACCGTGCTGGAATCGGTCGAGAACACCGGCCGGCTGGTGGTGGTGGACGAGGCCAGCCCGCGCTGCAATATCGCCACCGATATCTCGGCGCAGGTTGCACAGCAGGCGTTCGGCGCGCTCAAGGCGGGTATCGAGATGGTGTGCCCGCCGCACACGCCGGTGCCGTTCTCGCCAACGCTGGAGGACCTTTACATCCCCAGCGCCGCGCAGATCGTGGCCGCCGCGCGCAAGACCATGAAGGGAGGCAAGCACTGATGGCAACCGCAATTTCCCCCACGATTATCCCGATCGTGATGCCCAAGTGGGGCCTGTCGATGAAGGAAGGCACGGTCAATGCGTGGCTGGTCGACGAAGGCACCGAGATTACCGTGGGCCTGCCGATCCTCGACGTGGAAACCGACAAGATTGCCAATGCGGTGGAGGCGCCCGACGCGGGCACGCTGCGCCGCAAGGTGGCGCAGGCCGGCGACGTGCTGCCGGTGAAGGCGCTGCTGGGCGTGCTGGCACCTGCGGAGGTGAGCGATGCGCAGATCGATGACTATGTCGCGGCTTATGAAACGCCGGCGGACGATGCTGGCGAAGAAGACGCCGCTGCCGCGTACCAGTTTGCCGACGTCGACGGCATCCGGGTCCGCTATGCCCGCAAGGGTGGCGGCGCCGAAACCGTGCTCTTCATCCACGGATTTGGCGGAGACCTGGACAACTGGCTGTTCAACCTCGATCCCCTGGCCGACGCGTACACCGTGGTGGCGCTCGACCTGCCCGGCCACGGACAGTCGTCGCCGCGGCTCGCGGGCACGACGCTGGCGCAGATGGCCGGCTTTGTAGCGCGCTTCATGGACGAGACCGGGATCGAGGCGGCGCATGTGGTCGGCCATTCGATGGGCGGTGGCGTGGCGGCGCAGCTGGCTGTGGATGCACCGCAGCGGGTGCTGTCGGTGGCGCTGGTGTCGCCGGTGGGCTTTGGCGACGCCGTCAACAGCGGCTATACCGAAGGCTTCGTCAGTGCCCAGTCCCGGCGTGAGCTCAAGCCCGTGGTCGAACTGCTGTTCGCCGACGCGGGGCTGGTCAGCCGCCAGATGCTGGACGACCTGCTGCGCTACAAGCGGCTGGATGGCGTCACCGAGGCGCTGACGGCGCTGGGGCAGGGGCTCTTTGGCGGCGGCCGCCAGAGCGAGCAGCCTGGCCAGCGGCTGGCCGGCAGCGGCAAGCGCGTGCTGGTGGTGTGGGGCGGTCAGGACCAGATCATCCCGGCCGCGCACGCTGAAGCCGCGCCGCCGGGAGCAACCGTCAAGGTCTTTGCCGATGCTGGCCACATGAGCCAGATGGAGAAGGCCAATGACTTCAACGCGCTGCTGAGAAAGCATCTGGCCGGCTGAGGCCGCGCGCGGATGGCGCCGCCCCAGGGCGCCATCCGCTCGGCCAGTTCGCCTTGTTCGAATGCAAGACAGGACACCTCATGACCACAGACCTGAAGACCCGCCTGACCGAGATCAACAAGCAATTCGGTGCGCTCGGCCAGGCCCAGCCCGCCGCCATGAGCGCCTTCCAGGGCGTGATGAAGGCCGCCACGCAGGACGGCAGCCTGCCGGCCGCCGTCAAGGAACTGATTGCCGTCGCGCTGGCGGTGCAGAAGGGCTGCGACGACTGCGTGCTGTTCCACACCAGCCAGGCGCTGCGCCATCGCGCCACGCGCGAGCAGCTGGCCGAAGTGCTGGCCATCAATATCGAGATGGGCGGCGGACCGGGCGCCATGTATGCGTCGAAGGCGCTGGCGTACTTCGATGCGCTCAACGCCTAGCCTTGCTAGACTCGGCACGTTGCCATCCGGAGGCTGGTGCCATCCCATGCCGTTTGAATTTGTCGATGCGGCCCATGCCGGGCAGGTGGGCAGCGACCCGCTGCAGGATGAACTGGCCTTGCTCGATCTCGCGGCACAGGGCCGGCAGATGGCGCAGCTGTGGGAGGCGCCGCTGTCGCTGGTGGTGCCGCGCACCTACCTACGCCACGCCGCGCTGGAAACTGCGCGCGCCGACTTCTCGCAACAGGGATGCCCGGTGTTCCTGCGCATGTCGGGCGGCGGGCTGGTGCCGCAGGGCCCTGGCATCCTCAACCTGAGCCTGGCCTACGCAGTGGGACAGCCGCCGGGTGCGCGCAGCGACGCGGTCTACCTGCACTTGTGCGAGGTCATCGGCGACGCGCTGCAAGCGCTGGGCGTCGAGACGCACTGGCAGGCCGTGGCCGGCTCCTTCTGCGACGGTCGCTTCAACCTGGCCTGGGGCCCGCCCGAGGCCGCGCGCAAGATCGCCGGCACGGCGCAGTACTGGCGGCGCGCACCTGCGGCCATGCAAGCGCCCGACGGGCAGCGCCACCTGGTGCTGGCCCATGCGGTGCTGCTGGTCAGCGCCGACCCCGTGCAGATCAACGCGCGCGCCAATGCGTTCGAAGCGGCCATCGACAGCGGCCGGCGCTATGACGCGGGCAAGGTCGTCAGCGTGCGCGAGGCGTTGTTGGCTGGCGGCCGCGCGGTCGATGACGACGCTGTGCTGATGGCGCAGGTATCGGCTGCGCTGCGGCGAAGCGTCGGGCAGACGCCGCCGCCAGCGTAGTCGCCTGACCAGGAGACGCCAATTGGCGATCTCAAAAAAAATCGCGGCCCACGCGGGGCCGCTAAAAATCGGGAATGCGAGGCGTGTCAGATGCCTCAGGAGACGTTATCGACACAGTGTGGACCACCGAGACCCCACTTCGGTGGGGTCTATCAAGCACAATCATGGAGGCGAGTGATCGCTTACGCGATCAGGTAGGCGGAGTGCGGGTCCGGCCGGATGGCAGCGCGCAGCTTGCGCACGCTGGCTTCCAGTTCGGCATGGGCGGCATCGAGCCAAGCCACGCGATGACGCACCGGGTCCTTGGCCGACAGGTCGCTGGCGGCGATCTCGCGCAGGAAGTAGCGCACCATGCTGCCGGCGCGCGCCGGCACTGGCATCATCCCCAGCAGTTGAGACTTGGCCAGCAGCCGGCGGCTGACTGCATGCCGCAGCCCTGCCCAGGCGGTACGGCCCAGCGCGATGTACAGCGCATCCGTGCGCATCTGCCGCACGGCGCCCAGGAACTGCGCTTCGAATACCTCGCGCAGCATCGGTGTCTCCAGCAGTTCTTCCAGTGGTCCGTCGAACGCCAGACCGCGCCGCGTGGTGGCATGCGGCAGCAAGGCAAGCGGTTGCAGGCGCTCGAACCCGTTGTTCCACAATGCCGCGGCGTGCGGCAGGCCGACCAGTTCGGGCACCCGGAAGTGGTCGAGCATGCGGATCAGGTTGGGCCGCACCAGCTTGCCGCCCAGCTCGACGCGCCGCTTGTTCTCGCGCTGGATCACGCGGCCGGGTGCATGGGCGCGCATCAGTTCCTCGGTGACGGCGGCGGCCAGCCGCACATGGGCGTGGCCGGGCGTGGTGCTGACCAGCACCAGGGGTGCCTGGGTGTTCAGGTATTCGCAGGGCACGTAGTGCATGGCGTAGGTGCTGTCCTGTGCCACCACAACCGGTTTGGCGATCACGCCGACTGCGCCCGCAAGCCGAACCTGCGCGCAATACGCTTCGATGAAGTTGGTCAAGGAATCCCCCCGCTCGCTTCGATGTATCGGCGCTTTCTATTGGCGCCTTCTACTTGTTCTGCTTTCCGTTCATGGTAAGCCTGCGGTGCAGGGCAGATAAAGCGCGCGGCGCCGGTTTGACCGGAATCCGACGAAACCTTGGTGGGCCAGCCAACATACCGGAGCAGGATGCCCCTCGAACGGGTGGGGCACGCGCGTGGTTCACGGCAGGTACGGTATCGCACCGCGTGCGTCAGGACGATGACATCAGGCGGGAGGGAATCAGCCGGAACGGGACGGCCTCGGGCGGCGGGTCGCCGGAAAGAAAAGACCGGACACGTGCGTGTCCGGTGAACCCATTTGCTGACTCAGGTAGTGTCACAGCCCGAGAGCTACAAATGATAACGATTATCATTTGAGTCGACAATAGCAAAGGGCGCGATCTTGCCGGTGGGGTCAGGCAATCGAAGTCTGGATGGAAAACTGTCCCGACAAGGTTTTGTGCACCGGGCAGCGGTTCGCCACGCGGAGCAGGTCATCCAGGATCTGGGGCGTGAGCTCACCGCTGACCTTGACCTCGCGATTCATGGTGTAGGTCCCGTTGGCCTCTTCATGAGCGACCGATACATGGACTCCGGTGATCGCGTAGCCCTTGCGTTTGGCGTACAGCTGTAAAGTCAGCGTGGTGCAGGCGGCCAGGGCCGAATCCAGCAGGTCATGCGGGTTCGGGTATTGGGTGTCGCCGCCGGCAGATGCATCCAGGTCGGCCTGCCACTCGGCAGTCCCGTTGGTCAGGTGGCAGATGCTGTTGCCCTGGCTTGGTTGCCAGGTCGCTTGGATAGTCATCAAACGTCCCCATCTATAAGAGAGAGGCCCGGTGGGCCGGAACAGCCATTCTATAAGCAGCGCCGGGCGAGGGCTGAAGTGGCTTGAAATGCCTTTTTTGGGCGAGTTGGCTTTTTTTCGAAGAACCTCTTGCCAACCCCGCCGCGGTCACTTAATATTCGCCCCCTCGCAACACAACGCAGCGCTGCAAAGCAGACGCAGCAAG
>NZ_JBWKQZ010000063.1:0-10221 GCF_059419025.1 Cupriavidus sp. GW821-FHT07C08
GCGGTCAGCGCTGCAAACTTCGCTGCGCCAACCTTCCGGTCGACCCCGCAACCCTTGCTGCGTCTGCTTTGCAGCGCTGCGTTGTGTTGCGAGGGGGCGAATATTAAGGGACGCAGGACCGACTGGCAAGCGATTTCGCGAAATAATTCGAGGCACCCAAAAAAGCGGCGCATGGGGCGCAAATGTCGCGCTGGTGACAACATCCAGCGGGGCCTCGGCTTAAGCTGACGCCGTGGGCGTTGGCCCAACCCGAAACGCCTTCCTCTATATATAGGCGTCGAATGCCAAGCAGAGCAGTTGAAGGAGGCAAGATGAACCGACCCGTGACGCCCGGCCTCTCCCTGGTCGCCGGCAGCACCGACATCCCCCTGTCTGATCAGACGATTCCGGCACTGCTGGCGCGCACGGTCGCCGCAAACCCGGACGGCCCGGCCGTGGTGTTCCGCGAGCATGGCGTGCGCTGGAACTGGGCGGAGTTCAGCGACCAGGTCGATCGCCTGGCCAGCGGCCTTCTCCAGCGCGGCATCCAGCCGGGCGACCGCGTCGGCATCTGGGCGCCGAACCGGCCCGAATGGGTGGTGACCCAGTTCGCCACCGCCCGCATCGGCGCCATCCTGGTCAATATCAACCCGGCCTACCGCCAGGCGGAGCTGGAATATGCGCTGAACAAGGCGGGCGTGCGCATGCTGATCACGGCCGCGCGTTTCAAGACCAGCGACTATCTGGCCACCCTGCAGGCGCTGGCGCCGGAACTGGCCGAGGCCGAGCCGGGTGCGCTGCGCGCCGCCCGGCTGGCCCGGCTGCAATGGGTGGTCCGCATGGGAGCCGAGGCGACGCCCGGCATGCTTAATTACGATGCACTCCTGGCCGAACCCGATACTGCGCGTCTGGACGCGGTGACCGCCACGCTCTCCGCGCATGACGCCATCAATATCCAGTTCACCAGCGGCACCACTGGCAACCCCAAGGGCGCCACGCTGACGCATCACAACGTGGTCAACAACGGCCGCTTTGTCGCCATGGCGATGCGCCTTGGCGACAGTGACCTATTGTGCATCCCGGTGCCGCTCTATCACTGCTTCGGCATGGTGCTGTCGGTGCTGGCCTGCGTCTCGGTCGGCGCCTGCATGGTGTTCCCGGGCGAGGCCTTCGATCCGCTCGCGACCATGCAGGCGGCCAGCGAGGAACGCTGCACCGCCCTGCATGGCGTGCCGACCATGTTTATCGCCCAGCTGGACCATCCGGAGTTCAGCCGCTTCGACTTCTCGACCCTGCGCACCGGCATCATGGCCGGCGCCCCCTGCCCGATCGAGGTCATGAAGCGCGTGGTGGCCGACATGCATATGTCCGAGGTCACCATTGCCTATGGCATGACCGAAACCAGCCCGGTCTCGTTCCAGAGCGCCACCGACGATCCGCTGGACAAGCGCGTCGCCACCGTCGGGCGGGTGCAGCCGCACCTGGAATGCAAGGTGGTCGACGCCCTCGGCGAGGTCGTGCCGACCGGCGCCACCGGCGAGCTCTGCACCCGCGGCTACTCCGTGATGCAGGGCTACTGGGAAGACGACGAGCGCACCCGCGAGGCCATCCGCGACGGCTGGATGCACACCGGCGACCTCGCCACCATTGACGACGAGGGCTACTGCAACATCGTCGGCCGGGTCAAGGACATGCTGATCCGCGGCGGCGAGAACATCTACCCGCGCGAGATCGAGGAATTCCTGTTCCGCCATCCCAAGGTGCAGGCGGTGCAGGTCTTTGGCGTGCCTGACCAGAAATACGGCGAGGAGGTCTGCGCCTGGATCGTGCTCAAACCCGGCCAGACCGCCACCGAGGACGAGATCCGGACGTTCTGCCGTGACCAGATCGCCCACTACAAGATTCCGCGCTATATCCGCTTTGTCTCGGAAATGCCGATGACTGTGACGGGCAAGGTGCAGAAGTTTGTCATGCGCGACACCATGATTCATGATCTGGGACTTTAGCCGGACGCACTCGCGTCGGCGGACATGAGCGGGACCCTCCATGACCATCCGAATCGTAAGACTGGGCACGCCGCGCGCGGCCGATGAAGGCCTGCGCATCGGCACCGTGCGCCGGCCGCCGCGGGGCGTGCCCAAATCCGAGTTTGCCAGCCGCGATTTCTACGATGTCTGGTATCCCGTGCTGTCGCCATCGCCCGAGCTGGTGGCCCAGGCGCTGCAGGCCACCGATGACAAGCAATGGCGGGCGTTCGTGCGGCACTTCCGCAAGGAAATGGCCGCGCCGGACGCCAGCCGCACGCTCGACCTGCTGGCGGCGCTGTCGCACCAGACCAATTTCTCGGTAGGCTGTTACTGCGAGAACGAGGCGCACTGCCACCGCTCGATCCTGCGCGAGCTGCTGGCCGAACGCGGGGCCGTGATCGGTTGAGCTGCACGCCGTGCCGGGAATCTCTCCGGCTTTGATTCCCCCGCTTCCCGCATTCCGATGGCCCTGAACGTTGTCTGGCTCGGTTTCTTCCTGATTTCCTTTGTCGCCGCCTGCGTCCGCCTGGCCAGCGGCGATCTCACCGTGTTCCCGGCAATGCTGGCGAGCCTGTTCGACAGCGCGCGCACGGCTTTCGAGATCGCGCTCGGCCTGGCCGGGGTGATGAGCCTGTGGCTTGGCATCATGCGCATCGGCGAGCGCGCCGGCGTGGTCGATGCCTTCGCCCGGCTGGTGAACCCGCTGCTGCGCCATTTCTTCCCCGGCGTGCCGCAGGGCCATCCGGCACAGGGGGCGATGATGATGAACGTGTCGGCCAACCTGCTCGGGCTGGACAATGCCGCCACGCCGCTCGGCCTGAATGCCATGCGCGAGCTGCAGACGCTGAACCGGCGCCCGGACGTGGCCACCGATGCGCAGATCATGTTCATCGTGCTGAATACTGCCGGGCTGACGCTGATCCCGACCTCGGTGATCGCGATCCGGCAGGCCATTGCGGTCAAGCAGGGGCTGGTGGGTTTCAATGCGGCCGACATCTTCCTGCCGACGCTGCTGGCCACCGGCGGCTCATGCCTGGCCGGCCTGCTGGCGGTGGCGTGGGTGCAGCGGCTGAACCTGCTGCGCCCGGCCGTGCTGGTGGCGTTCGGGCTGGTCGCGGCGCTGCTGGGCGGGATGTTCGCCTGGCTGCGGCACGCGCCGCCGGAGCAGGTCGGCAGCGTCACGGCACTGGCCGGCGCCGGCTTCATCCTGTCACTGATCACGCTGTTCCTGGTCTGCGGCGCGCTGCGCCGGGTCAATGTCTATGAAGCCTTTATCGACGGCGCCAAGGAAGGCTTTGGCGTCGCCGTGCAGATCATTCCCTACCTGGTGGCGATCCTCGTAGCCATCGGCCTGTTCCGGGCCACCGGCTGCATGGACGTGCTGATGGGCTGGCTGACGCTGGGCTTTGCCCAGCTGGGCGTCAATACGGACTTCGTGCCGGCGCTGCCGGTCGGGCTGATGAAGATCCTGTCCGGCGCCGGCGCGCGCGGGCTGATGGTGGACGTGATGACGACCTATGGGGTGGACTCGTTCCAGGGACGGCTGGCCGCGATCATCCAGGGCTCGACCGAGACCACTTTCTATGTGCTCGCGGTCTACTTCGGCAGCATCAATGTGCGCAATACGCGCCATGCGCTCGGTTGTGCGCTGGTGGCCGATGCTGCCGGGATCGTGTGTGCGGTAGGTGCCGCCTATCTGTTCCGTTAGGACACGGCCGGATCGTTGGAAACCGGAATTGTTGCATCGATACAACGTCATTGTGCGTATTGTCAGACATTGACACATGACCACTTGGTGCGTCGCAACAAACCATGTATAGTGGAGTCTGTCTCCTCCACCACCTCGGTGGATTCCAACCCACGCACAACCTGCGTGGGTTTTTTTTCGCCTTCGCGCCGGAACGGTCACAACCCCTGTGCACGTTTGCCCCTGCTGGCGCAGCAATCGTGCTTGGGGCCTCGCCACGCGGCTTTCTCGCTCCAACGTGGTGCGGCGAGCCGCTGCCGTGGGCAACAGGCCGGCTTTGTTGCAACGCAGCAAACGGTATCGTAGAGTGGTCTCACGACGGGCGCCCGACCTGGCAGGCCCGCGTGGATCCCGGCCCCGCATGTTCGCCTCCGCCCTCCTTGCCCGCTACTGGCCTGACCCCGTGCTGCTCCGGCACGGGATCATCTATGCGCTGTCGTTCCTGGCCCTTGCCGGTATTGGCTGGCTGACCGGGGATGCAGGCTACCTGTGGTCGGCCACGGCCTCGATCTGGACCTGCCTGGCGGACCGGCAAGGCACGGCGTCGGCACGGCTTTCCAGCCTGGGAGCGGTCGGCATTGGCGGGGCGGTGGCCAGCGCGCTGGGCGCGGCCGTGGCGCCGGCACCCTGGCTGGCCGTGCTGGTGGTGATGGCGGGAGGGCTTGCCGCGGGCCTGGCAGAGACGCGCGGCCCGGCCAGTGCGCTGGCGGCCAAGCTGCTCTATGTCGTGCTGGTGGCCGCGTGCCTGCAGCCTGCGGCCGGGCCCGACCTGGCCGTGCAGGTCCTGCAAAGCGGGCTCGACTTCCTGCGCGGCGGGGTGTTCGCGTGCCTGGCTTGCCTTGCACTGATCCCGTCGGCCCGCGACGATCGGCCACGCACCGAGATCGTGGCCGCCTACGACGCGCTGGTCCGGCTCGCCACGGCACTCGCCGACACCCGCCACGGCAATGACCTCGCCACCTGCAAGCAGGACATCCGCAACCGCATCGAGGCCGCGCGCCGGGCCATCGAGGCCCGACGCAGCCTGCGCGACCCCAGCAGTCTCCTGCACTATGCCTATGCCGTGGGTGTCGCCGACGCCCTGTTTGCGCTGCTGATCGTCGCGGGCGAGCTGCGCGAGCGCGCCGGCGCCGCCCATGGCTTGCCGATGCAGCCGCCGTTGCGTCATATCGCGCGCTGTGTCGCCGACGCCCGCGAGCAAGTCGGCCAGGCACTGGCGCGGCACGCGCCCGACCTGCCGGCGTTGAGCGCGGCGCTGCGCCACGAACTGCGGCGCCTGACCGCGCCCGTGGCCAATGCCAGCGCCCCGCCCCCCTATCAATCGGCACTATCCGCCCTGGCGCACCATCCGGATTTCGACCGATGGCGCGCAAGCTTCCGCTGGCCGCGGCGCGGCATCGGGCACGGGCTGGCCCAGATGGTGCGCGGGCTGGCCGACCACGCCGCAGGCGATGCCCTGGTCACGCGCCACGCCCTGCGGCTGGCGCTGGCCGGCAGCCTCAGCCTGGTGCCGGCGCAGTGGTGGCGGCTGGACCACGGCTACTGGGTGGCGGTGACCGTGATCATGGTGCTCAGCCCCCAACTGCAGACCACCCGGCAGGTTTCCGTGAAACGCTTTGCGGGCTCGCTGGCGGGCGCCCTGTGCGCCTGTGTGATTGGCCTGCTCCAGCCGACGCCGGTGGTGGCGCTGGGCATCAGCGCAGCCTTCCTGGCTGGGGCTTATGCCAGCCGACTTGCCGGGCAGCCCGGGGCGTTCGCGTTCTGCCTGACGCCGGCCGTGATCCTGTTCTCATGGGTGGGCGCGCCGGCCGTCGACAGCAGCCACTTTGCCGCGCTGCGCGGCATCGACACCGCGCTCGGCTGCCTGATCGCGCTGGCGACTTACTTTGTGCTGGCACCGCGCGTGGAAATGTCGCGCGTGTTCCGCCATGCCGTCGACGCGATGGCGGTCAACGCGGTCTACCTGCGTGCCGCCTTCGCCGCCAGCCGCGTGGCTCAGTCCGCGACGCCGCGCGCCGTGCCGCGGCTGGAAGCCTTGCGCATTGCCGCCGGCCGGGCTTCCACCCGCGCCGAACTCACGCTGGCACAGGCCGCCGGCGCGCTGGCGCCGGACTATGCCGGAGCCTACCAGCGCGTGCATGCGTGCGCGCGCCGCATGGCCGCGCTGGCCGGCGTGGTGCGAGCCGGGGTGGAGTCGGGCATTTTCACGCTGCCCGCCGGGGCTGAAGTGCGCATGCTCCTGACGAAACTGGAAGCGCAACTGGCCGAACTGGCGATGCGGCCGGGCCTGGCAGACACGACCAGCAGCGCCGAGCGCCCCGCGCTACCACCTGCTGCCGCGCTCGACGCCTTCCTGGCGGAACAGGCCGACTATGCCGCCGCGCATATCGCCGCCGCCCATGCCGCGGTGGCGGACCTGCGCACGCTGGGCGCGGCCGCGCGCAAGCTGCCGGGGCGGCGGCGGGCGCACAGCGGCTGAGCGGAACCAAAAAAGAAGGTTGCCGGACCGGCCAGCGGACCGGCCGGACTTTACGGAACGCGGCGATGGCCTATATTGATTGAATACGCCCGCCGCCAGCACGAGGCACGCCATGTCCGACATCACGTTCCCTCGCAGCCTCCCGACCTACTGCGCAGCCAGCCTCACGCTGTCCTGCCCCGCCACGGTCAACGGCAGTCCCACCTTGTATTCCGTCACCGCCGAGGCCCTCGAGGCCCATTTCGGCGCGCGTTCACCGCGCGAGGAAGACCTGGTCGCAGCCTTCACCAGCAACCGCCAACGCATCGAGCGCCTGGCCGAAAGCCTGTTCGAGCTGACCGAGGCGCGCGAGATCGTGCTGCGCAGCGGCCATTTCCGCTTCGCCGGCTGAATCTCGTCGCCTGTCCTGGCGCCCCCGATCGGGGGCGTGGTTTCATTCGACCATTCAGTCGGCCTTCGCCTCGCCGCGCACCAGCAGCACCGGCATGGTGGACTGGCGCATTACCGCCTCGGCCACGCTGCCTAGTACCAGCCGGCGCACGCCGCGGCGTCCGTGCGTGCCGATCACCAGCAGGTCGGCGCCCCATTGGCGCGCGGCCTCGTTGATCGAGGCCCCCATGTCGCCGGGCACCGGCGCTTCGGTCACCAGCCGGGTTTCATGCGCCACACCGGCTGCGGCCAGCCGCTGCGAGGCGGCCTGCAGCGCGCGCTGGCCGCTTTCCTCGAACGCCTTCTGCAGCTGGCTCGGGTCGTAGTACCCGGCATCGAACATGGGCGTGCCGGTGTCCACGACATAGAGCGCCAGCACGGTGGCGCCGCCCGGAGCCGCCACGCGGATGGCTTCGCCCAGCGCCAGGTCGGCCGTGCTGCTGCCGTCCACCGCCACCACGATCTTGCTGTATGCCGTGCTAGTCATAGGTATTGCCTCCGTTGACAGGGAAAGGGATGGCGGCGGTAACGCCGCCTGCCTTCGATACTACCGTGCAGCAACCGCCACGTGGCGAGCAGGATCAAGCATGGGCCACGGTAGCGGGCCTTCCCTTAAATTGACCGACCGGTCGGCATATATATAATAGGGCCAGTCGCTGTCCGCGATCCGAGCGGCATTCCCGCCAGAGGAGACAATATGTACACGCAGAGTCTTGACCTGCCCGGCCAGCACGCCGATGCGGCGCAGGCCAGCGCGCCCCAGGACGAAGCCGCCCGCCAGGCCGCGTTCGACGCCTGCATGGCCGCCGACGGCAAGATCGAGCCGCAGGACTGGATGCCGCAGGCCTACCGCAAGACCCTGGTGCGCCAGATCTCGCAGCATGCGCACTCGGAGATCGTCGGCATGCTGCCGGAGGGCAACTGGATCAGCCGGGCCCCGTCGCTCAAGCGCAAGGCCATCCTGCTGGCCAAGGTGCAGGATGAAGGCGGCCATGGGCTCTACCTGTATTCCGCCGCCGAGACGCTGGACGCCTCGCGCGATGACCTGGTCGACGCGCTGCACAGCGGCAAGGCCAAGTATTCGTCGATCTTCAACTACCCGACGCTGACCTGGGCCGACGTGGGCGTGATCGGCTGGCTGGTCGACGGCGCGGCGATCATGAACCAGATCCCGCTGTGCCGCTGCTCGTATGGCCCGTATGCACGCGCCATGATCCGCATCTGCAAGGAAGAGTCGTTCCACCAGCGCCAGGGCTTCGACGCCCTGCTGGCGATGATGCGCGGCACCGAGGCCCAGCGCGAGATGGTGCAGGATGCGGTCAACCGCTGGTGGTTCCCGGTGCTGATGATGTTCGGCCCGCCCGACGCTGCCTCGACCAACAGCGCGCAGACCATGGCCTGGGGCATCAAGCGCATCTCCAACGACGACCTGCGCCAGAAGTTTGTCGATGCCACGGTCGAGCAGGCCCGCGTGCTGGGCGTGACCCTGCCCGACCCCGGCCTGCAATGGAATGCCGAGCGCGGCCACTATGACTACAGCCCGCTGGACTGGGATGAGTTCTGGCGCGTGATCAACGGCGACGGGCCCTGCAACCGCGAGCGCCTGGCCACCCGCGTGAAAGCGCATGAGGACGGCGCCTGGGTGCGCGAGGCCGCGCTGGCGCACGCCGCCAAGGTGGCCGAACGCGAAGCCCGCGCCAGCCGCGCCGCAGCCTGAACCCCGCGCCCGAGGACGGAGGAGACAAACGATGCAACGCAAGGAATGGCCGCTGTGGGAAGTGTTCGTACGCAGCAAGCAAGGCCTGGAACATAAGCATTGCGGCAGCCTGCACGCCGCCGATGCGCAGCAGGCGCTGCACATGGCGCGCGACGTCTATACGCGGCGCCAGGAAGGCGTGTCGATCTGGGTGGTGCCGTCCGCGGCCATCACCGCGAGCGTGCCCGAGGAAAAACCGGAGCTGTTCGACCCGATGGCCGACAAGATCTACCGGCACCCGACGTTCTACCAGCTGCCCGACGAAGTCAACCACATGTAAGGCCCGCACCATGACCGCATCCCCACAGCCGACTGTGCCCGCCTCGCTCGACCACCTGCCGCCGGCGCGCACCGCGGCCTTGCGCTACGTGCTGCGCCTGGCCGACAACGCCCTGGTCCTGGGCCAGCGCAACGCCGAATGGTGTGGCCATGGCCCGGTGCTGGAAGAAGACATCGCACTGGCCAACATCAGCCTGGACCTGATCGGCCAGGCGCGGCTGCTGTACGGCCGCGCCGGCGAGCTGGAAGGCGAGCTGACCGGCCTGCCCCACCATGAGGACGACTACGCCTACTGGCGCGCCGAGCGCGACTTCCGCAACTGGACGCTGCTGGAATTGCCGCACCGCGGCCCGCTGGCCGGCAACGCCGCCGCCGAGCGCGACTACGCCGTCACCATCATGCGCAACTTCCTGTACAGCGCGCTGATGGTCGAGCTTTGGGAAGCCTTGCTGGCCAGCCGCGATGACCAACTGGCCGCGATCGCCGCCAAGTCGGTCAAGGAAGCGCGTTACCACCTGCACCACGCGGCTGGCTGGGTATTGCGCCTGGGCGACGGCACCGAGGCATCGCACGCGCGCATGCAGCGCGCGCTGGAGCACCTGCTGCCCTATATGAACGAGTGCTTTGCCGAAGACGCGGTGGAAGCCGAGGCCGCCGCGCAGGGCATCGGCGTAATCACGGCCACGCTGCGCCCCGCCTGGGATGCCACCGTCGCCGAGACGCTGCAGGCCGCCACGCTAACCCTGCCCCAGGCCACGAGCTTTGTCTCGACCGGCAAGCACGGCGTGCACTCCGAACACATGAGCTACCTGCTGGGCGAGATGCAGGGGCTGGCGCGGGCCCATCCGGGCGCGCAATGGTAAGCGCCCGCTTCGCCGCAAAGGGTTGACCAACATGACCATCGCCGCCCTACCCCTGCGCAAGGACCGCGCCACCGATGGTCGCATCGCGCGTGCATGGGCGGCGCTGGAGGCCGTGCCGGACCCGGAGATCCCAGTGGTGTCGATCCGCGACCTGGGCATCCTGCGCGATGTCCTGACCGCCGCCGACGGCGCGCTTGAGATCGTCATCACGCCCACCTACTCCGGCTGCCCGGCGATGTCGCAGATCGCCGAGGACATCGACCGGGCGCTGGACGGCGCCGGGCTGGCGCCGTGGCGCATCCGCACCGTGCTGGCGCCGGCCTGGACCACCGACTGGATCACCCCGGCCGCGCGCGAGCGCCTGCGCGCCTTCGGCATTGCGCCGCCGGGCCAGTGCGGCATGCCGGCCGCGGCGCAGCCGCTGCGCTTTGTGCCTAGCGCCGCCCGCGCGGGCGCACCCGATGTCGTGGCCTGCCCGCGCTGCGGCAGCGTGCATACGCAGGAAATCTCGCGCTTTGCCTCGACCGCCTGCAAGGCGCTGTACCGGTGCCTGGACTGCCGCGAGCCGTTCGACTATTTCAAACCCTACTGAGCCTCCCAAGCGCCATGCCTGCGCCCGACGTTCGCGAAGAAACGGTTGTGCCCTATAACGGGAACAGCAG
>NZ_JBWKQZ010000064.1:0-8667 GCF_059419025.1 Cupriavidus sp. GW821-FHT07C08
AGGACAGGGGCGACGCTTTGCGTCGTGCGCTATCCCTCCCCAGCCTGAAGGCCGAGGTTTCTCGCGCAAACGGATGACACTCAAGACACTGGACGGTGCGCTGGCCCTGCTGACCCACTTCACCGTGCGCCAGCCGACCTAGGGCGTGCGTGAGCTGGCCAAGCACAGCGGCGTGCACTACGCCGTGGTGCACCGCGTGCTGGCCACGTTTGCCGCCAACGGCTTCCTGGTGCAGGACGCGGCCACCGGCAAGTATTCGCTGGGACTGCGGTTGTTCGAGCTGGGACAGGTGGTGCGCAAGAGCTTCTCGCCCGACGAGATCGTGCGCCCGGTGCTGGAAAAGCTCGCCGCGCAAAGCGGCGAGACCGTGTTCCTGTCCTGGCTCGATGGCAATGAGGGCCTGTGCGTGGGGCTGGTGCAGAGCCAACACCAGCTGCGCTTTTCGATCGAGCTCGGCGAGCGCTTCCCGCTCTATGCGGGCGCGCATGCCAAGGCCATGCTGGCCTTCCAGGACGATGCCTTCCGCGATGAAGTCTACCGCCAGGGCCTGGCGCGCATGGCCCCCCACACGACGCTGGACCGCGAGCGCATCGAGCAGCAGCTGGCCGAGGTGCGCGAGCGCGGCTGGGCCCATACGCGCGAGGAAGCCGCCGCCAGCGTGGCCGGCCTGGCGTTGCCGCTGTGGTCGCGCGACCGCAGCGCGGTGGTGGGCTCGGTCGCCATCGCCGGGCCGCAGCAGCGGCTGGACGAAGCCGCGGTACCGCGCCTGCTGGAGGCGCTGCGCGATGCCAGCGGCCGGCTGGAAGACGTCATCGGCTTCGTGCGCTGACGCGCAGTCTCCTCACACCAGCAGGGCCTTGCCCACGGCCCCGCCCAGCACGCGCTGGCCGATCGCATGGCCCAGCGCGCGATAGCTCTCCCATTGCGCCTCATCGAAGAACTGGTCGCCGGTGGCCTCCTGCGGAAACGCGGGATGGGTCGCGCCGTAGTGGCGCACGTCGGCCGGCGCCCATGACACCAGCCGCGGCTTGAGCAGCACGATGCGGCAGGTGCGTGCGCGTGGCGCCCCGCACTCCGGGCCGGTGCGAAAGACGTTGAGCAGCACCGCGCATTTGTCGCCGGTCGGCGCGCCCGGCAGGAAATCATCCGGCACGCCGAAGACACGGCTCAGCACCGGGTGCGTGGTAGCAGCCTCGGTATCGACCACAATCTCCAGCCCATGGTCGATGCGCGCCAGCCGGATCAGGTTGGCCAGGTCGCCAAAGCGGTAGTCGGGGTCGCCCCCGCAATCACACAGCACGATCAGCGAGACATCGCGGCCCGGGCGCAGCAGCTCGTACACGCCGGTGTTGTCGAAATGCCCGCCATCGGACAGAAATTGCCAGCCGCGCCGCGTGCCGTGGAAGCGCGCGCTCAGTTCGCAGCCCAGATAGTACTGCGTGCGGAACAGTGCGATGCCCGCGGCCAGCCACGGATGCGTGGCGCGTTCCGGATGGCGCCTGGCGCGGCCCCGGCGCCCGCCTTCGCGTGCGTGGCTGGCCGGATACGACGGCCACCATATGCCCAGCCGCAGGTTCGCCAGGCCAAGCAGCATTGATGTGCCCAGCGTGGTCGCGCGCCCCAGCCTGGTGGAGACGGCCGCGCCCGAGATCGCCATCCAATCTCCCACGGTGCGCGATTCGGCCAGTTTGCCCGACGACGGCCATGAAACGTCGGGGCAGCAACCCCGGCCGTCGATGGTAAAGCGCGCGTAGGCGTCCGGCGGGATCGCCGTCGCCACGCCGGACTGCACCACGCAGGGGCCGGGCGCCAGGCACAGCGGCTTGCCCTTGCGGTCGCGCTGCACCAGTTGCTCGGCCGGGTCGACGGTGAGATTCAGCGTGACGTTGATCAGGTGCAGCGGCGCCAGCACGCGCGGATCGTAGTAGGTGTTCAGGCTGAGCTGGTCGCCGGGCACGGGCTCGGCCACGCTGAAGCGGGCGCGCCGGCTGCCGTCCTGGTCGGTCGTCGGATCGGGCGGCGCAAAGCGCTCACCGTTGGACGCCCCCAGGTACGCGCGGGTGAGCCGCGCCGCATAGAACGGCTGCAGCGTCGACAGGTTCAGGAAGCCCGCGAAGCGTCCCACCACCAGCGCCAGCGCCAGGCTCACCACGGTCAGCATGGCCAGCGCCGGGCCGGTATAGGCGTTGCCGAACACCAGCCAGTCGACCGGCTCGCGCCCGTCCCAGCGCACCCACAGCACCAGCCACGACCACAGCACGAACAACAGCAGGGCCAGCACCGCCGCCACCGCGCCCGCCAGCAGCGATACCGGCAGCCGGGCACACAGCGCGCGCCATGGCGTGTCGGTGCTGCCCTGGCGGCCGGCGTCGCGCCAGCGCGAACCGTAGCGCACCAGCCAGACCAGCACGCCCAGCACGGTTGCGGGCAGCGCCGCGCCCCACTGGTGGTGGGCCTGGTGGGCAAACAGGTAAGCGGTGCGTGCGATGGTGTCGGCAATGCCCAGCGCCGCCAGCCACAGGGTCAGCGTCAGCGCGCCACGCAGTGCGCGCGTGGCACGCACGCGGTAGGCGGCCACGGTGCGCGGCTCGCCCTGCAGCAGCGCCAGGCACCACAGCACGCCCAGCAACGTCAGCACGCCCAGCGCGGCAAAGAGCTTGCCGATGACCAGCCCCGAACCGAGCCATTCCGACCAGCGCGCCGCGGCCAGCAGCATCAGGCCCAGCAGCGTGGCAAGCAGCGGCGCGGGGCTCAGGAAGCGGGCCGTCGCCTGCGGGTCGTTGGCGCGCGGGTAGATCAGCCAGTAGGCCAGCCCGGGCGGCACCGCGCCAGCCAGCGCGGTTGCCAGCGGCAGCCACAGCAGCGTGCTCCACCAGATCGCGCATTCGCCCTGGTTGTAGGCCTGCCGCGCGTCGTGCAGCAGGTCCATCTCATGGCGCCCCAACCCGTAGGAAACCCCCACAGCAATGTGTTGCCCGAGCGCCAGCGCAGCCAGCAGCACCAGCAGCGCGCTGCCGATCACGAAATGCATGGCCAGCCAGTTGCGCACGACCAGCGCGGCGGCATAGAGGTTGTCGCCGGCACCGGTGGGCGACAGGTAGCGGCCGTTCTCGCGCAGCCATGCCACCGCGCCGCGGCCGGGTTCGGCGGCATAGGACACCGAGGTATGGATGCGCCCCGGCGGCTCGCATTGCAGCGTGTGATAGGCGTCGGTGGCGGCCTGGACCGGGCCTGCGCCGCGGCGCAGGCGGCCGGGCACGAACAGGCTGACGAAGAAGGCGCCGAGGTAGCCGCCGCCGCTGACGGTGGACAGGTAGTCGAACTGCGCCAGCAGCGAGGCCAGGCCCGGCACGGTCTGCGCCGCGGCGGCGCTGGCGGCCGCCGGCGTCGCGGCTTCCGGCGCGGGGGCCGACGCTGCCGCCTTGGCGGGCATCGCGGTGCCCGCCATCGCCTGCATCACCCCCAGGCAGAAGGTGGCGCTGCGGATGCCGCCGCCGGACAGCGCCAGGGCCCAGTTGCGCTGCCCGTCGCCGGTCCGCGGCGCAATGCCGAGCTGGCGGCGGCGCTGGGCGATGCGGGTGGACTCGTCGCCGGATCCGCCGGTTCCGTGGTGTTCCGCGGCCATGCGCGTCCTCCCGGTAGCAGTCGGTCTGCGCCAAGTATAGGCGGCGGCGCTCCACCGTTGGCATCGCCGCGATGCATTCGGGCTGGTTCCCGGCCTTCGCGGTGGCGCTGATCACGCTGACCATCGGCATCCTGATCGGCTTCCCGCCGACGGCGCTGGCGGTGCTGGTGGGCTTCTCGGCCGCCGCCGGCCGGCCTTTGCCGACATGGGCTACGCGCTGAGCGCAGCGCCGACGGCCTGGCAGGTTCAGGCGGCTTCGGCCGGCCCTGGCTGGTTGGCCGCCTCGGTCGGGGCGGTGCCGCCGTGGCGCCGCTTCCACTCGTCGAAGCCGCCGGCCAGCGCCCAGGTCTTCGGGTAGCCAGCCACGCGCAGGCGCTCGGCCAGCAGCGCGGCGGACAGTTCATTGGGGCAGGCGCAATAGACCACGATGTCGGCCCCGGCGTGCGGCACGCCCAGCGCGTCCAGGCTGTCCAGCGCGCCCTGCATGTCGAGCACCACCGAGCCGGGGATGCGCTCCATCGGTGTGTCGCCGTGGGCGCGCACGTCGATCACCACCGGCAGGATGCCGGCGAGCCGGCGCGCTTCTAGTTCGTCCACCGTCATGCGCGGCACGCGCCGCGTGCGGCGCAGCAGCCGGAGGCGGCGCCACCAGCGCCACGCCAGGAACAGCGCGAACGCCACCAACAGCCCCACCACGGCCATATGCCCGTAGGCGCTGAACGCCTCCAGGATGGCATCGATAAAATCACTGAACACCACGCCGATCAGCAAGGCGCTGCCAGCCCAGACCAGCGCGCCGATGGCGTCATAAAACAGGAACACCGGCAACGGCGTGCCCGTCATGCCCGCCATCGCGGTGGACAAGGCGCCGGCACCGGGCAGCAGTTTGGCAATCACCAGCGAGCGCGGCCCCACGCGCAGATAGAGCGACTGGGTCTGGCGGATGCACGAGTCCTGCGAAATCGATACCCGGCAGATTGTGCGCAGCATCGGCTGCCCCAGCCGGCGTCCGGCGAAGTACCAGCCGGTATCGGCAATCAGGCAGGCGAAGATCACCGCAGCCAGCACTGCGCCGATCGACGGCCCGGTTTCCTGCACGCCCAGGGCGCCGGCGACAAACAGCATCGGGTACGCCGGCACCGGCAGCCCGGCCTGCTCGACCAGCACGTTCAGGAACACCAGCATCAGCCCATGGTTTTCCAGCAAGGCCTGTAACTCTCCCACTATGTTCTCCCCGTCAGTCCAGGATGCCAGTGTGCCAGTCGCCGGGGACCCGTGCACCGGCAGCTTTACATGGGTGTTTCAAATTTCCTGAGTGGACGGCGCGCCGGCTGGGAGCCGCCCTGACCTACGTTGTCCTACAACATCACATTCCAGCCTCACCGGACCTCACCACAGTACGACCGCCGCCATCGCAGGCATGAAGTGCCCCTGACTGCGCGTTTCTGTCGTTTTTTGGGCGCCCGCAAGGCTTTCCAGCGGACACGCCGGCCGCATCCCGGTTAACCCCGAATGATTGCCTGCCCTATTGCCTTCGCCAAAACCTTGTCGTACGATGACTGATAACTCGGATGACCTGCGCCGCCGCAGTCAGCCGCCACTGCCACCCGGGCCACTGGCCCGCTCAGGATTGCCGCAATGCTCGCACCCAACGAACTCAAGCAAATCGTCTCTGAAGGCCTTCTGTCCTTCCCCATCACCGACTTCGACGCCCAGGGCGACTTCGCACCGCAGTCCTACGCGGCGCGGCTGGAGTGGCTGACCCCTTACGGCGCCACCGCGCTGTTCGCTGCGGGCGGCACCGGCGAGTTCTTCTCGCTGACGCCGCAGGACTACTCGGCCGTGGTCGACACCGCCGTGCGCACCTGCGCCGGCAAGGTGCCGATCCTGGCCGGCGCCGGCGGCCCGACCCGCACCGCCATCGCCTACGCGCAGGAAGCCCAGCGCCTGGGCGCGGCCGGCGTGCTGCTGCTGCCGCACTACCTGACCGAAGCCAGCCAGGACGGCATTGCCGCACACGTGGAGCAGGTCTGCAAGTCGGTGGACATCGGCGTGATCGTCTACAACCGCGCCAACTCGAAGCTGGATGCGACGCAGCTCGCGCGCCTGGCCGAGCGCTGCCCCAACCTGGTCGGCTTCAAGGACGGCGTGGGCGACATCGAGGCCATGGTCAGCATCCGCCGCAAGCTGGGCGACCGCTTCTCTTACCTCGGCGGCCTGCCCACGGCCGAGGTCTATGCCGCGGCCTACAAGGCGCTGGGCGTGCCGGTGTATTCGTCGGCAGTGTTCAACTTCATCCCCAAGACCGCGATGGACTTCTATCGCGCCATCGCCGCGGACGACCATGACACCGTGGGCCGCCTGCTCGACAACTTCTTCCTGCCCTACCTGGCCATCCGCAACCGCAAGGCCGGCTATGCGGTGAGCATCGTCAAGGCCGGCGCCCGCCTGGTCGGCCGCGACGGCGGCCCGGTGCGCGCACCGCTGACCGACCTGACCGGCGAGGAAATGGAAATGCTGGGCGCGTTGATCAACAAGCTCGGACCGCAATAACCGGCACATAAGCGGCACCCAAGCCGTCCTCGCATTGCATCTCGACAGGCCGGCCGCGGGGCACATGCCCTCCGGCCGGCCTTCCCGTTCCAAACGCTGACAAGGAATCCTTCCATGCACATCACCGGCGACATGCTGATCGGCGCGCAAGCCGTGCGCGGCTCCGAAAAACCGCTGCAGGCCATCAATCCCGCCACGGGCCAGGCCCTGGGCCCTGATTTCCACGGCGGCGGCCAGGCCGAGGTCGAGCGCGCCTGCGCGCTGGCCGAAGCCGCATTCGACACCTACCGCAACACCACGCCGGAACAGCGCGCGGCGTTCCTCGATACCATCGCCACCGGCATCGAAGCGCTGGGTGACACGCTGATTGAACGCGCCCACCTGGAAAGCGCGCTGCCGATCGCGCGCCTGCAGGGCGAGCGTGGCCGCACCGCCGGCCAGCTGCGCCTATTCGCGACCGTGCTGCGCGAGGGCCGCTGGCAGCAGGCCACCTTCGACCCCGCGCTGCCCGAGCGCAACCCGCCGCGCCCGGACCTGCGCATGCAGCGCATCGCCATCGGCCCGGTGGCAGTGTTCGGCGCCAGCAACTTCCCGCTGGCCTTCTCCGTGGCCGGCGGCGACACCGCCGCGGCACTGGCCGCGGGCTGCCCGGTCGTGGTCAAGGCGCACTCGGCCCACCTGGGCACGTCCGAGCTGGTCGGGCGCGTGATCCAGAAAGCCGTGCAGGCGGCCGGCCTGCCCGAAGGCGTGTTCTCGCTGCTGGTGGGCGCGGGCAATGTCATCGGCACGGCGCTGGTCTCAAATCCGGCGATCCAGGCAGTCGGCTTCACCGGCTCGCGCGCCGGCGGCATGGCGTTGATGCGGACGGCCAACGCACGCCCGCAGCCAATTCCCGTGTATGCCGAGATGAGCAGCATCAACCCAGTGTTCCTGCTGCCCGCGGCACTCGATGCGCGCGGCGAGGAAATCGGCCGCCAGCTGGTGGATTCGCTGGTGCTGGGCGTCGGCCAGTTCTGCACCAATCCTGGCCTGGTGATCGGCATCGAAGGGCCCGCGCTCGACAGGTTCCGCGCCGCGGCGCTGGACGCGCTGCAAGGCAAGCCGGCAGCGACCATGCTGACGCCCGGCATCCATGCCGCCTATGAGCAGGGCGTGGCGCAGCTGTCGTCGCTTGACGGGCTGCAGCGCATCGGCGACGGCGTAGACAGCAACGGGGCCAACCAGGCGCGGCCGGTGATGTTCGAGACCACCGCGGCGCAGTTCATGGCGGATCATCGGATGCAGGCCGAAGTGTTCGGCCCGTCGACGGTGCTGGTGGTGTGCCGCGATCTCGACGAGATGCTGGCCATGGCGCGGCAACTTGAAGGCCAGCTGACGGCAACCATGCAACTCGATGATGGCGACCACGCCGCCGCGCAGCGCCTGCTCCCAGTGCTGGAACGCAAGGCCGGGCGCGTGCTGTGCAACGGCTATCCGACCGGCGTTGAAGTGGCCTATGCGATGGTGCATGGCGGACCATTCCCGGCGACTTCAGATGCGCGTTCGACTTCGGTGGGGGCGACAGCGATCGACCGGTTCTTGCGGCCGGTTTGCTACCAGAACCTGCCGCAAGCATTGTTGCCGGCGGCGGTGAAGGGATAAGTAGGAAGCAGCCCCGCAATGTGCGGGGCTGTTGGACAGTCGTGCGCCGGTGCGCTGGATAATTGCCGCTACCCCAGGCGGACGCTCCCCTCTCCCGCGAAGTGACATCTGCTGGAGAGCTGTGCCGACGTGCGCCGGATCCAACCCTCTGCTTAATCGCAAGCTTGCGATTACTCACCGGGAGCGAACTCGAGGCGGTCAATCTGCTCGGGCTCGCGTTGTACAAGCCGGCCGGCGAAGCGCTTGACGCTGTTGTAGGCGCCGGTGAAGCCGAACTGATCGACCAGGCCCCGGTAGATGGCCGTGTAATTGCGCCGCAGGCGCAACTGCGCCTCGATCCACTCACGATACGGCTCACAGGACGTGAGGCGATTCGCCGGTGGCCGGGGTGGGGGAATTTACCTCCGCATGACGCTGTGCAAGGCGGCGGATGGTTTTGCGGTCAACGCCGGTGACGCGCTCTATCTCACGCTGGCTCTCGCCGGCGGCCAGCAGTGTCAGGACGGTAGTTTGCAGATGTGGCTTCATGACGTTCACCCCCTTGCGTCTGGAAGGTCCGCCATATTGGCGGCCATGACTTGGGGCTACAAGACAAGATCAGTCTTGGATCGAGCCATCCAGGTGCGCAGTGCGCGTCTCCCTTCTTCATCATGTGCCATGCCTAGGGCGATTCGCACGGTTGGGCTTAGGGCGGCTCTGGCAAGCGTGAATCTTCGCCCTTCAGGCTACAGACGGATATCAACGGAGGTGGGCGTGGCGAATAGCTTCGGCTCCTTGCCGAGCGGAAACCCGATCACGTACAGGACGTTAGCTGGCATTGGCCTGTCCGGGTCCGAGCCCCCCTTCAG
>NZ_JBWKQZ010000065.1:0-5644 GCF_059419025.1 Cupriavidus sp. GW821-FHT07C08
CCGCGCGCGATCTCGCTGGGCTATGACGTCGACCGCTTCAAGCTGACCGCCTTCGTGCTGTCGGCGGCGCTGTCGGGGCTGGCCGGCTCGATCAAGGCGCTGGTGCTGGGCTTCGAGACGCTGACCGACGTGCACTGGTCGATGTCGGGCTCGGTCATCCTGATGACGCTGGTCGGCGGCCTGGGCACATTGTCGGGCCCGATTGTCGGTGCCTTCGTGGTGGTTGCGCTCGAGAACAAGCTGGGCGACATCGGCAACTTCCTGGCGTCGGTCACCGGCATCCCCTGGTTCGGCACGCTGGGCGAGTCGGTGACAATGGTGACCGGCGTGATCTTCGTGATCTGCGTGCTGACTTTCCGCCGTGGCATCATGGGTGAGCTGCTGGCGCGCTTCGGGGGCCACTCGGGCAAGCGGGAATAAACGCAGGAGTGACCGCGGGTCGACATGCCCGATTCTGGGGCTAGGGTTTTTTCTAGCTTGTCCTTGATGCACCGCTTCGTTACATTCCATATACGGTTTTCGCAGGTTAAATGGAGGCGGAAGCGAGGAGACGACAGGCGCGCACCCGGTGTCGGGTAGCAGCGTTATAAATAAAGGGCGTTGCCGGGTGATCCTCGGCAACGCTTTTTTCATTTGGGCTTCCAACCCCTCCTGTGGCGCTTTCGCCCCATCATGGGGCATCCAGGCCGCATCGGCGTCACCTGGCTATCCTCCACATGCGACAATGCGGGCGCTCTCATTGCCCGCCATGCCTGCCGCCCCTGATTCCCTCGACTCCCCAGCCGTTCCGGATCGTCCTGACGCACCCGTGCCGCAGGGCCTGGTACGCCTCGGGCTGGGTGCCGACGCAGCCATGCTGGAGGCCTGGCTGGATACGGTGCAGCCACTGCCGGTGCCCGCCGCCCGCGCGCGCCGGCTGATGCTGGACGTCCTGCTGGCCCAGTCCGGTCGCGGCATCTGCCTGCTGGTGGACGACGCGCAGGCTCCGCACGATCTGCTGGCGTGCCTGCCGGTGGCGCTGCTCCCGAGCCTGGAGCTTGCCGGCCTGGCCGCCTGCGGCATCGAATGGTGGGTACGGCCCGGGCTGGACAGCGGGACCCGCCGTGCCTGCCTTGAGGCCTGCTGCGCCACGCTGGCCGACTGGGGCCGCGCGCACGGAATCCGCCATGCGCTGCTGGCGCCGGGGCTGGTGGCAGGGCTAGGCGGCGCGCCGCCGGGCTTCAGCCCGCATGGCAACGGCATGTGGCACCGCAGCCTGGTGCCGGCGGCCAAGGTGCTGGGCTGAACCGCCGCCGCCCTGCAGCGCGCCGGTCAGTCCGCACCGATCTCCTCCGATCTTTCCCTTTTCGCTTCCCTGCTTCCTGCAATGACGGAATTCGCATTCCTGGCGGTTGCCGCCTTTCTCGCCGGCCTGATCGACGCGGTCGCCGGCGGCGGCGGCCTGGTACAGATCCCGGCAATGTTCTCGGCCTATCCCAATATCGCGCCGGCCACGCTGTTGGGCACCAACAAGATGGGCTCGATCGCGGGCACCGCCAACGCGGCGCTGCGCTACGGCCGCAGCGTGCGCATCTACTGGGGCGCGACCGCGCCCGCGGTGGTGGCGGCCCTTATCTTCTCGATGGCCGGTGCCTGGGCGCTGACCAAGATCCCGGCCGAGCCGCTGCGCAAGGCGCTGCCGTTCGTGCTGGTGGTGTTGCTGGTCTACACCGTGGCCAAGAAGGACCTGGGTACGGAACACGCGCCGACGCTGTCGGGGTCGCGCGAGCGCGTCGCGGCGCTGCTGGCCGGTGCCGCCATCGGCTTCTATGACGGCGTGTTCGGCCCGGGTACCGGCAGCTTCCTGATGATCGCGTTCGTGCGGGTGTTCGGCTATGACTTCCTGCACGCGGCGGCCTCGACCAAGGTGGTCAACCTTGCCACCAACCTGGCGGCATTGCTGTTGCTGGCCAGCAAGGGCCATATCTGGTGGCAACTGGGCCTGGTGATGGCAGTGGCCAACATCGCCGGCAGCCAGGTGGGCAGCAAGCTGGCCCTGCGCCACGGCAGCGCCTTCGTGCGCAAGGTGTTTATCGTGGTGGTGAGCGCGCTGATCCTGAAGACCGCCTGGGACGCGTTCCTGCGCTGACGGCAGGCGGCGCGCGCGATGCGGGTTAATCCTCCCTTTTCGCATCAGGTCGCTGTGCTAGACTCGATCCGCATTCCCGACCGAGCGGTCGGTGAATAGCCGGAGCGCGCCTATCCGGGGGAGTGGTGCGGACGGGGAAATTGGGGAGCGGCCTCGCGTCGTTCCTGGCTGTAGCGCAGGTGCCGGCGATGTGCCTGCGTCAGACCCGAGGGGTCGATCAAGGCCCACTGAACCGGATGGAATGCGCACCCGCTGGGCTGCGCCTCAAGGCCGTATGCGTCGTTGCAAATGCTCGCAATAGCCGTGCTATTGCTGCGCTTTGCGCCTAGCCTACGACCTTGCTGCGCAGCCCCTCGGGTGCGATTCATCCAGTTCAGTGGACCAGGGCATCCGCCGGTGGACGCCGGACGGATGCCTTTCCGTTTCAGGAACCGAAGGAGACAAGATGGATTTCAAGCGCGCCAGCCTGCTGGCAATCGCTGCGGCGAGCCTGGTTGCCGGTGCAGCCCAGGCACAGGTCAAGGTCGGGGTGACGGTGTCGGCCACGGGTCCGGCGGCATCGCTGGGTATTCCGGAGAAGAACACCTTCACGCTGATGCCCAAGGAAATCGCGGGCAAGAAGATCGAGTACATCGTGCTGGACGATGCCTCCGACACCACCACCGCGGTCAAGAACACCCGCAAGCTGATCAGCGAAGACAAGGTCGACGTGGTGGTGGGTTCCACCGTGACGCCGAACTCGCTGGCGATGGTGGACGTGGTGGCCGAGAACGAGACGCCGATGATCACCATGGCCGCCTCGGCCCGTATCATCGAGCCGATGGACGCCAAGCGCGCCTGGGTCTTCAAGACGCCGCAGAATGACTCGCACATGGCGACTGCCATTGCCGAGCACATGACCAACAACAACGTGAAGACGGTGGCCTTCATCGGATTCGCGGACGCCTATGGCGACAGCTGGGCGCAGGAATTTGCCAAGGTGGCGGAGCTGCGCAAGATCAAGGTGGTCGCCAACGAGCGCTTTGCCCGTACCGATACCTCGGTCACCGGCCAGGTGCTGAAGATGATGAGCGCCAACGCCGACGCCGTGCTGATCGCAGGCTCGGGTACGCCAGCGGCGCTGCCGGCCAAGACGCTCAAGGAGCGTGGCTACAAGGGCAAGATCTACCAGACCCATGGCGTGGCCAATGCTGACTTCCTGCGTGTGTGCGGCAAGGATTGCGAAGGCACCTTCCTGCCGGCCGGACCGCTGCTGGTGGCTGAGCAATTGCCCGACAGCAACCTGGTGAAGAAGCCGGCCATGTCCTACAAGACTGCTTACGAGAAGGCCTTCGGAGGCCAGGTCTCGACCTTTGGCGGTCATGCCTGGGATGCGGGGTTGATCCTGCAGCACGCCATCCCTGAGGCGTTGAAGAAGGGCCAGCCGGGCACCAAGGAATTCCGCAAGGCGCTGCGCGATGCGATGGAGCAGACCAAGAATCTGCCGGTTTCGCATGGGATTATGAACATGAGTACTACCGACCATCTGGGCTTTGATCAGCGGGCGCGGGTGATGGTGCAGATTGTTGATGGGAAGTGGAAGTTGCTGGCCAAGTGAGGGTGGGGGGCGTCGCTTATTGGCTTTTCGCCATGCGGTTGCTCGTTGTCCTTGGTGAGCGTGGCTGTTTCGCCGGCGTAGCCGGCGAGTCACTTTTTGTCCGAGCGACAAAAAGTAACCAAAAAACGCGTCGCCTATGCGGCTGGCAATCAATTCCACGGCGTTGGTAGTTCGCTCGGTGGTGCTTGCCATTTGGGCTTGGGTGCCCGTTCGACCCTGCTACGCCATGTGAGTGTGGGGCAGTGCCTGCGTTAACCCACTATTGAACGATCCCCATGCAGGGCGTAGGCCGCCTGCTGCAAACGGCATCGCGAGGACGCCTACGGCTGCTGCGCAGGCCCAAAATGCGCTGACGGTCATTGGGCGCTTGCGCGGAGCGCCACGCCTGCCAAGAGCGACAAGCAACCGCATAGCAACAATGCTAAACGCCCACGCCCCCATACCTACCTCTCCTTAGGGCTTGCCTGTATTTCCACATTAGGCAATCCGTTTACTATTGCGTAAATCCCGAAGCACACAGCACCCTGTCGGCCCCCCCTATGATGCAGGCAGGTATTTCCAAGAGACGGGGAGACAATGGACCTATCAATCGCCGCCATCCTGGCCCAGGACGGCATCACCTCGGGCGCGATCTACGCGCTGCTGGCACTGGCCCTGGTGCTGGTGTTCTCGGTGACCCGGGTCATCTTCATCCCGCAAGGGGAGTTTGTTGCCTACGGTGCGCTGACGCTGGCGGCGATGCAGGCCGGGCACGCGCCGCAGACGAGCTGGCTGCTGCTGTCGATGGGGGCGCTGACCTTCGTCTATGAAACCGTCACGGTGCTGCGCAGCGCTGAGTTGCGCCGAACGTTGGGCCAGCGGCTGGCGGTGCTGGCCGGCAAGTACCTGGTGTTCCCGCTCGCGGTGCACTGGCTGGCGCAGCAGTACGGCGCGCAGCCGCTGCCGATGCTGGCGCAGATCGCGCTGACGCTGCTGATCATCATCCCGCTGGGGCCGATGCTGTACCGGCTCGCCTACCAGCCGCTGGCCGAAGCCAGCACGCTGGTGCTGCTGATCGTCTCGGTCGGCGTGCACTTTGCGCTGGTGGGGCTGGGCCTGGTGATGTTCGGCGCGGAGGGCTCGCGCACCAATGCGTTCTCGGATGCGCGCTTCGACGTGGGGGCGCTCAGCATCTCGGGCCAGAGCCTGTGGATCGTGGGCGTGTCGGCGCTGCTGATCGGCGCGCTGTACTTCTATTTCGAGCGCACGCTGCAGGGCAAGGCGCTGCGCGCGACCGCGGTGAACCGGCTGGGCGCGCGCCTGGTCGGCATCGGCACCACGCAGGCGGGGCGCCTGTCGTTCACGCTGGCCGCGGCGATGGGTGCGCTGTGCGGCATCCTGATCGCACCGCTGACCACCGTGTACTACGAGTCGGGCTTCCTGGTGGGCTTGAAGGGCTTTGTCGGCGCCATCGTCGGCGGGCTGGTGAGCTACCCCGTGGCGGCGCTGGGTGCGCTGCTGGTGGGGCTGCTCGAATCCTATTCGTCCTTCTGGGCCAGCGCGTTCAAGGAGGTCATCGTCTTCACACTGATCATTCCGGTGCTGCTGTGGCGCTCGCTGACGAGCAAGCATGTCGAGGAGGAGGAATAAGCCATGACCATGCTGACCGACAAGCAGGCGGCGGTGACCAGTGCCGAGGCAGGCAGCCGTGCGCGGCTGAACCGCAACCGGGTCCTGGTGCTGGCTTTCATTGTGGTGCTGGTGTTGCTGCCGGCGCTGCCGACGCCGGAGTTCTGGATCACGCTGGGCAATTACATCGGCCTGTACAGCATCGTCGCGATCGGGCTGGTGCTGCTGACTGGGGTGGGTGGCATGACCTCGTTCGGGCAGGCCGCGTTCGTGGGGCTGGGCGCGTACAGCACTGCGTACCTGACCACGCA
>NZ_JBWKQZ010000066.1:0-4899 GCF_059419025.1 Cupriavidus sp. GW821-FHT07C08
GCTGCAGAGAAAGCGGAGCCTGGTTCGATCATTCTTCGATGTCCCATCTGTCGCATATATTTGGGACTGCTGAGTAATCAGCCCGCGCTCAAGAAGCACATCAAGCGAAGGATCGATATGGACGCGTTCTCCAGCGCTGCATCCCGTAAAACCTGGGTACGCGCTCGTGCGGAGACCATCTACCACCCGGTCGGAACATGCCGGATGGGGGCGGACAATAACGCCGTTGTCGATGGTGAGTTGAGAGTTCGCGGGATCGAAAACCTCAGAGTCATTGACGGGTCGGTCATGCCCAACGTCATAAGCGGTAACACCAATCTTCCCATCATGGCAATGGCCGAAAAAGCCGCAGATCTCATACGGCAGTCATCCGCCGCCGCTCCATGAATCTGGACAAGCCCGTACGCCGAGGATTGAGCGACCACCGCGCGATACTAAGAGACGGTTTCAAAAAGACGGCTCCGCGCGCCGGAGGGTGTTCCAGCAGATCAGGCAGCAGCCGAGTTTGAGGAATGCTTCGTGAATGTCGCCACGACGTTCGAAGCGGATACGAAGACGGCGGAAATGACGCAACCAGGCATGTGTACGCTCGACGACCCAGCGGTACTTTCCCAGACCACTGCCGTTTGCAGTGCCGCGCTTGGCGAGCACAGGCGTGATGCCACGTTCGCGCAATTCCTGCCGATGCCGCTCGGAATCGTAGCCTCGATCGGCATAGATGGCTTCAGGTTTTTGCAGGGGGCGTCCGCGCACGCCTCGGATCGGCGCAATGGCATCGACCAGCGGCAGCAGTTGCGTGACGTCATTGCAGTTTGCGCCGGTCAAGATCGCCGCGACGGGGATGCCATTGGCGTCCGTGGCGATGTGCTGCTTGGAACCTGGTCGCGCGCGATCGGTGGGGTTCGGGCCTGTTTTCGCCCGCCCCAACCGCACGAATGGATGATGAGTCGACGACCACTCGCGAGAAGTCGATCTGATCTGCGGCGCGCAACTTCGCGAGTAGCAGCTCGTGCAACTTCTCCCAAACGCCAGCCTCCTGCCAGTCGCGCAAACGCCTCCAGCAGGTCACGCCAGAGCCGCAGCCCATTTCTGCTGGCAGGTCGCGCCAACGGATGCCGGTTCTGAGCACCAAAACGATGCCGGTAAGCGCAGCGCGATCCGACACCGGCCTGCGTCTTGGGTACTTCCATCGCCTCGGCTTGGATGCCGGCAGCAGTGGCTCGATCTCTGCCCATAGTTCGTCGCTTACGATCGGCTTACCCATCTCCTTGGCCCCATTTGTCAAGACGCGCAAGGTTAACAGGATGCCGAGAAAGTTAACAGCCCCTCAGGGTCTTTTTGAAACCGTCTCTAAGTGATTAGCAGGGAGCGAATGGCGATCCAGCACGTCCCACCGATTCAGTGCTTGGTCACTTTCGAGGCAGTTGCGCGGCTTCGCAGTGCGAGCCGCGCCGCCGAGGAGCTTTTCATCACCACAAGCGCGGTTAACCACAGAATCCGCCAGCTTGAATCGCACATTGGTTTCCAGCTGTTTGGGCGCAGTGATTTCTCCCTTACTGCCGACGGCGCAGCCTACTTGGTCAACGTGAGAAATGGACTGGCGGCGTTGCAGAAAATACCAGCGCGCCAATCCCAAAACACAGTGACAAGGTTGCGGGTTGCGCGCTGGGCGGGTATGTGGAGGCTACCGTGGGTGATGTGCTGAGGGTTGCCAAGGCTGTGCCAGCGGGTAGCCAGCCGCCCAACGGGTAGGCCGCCGGTTTCGGCACTCAGCGGCTGCCCGGCCGCTGAGTGTTGTGCCTACCGCGTTATTGCACCTTGATGTTCGCCTCCCTGATGATTTGCGACCAGCGTTTGTGCTCGCGTCGTACTTGCTGTTCAAACTCTGCAGGCGTGCTGTTGATGATGTTGAAGCCGTCGGATTCCATCCGGGTTTTCACGGCAGCGTCCGCCAGCGTTTTGCGCAGGGCTATCTGGATTTTTTCCTGGATGTTTTTGGGAACACCGGCAGGCACCATCATGCCAATCCATGATTGCGCAATGAAACCCGGCACCACCGAGTCGATGGTCGGCACGGCGGGCAACTGCGACAAAGGTGCCTTGCTGCCGATGGCCACAACGTTGGCTTGGCCGGATTTGGCGTAGCCGATGACGGTTGGCAGGCTGCCAATCACCATATCCACTTCACCACCGAGCAGGGCAGTCAGCATCGGGCCGCCGCCGCGGTACGGAATGTGCGACAGCTGCACGCCAGCCTGACGCTCAAACGCCACGGGGTTCAGGTGGTTGGAGCCACCCACGCCGGACGAGCCGTAGTTCAGCTTGTGGGGGTTGTCTTTGGCGGCTTTCACGAGCGCGGGCAGCGTGGTGAATCCGGATTTCTTCGATGTGACCAGTGCCATGGGCATGGTGCCGATGAGACTCACATAGTCGAACGACTTGAAGGTGTCGTACTTGATGTCGTACAGGCTGCTGTTGACGGCGTGCGAATCGAAGACCAGCAGGAGCGTGTACCCATCCGGTGTTGCGCGTGCGGCCTCATACGTGCCGATGGTTCCGGAAGCACCACCTTTGTTGTCGACCACCACGGTCGCACCGAGGTTCTCGGAGAATTTCTGGGAGATGGCGCGGGCAACATAGTCCACGGAGCCGCCGGGCGGAAACGGCACAATCATGCGCACTGGCCGGTTCGGATAGTCCTGCGCATGCGCGGCAAACGCGCCCAGTGTGACTGCGCCCGCCAGAAGCGCTCCTGCAATGGTCTTCAATTTCACGGCGTGTGTCTCCTCGTTTCGAGTGATGGATGGTTTTTATTGATTGACGTTGACAACGACCCGGCCACGGACTTTACCTGCCAGCAGTTCCGATGCGGTTGTAATGGCATCGTCCAGCCCGATGACGCGGGTGTTCTGCGCGATCACCTCGGGCTGAAGTTCGTTTGCCAGCCGGTTCCACGCGGCGATACGGCGCGTTTGCGAGGCGTACACGCTGTCGATGCCGATGAGCGTGACGCCGCGAAGAATGAAGGGCGCCACGGTGGCGGGCAGGTCCATGCCCTGCGCCAGGCCGCATGCGGCCACCACGCCGCCGTAGCGGATGCCCGCGACGACGTTGGCCAGCGTGTGGCTGCCCACGCAGTCCACGGCGGCGGCCCAGTTTTCTTTTTGCAGGGGTTTGCCAGGTTCGCTCAGCGTTGCGCGGTTGACGACGGCGCTTGCGCCCAGCGAGCGCAGGTAGTCCGCATCTTCCGGGCGGCCGGTTGATGCCGTGACCATGTAGCCCAGCCGTGCAAGCAGGGCAATGGCAATACTGCCGACGCCGCCGTTGGCACCGGTCACCAGAACCGGCCCGGCTTCGGGCATTACGCTGCGTTCCTGAAGCGCCATTACGCACAGCATGGCTGTGTAGCCCGCCGTACCGATGGACATGGCCTGTTCGGCAGTCATGCCCGCGGGCAGTGGAATCAGCCAGCTAGCCTTTGCCGTGGCGTACTGGGAAAGCCCGCCCCAGCTAGTTTCGCCGGTGCCCCAGCCGTTCAGCAGCACTGCGTCGCCCGCTTTGAAACGCGGGTCGGCGCTGCGCTCCACCACGCCGGCAAAGTCGATGCCTGGCACCATCGGGAAGGTACGCACGATCGGCGCCTTGCCGGTCATGGCGAGCGCGTCCTTGTAGTTGAGCGTGGAGTGGCTCACCCGTACCAGCACTTCGGCGTCCGGAAGGTCGCTCAGTTGCAGGTTCTGTATGTTAACGGCACTGGCGCCGGTTTCCGATTTGGTGATGTAGAGAGCCTTGAACACGGTGGTGGTGCTGTGATGGGTAGAGGTGTCCGGGATGCGTGCGTCTCCGGTCTGCCGAAAGCTGCGCGCAAAACGCTGTGCGATGGAGGCACCAAGCCGGTCGCGCATGATTTCGTTGGTGCCGTCGGCAAGGCAGATGGCCTTGGCGGCGAGCAGCTTGCGCGTGAGGCCATGCTCCTGCGTCATGCCCGCTGCGCCGAACGCCTGAATGCACGCGGAAATTGCCGCGAGCGTTTCGTTGCCCGCATACAGCTTGGCAGTGGCCGCCGCGTTCACGGCGTCGTCCGCGTTCTGCTCGATCAGCGCTGCGGCATGGCGGATGAGCAGCTTGAGGACGTCGTGCGTCATCGCGGCATCCACCAGCGACCAGCGCAAGCCCTGCTGGTTGATGGCGGGCGCGCCAAATACCACGCGCGCCGAGGCGTAGGCCGTCGCCTGCTTCAGCGCGCCGCTCAGCATGCCCGAGGCCATGGCTGCAATGTGGACACGGGCCTTGTTGATGGCGGCCATGGCCTGCTTGAAGCCGGCTCCGGGCGCATAGAGCATGTCGCGGTCGCTCACGATATGCGCATCGAGTTCGAAGCCGCCAATACCGGCGATGGCCAGGCCATCCATATCGTCTCCTTCGATGCGGCGGCACGATGGCGCATTCAGGTTGACGATGAAGCAGGCAATGCCATGCACACCGAGGCGCGCATCCGTCTGCGCGAAAACCAGCGCGATGTCCGCGCCTTTTGCGCTGGCGGCCCACTTCTTGGTGCCGCTCAGTTCCCAGCCGCCATCCACTTTGCGGGCATGGGTGCGAATGGCCGCGAAATCGCTCCCCGCAGCATCTTCCGACATGGCAGTGCAGCCGATCAGGTCGCCGCGCAGCATGGCGGGCACATAGGCCGCGCAAGCCTCTTCCGTGGCGCCTTCGGCAATGCGGAGAATAGCGTTGTGGTGATTGATGAAGGCAAAGGCAAACGCAAGATCTACCTCGGCCAGTTCATCAGCAATGTGCGTGCGCACGGTGAAGGGAAGGCCTAGTACAACATCCCGTAAATAGCTTGAATAATTAATCACCTCGGATATCATGGCGGGATGAGCCGAGGCCGCCAAG
>NZ_JBWKQZ010000067.1:0-3539 GCF_059419025.1 Cupriavidus sp. GW821-FHT07C08
CGCAGATGATGCGGAGCGCGGAATTATGCAAAGCCACTCCGCCAAAGTGGCGGGTTAGCTTGCATCTCAGCGGTACTGCACTCTGCATTATTCCGGCTCGAACAATGAGGCGATCAGCGCATCCGGCGCCTTGAATCGGCCGCGACGCAAGCCAAGAGGCAATACCGCCTCCATAGCATCGAGCTTCTCCAACGGATCTACACGTAGGTAAATCTCGGTCGTGCGAGTGTCAGCATGGCCAAGCCACAAGGCCACCTTGCGGATGTCCCGAGTGGCCTGAAGCATAGTTATAGCGCAGCCATGCCGGAGCTGATGAGGAGACACAGAGCGCCCGTTCAAAGAGGCGCATGTTTTCGCGGCGGTGCAGGCGTGTTTGTCGAGGACGTACTCGAAGCCGGCTCGGGTCATTGCGTCTCCTTGCGCATTCACGAATAGCTCGGGGACCGGAACCTGGCCCCGCACTGCGAGCCAGGCTCGGAGATCTGCGGTGGTCGCCTTCCAGAGCGGAAGGCATCGCTCCCTCCGACCCTTCCCGAGAACGCGAATGCTCGGTGTTCGCTGCAGGGACAAGTTCTCTAACAGTAGCCCTACCAATTCGGAAACACGTAGGCCGCAGGCGAAGCAGAGGTGCAACATTGCGCGGTCCCGAATTCCAAGGCGTGTTGTGATGTCTGGCGCGTCGATGATGGCGCAAACTTCGTCCTTCGTGAGATGCCGTATTAGCGCTTGGTCATGCCGCTTTCCGGGGATGGCGTGAATTTGCCTCGCCTGTGCCAGGGCGGAAGGCACGCTGAACTCAACATAGTGGAAGAAAGCTTTGATGGCGGCCAGCCGCCCGTTTCGCGTGGCCGCCGAGTTGCCGCGTTGTTCCTCGATGTAGGCAAGGAAGGCAAGAATCAGCTCAGCATCGATCTGCTCGATGCACAGCTGTGAGGGCCGGATCCCAAGGCGCTTGCTAGCGAAGATGAACAGAAGGCGAAAGGCGTGGGCGTAAGTGCCACATGTGTGAGGGCTGTAGCCGCGCTCGATCGGCATGTGTTCGCGCAGGAAACGGGTGATTAACGGTGCGACGGGTGTCATATGCCCTCCCTTGCGACCAGCGCTTCGGCCGCAGCGGCGATGTCGGCCAGCAGCTCTGGGGTGGCCTCCAGGTACCAATAGGTATTAGCGATGTCTGCATGGCCCATATACGTTGCTAGCGCAACGAAGTGACGGGCGACCGCCTCGCGTCGCGTCGGGCACCGCTCCAGAGCTCGTGTTGCGAAGGTGTGCCTTAGATCAACCATGCGCGGCTGGCGCATTCGTGCTGGAGCAATCCCGGCAAGTCGACGTACCCGGCGGAAGGTATTCCCCACAGTGCTAGAGGCAATCCGCCGGGCTCCCGCCGACAGGAATACGTGGTCGTCCGTCACCGCCAGCTGGCAGCGCGCTTCGAGGTATCGGTTGAGTGCGCTCGCCGCTGTGGCGTGCAAGGGGACGAGGCGGCTTTTTCCAAACTTGGCACGCCGGATCCGCAGGATGCCATCGGCCATTACGTCGTCCAGCCTGAGGTCAAGTGCTTCCGACACGCGGAGCCCGGTCGCGGCAATAAGTCCGAACATTGTCGCGTACACCTCGCGTCGAAGCGGGTACGTCAGACGCAGACGGCTGGCTGCCACGACGAGTTGCGTCAGTTCCTCCGGCGCGTAGATATAGGGCAAGCGCCGGCGTTTGGTGAAATGGAACAGGTTGTCCGGGACCTCATGAATCGGATTCTCGGCTTGTAGGAAGCGGCCAAACTGCGCAACGTCTCGCAATCGAATGTGCCGAACGTTCGGTGAGGAACCCTCGGTCGCCCAGTCCACCGCGGTGGAAACGCGAACGTGGATGTCGCCCCTGGCGGTCGCGAACTTGACGAACGCGCGAAGGTTTATCGATACCTCACGAAGCTTGAAGCCGAGTGCCTGACGAAGCGCGAGGTAGCGTTCGGCATCGGCGATCAGCATGATGACACCCCCGGCCACGGCTGAGCAATTTCCGACAGCAGCCCGAAGTCCACCTTGGCGTAGTGAGCCGTCGTCATAGGAGAGCGATGCCGTAGGACCGCACCGACGTCCGCCAGGGATGCCCCCTGACGGAGCATCTCAGTAGCGGCTGAGTGTCTCAGAACATGAGCGCCGTTGACTGGCGATTTGACCCCCGCCCTGCGCAGTGCGCTCCGCACGATATGGGTGACAGAGGCGCGCGTTAACGCACGCAGTGGAGCCAAGACGGTCGTAAAGACCTCGGGTACTTGCAACGATGGTCTACCCTGCTTCAAATAAAGCAAAATCGCGTCACCGACCTCCTGCGATAGTGGCAGTGCCTCCTGGTGACGTCCCTTCCCGCAGACAGTGATGCTCCCGTGGTACCAGTCGATGTCGGCGAGTTTGAGCTGGGCGACCTCGCTAGCGCGCAGCCCGAGCCGGGCCAAAAGCAGGAGCACGGCCCTATCCCGCAACCCGTTGGCGTTGTCAGAACAAGAGCCGACGACCCGCTCGATATCCTTCGCCACGAGAAATCGGGGGACTGCCGAGAGTTGCCAGCATGCGAAACCAGGGATGGCATGCTCCATGCCCGGAGGGCATTGTCCGGTGGCACCGAGAAAGCGAAGGAAGGAGCGTACGGCAACAGTGATGCTCTTGGCATTTTGAATTCCATGCGGACGCGCGCGGTCAAGGACGAAGGCGCGTAGCGCCTCGGCGGAATAGGCATGTGCGTCATCGCCGAGCGCGGTGCATAGCCCCACAAGGGTTCGCTGATAGATGTCGAGCGTCGCTTCAGTCAACCCGCGATGCTTGTACATCCATGAACGGAATTCTCCGAGTACAGGCCAGAGCTCACTGGCGCATGGCGGAGTCACGGGGGGCGGAAGCTCACCCTGCTGTCGCAGAAATCGGATGAACACCGAGGCTGCCGTCAAGGATTGGCGATTGGCTCCGCGACTGTACGAGACGCGCCGCTTCTCCTGAAGCGCCAGCTCGCAGGCCTCGAACCCCGAAAGCAGTTCTTGCGCGCTAAACCCGCTGGCGAGCATCCAATCCGTCCAGCCCGCGAGGCAGCGCAGCATCCAGTCGATTGTGGTAGGGGCATACCCACAGCGGTGGAGCCAGTCGGCAAAGCCGTCGATGTGATCTGCAGCGGGGCCCGCGCGGAGTCGGCCCCGGGTAACAGGTGACTTCAAGTGTGTTTCAAGCATGATAGTCTCACTTGGTTGAAGGGAGACTCAGTATGTGAGCGAGGCAGCCCGACCTGGCGATGCTGACATATGCATTGGGCTTGCGGAATGACCCGTTCGCGGCGCAGCCCATCTAGACAGCAGGCTGAGCTAACGCGATTCGCCGACCCGATGGAACAGGGCATTTGCGGTAGTTGCGTGAGGCCGATTCCAGGTACTGGACGCGCTGATCGCCTCATTGTTCGAGCCGGAATAATGCAGAGTGCAGTACCGCTCAGATGCAAGCTAACCCGCCACTTTGGCGGTGTGGCTTTGCATAATTCCGCGCTCCGCATCATCTGCG
>NZ_JBWKQZ010000068.1:0-3394 GCF_059419025.1 Cupriavidus sp. GW821-FHT07C08
CTCGGGCACCGAGCGTGCCAGCAGCGCGTAGTAGGGGTGGTGCGGCCCGCGGTCGTAGTCCGCGTGCGCGACCTGGGTCAGCTTGCGGCCATGCTGCATCACCACGATCTCGTCGCAGATCGAGCGCACGGTGTGCAGGTCGTGGCTGATGAAGAGGTAGGACACGCCCAGTTCCTTGCGCAGCTCGGCCATCAGGTCGAGGATGGCAGCGCCGACCACCGTATCCAGCGCCGAGGTGATCTCGTCGCACAGGATCAGCTCCGGATCGGCGGCGAGCGCCCGGGCCAGGTTCACGCGCTGCTTCTGCCCGCCGGACAGGCCGCCAGGCGTGCGCTGCGCCACGCCGGCGGGCAGCCGCACCAGATCAAGCAGCTGGCGGATCCGTGCCCGTTTCGCTTCGCCGCGCAGGCCGTGGAAGAACTGCAGCGGCCGCGCCAGGATCTCCTCGACGGTGCGCGCGGGATTGAGCGCGGTATCGGCCATCTGGAACACGATCTGGATGCGCCGCAGCTCGTCGTGGCTGCGCTGCGCCACGGTCGGTTTCAGCGGGCGGCCGTTGAAGGCGATGCTGCCGTGGCAGGGTGCCACCAGCCCGGCAATCGCGCGCGCCAACGTGGTCTTGCCCGAACCCGACTCGCCGATGACGCCAATCGCCTGGCCCCGGTACAGCTTCAGGTCGACGCCTTCCAGGATCTTCGCGGCCGGCTGCCCGTGCGCATCGAGCACACCGTAGCCGGCGGACAGATCGCGAACCTCCAGCAGCAGCGGGCTCTTGTCGGGGTCCACCGGCGCACCCGGACGCTCGGTCGGGCGCGCCGCGGCCAGCAGGCAGCGCGTGTAGTCGTCGGCGGGCTGGTACAGGATCTGGTCGGTCTCGCCCAGCTCGCGCATCTTGCCGTCGCGCAGCACCAGGATGTGGTCGGCCACCTGGGCCACCACGGCCAGGTCGTGGCTGACATAGACCGCCGTGGTGCGGCGCTCCTGCACCGCGCGGCGGAACACGCGCAGCACTTCGACCTGCGTGGTGACGTCCAGCGCCGTGGTCGGCTCGTCCAGGATCACCAGGTCGGGATCGGTGATCAGCGCCATCGCCGCCATCAGGCGCTGCAGTTGCCCGCCGGAGACCTGGTGGGGGTAGCGCTCGCCGATGGAATCAGGGTCAGGCAGCGCCAGTTCGCGGAACAGAGCGACCGCCTTCTTCTCGGCGGCTTTGCGATCCATGAGCCGGTGGATCAGCGCCGGTTCGACCACCTGGTCCATGATGGTGCGCGACGGGTTGAACGAGGCCGCCGCGCTCTGCGCGATATAGGTGATCTCGCGCCCGCGCAGCCGGCGCTGGTCGCCCGGCGAGAGGTGCAATACGTCGGTGGTGCCGACCCGGATGCTGCCGGCGATCTCGCAGCCGTGGCGTGCAAAGCCCATCAGCGCCAGCGCGGTGGTGGTCTTGCCCGAGCCGGACTCGCCGATCAGTGCCAGCACCTTACCGGGCTCGATCTCGAAGTCCACACCATCGACCAACGTCGCCTGGCCTGCGGTGATGCGCAGATTGCTGACCTTTACGGACGTGCCCATTTATTTGACTCCGTTACGTGCCGAGCGACCCGGCAGATTGTCGATGACGAGGTTGACGGCGAGGGTCAGGCTGGCGATGGCCAGCGCCGGCGCCACCACCGCCATGCTGCCTTCAGACAGCGCGCCGATGTTCTCGCGCACCAGCGAACCCCAGTCGGCATCTGGCGGCTGGATGCCCAGGCCCAGGAAGCTGAGGCTGGCGAGCAGCAGCACGACGTAGACGAAGCGCAGCCCCAGGTCGGCGAGCATGGGCCCGAGGATATTGGGCAGGATCTCCTGGCGCATGATGTAGGCGGTGCCTTCGCCGCGGGTGCGGGCAACCGTCACGTAATCCATCGCATTGATGTTGACCGCGAGCGAGCGCGCGATGCGATAGGCGCCCGGCACGTAGATGATCGCCGCCGTGACGGCGAGCATCCACACCGACGAGCCGAAGGCCGCGACCATGATCAGCGCGAACATCTTGCTGGGGATGGCCGTGAGCGTATCGACGCCGCGGCTCAGGCAGGCATCGATCCAGCGCCCGCTGACGGTGGCGAGCAAGGCCAGCGTGATGCCGATGCCGCTGGCGCACAGGGTCGAGACCAGCGCGACGCAGACGGTGTAGCGGGCGCCCAGGACGACGCGCGCCAGCATGTCGCGCCCGAGGTAGTCGGTGCCGAGCCAGTGCTGGGCGCTGATCGGGGCGAAGACCTGGATCTCTCCCGCGGGCGTGCCGTCAGCGTGGATCAGGATCGGGCCGAGGATGGCGGCGAACAGCCAGCCGATGAGGACCAGGCAGCCGATCCAGCCGGTGAGACCCAGGCGGGGCAGGCGCGGGCGGCGACAGCCTTGGTCGGGGGCGCTCACCGCGGTGGTGGCTTGGGTGTGGGAGGAAGTGGACATGAATTGCAGCTCCTGCATGGCGTTCGAGGCTTCAGCGATGGCGCAGACGCGGATTGGCGACGATGCCGCACACATCGGCAAGCGTGACGAGGGTTAGGTACGCACAACAGAAGATCATGGCGCACACCTGGACCACGGGCATGTCGCGCTGGGCGACGCTGTCGACCATCAGCTTGGCGATTCCCGGGTAGTTGAAGATGGTCTCGATGATGATGACGCCGCCAAGCAGGTAGGACAGGCTCAGCGCCACGGCATTGGCAATCGGGCCGATGGCGTTGGGCAGCGCGTGGAACAGCACCATGCGGGTCGCGGAAGCGCCCTTGAGCCGCACCATCTCGATGTAGGGCGCGTTGAGCTGGTCGATCACCGCGGCGCGGGTCATGCGCAGCATCTGCGCGACGATCACGCAGCACAGGCTCAGCACCGGCATGGCCAGCGAACGCAGGATCTTGTCCCACGAATCGTCGGTGCCGATATAGGCGAGCGCGGGCAGCCAGCGCAGTTGGACCGCGAACAACAATACGGCCAGCGTGGCGACCAGGAACTCCGGCACCGAGACCACCGCCACCGCGCCGAGGCTGACGCCGCGGTCAAACCAGGTACCACGGTAGACCGCCGCCAGGATGCCGAGGCCGAGCGCCACCGGCACCGAGATCAGCGCGGTCAGGCCGGCCAGCAACAGCGATTGGGGCAGGCGGCTGCCAATGGCCTCCGACACCGGCTGACGGGTGACCAGCGACTCGCCGGCATTGCCGGTCACCATGCCGCCCAGCCAGTGCACGTAGCGCACCGGCGCGGGGACATCGAGGCCCATCTGGGTACGCAGCGCGGCCAGGGCTTCGGGTGTGGCGTCCTGGCCGAGCTGTTCCTGTGCGGCATCGCCGGGCAATACCGCGGTGATGGCGAAGACGATGGCCGAGACGGCCAGCAATGAGAT
>NZ_JBWKQZ010000069.1:0-2599 GCF_059419025.1 Cupriavidus sp. GW821-FHT07C08
AAGGGCAGGGCCTCGGCCCGAACCATCCCATCTCGACCATGACTTGCTTTGATGAACCTAGCCGCGAGGCCGGGCTAATCCATATGTTGTGAGGAAGCCGGAACAATGGCCGACTTGCAGCTTGCTTTTGCTGGATAGATTTCCAGCCATTGCCCAAGGGCGGGGACTCTCGCCTTTGGGCGAGTTCTCTGTACTCCTTTTCCGAAGGGGTTGGTGAGCGCGTGACGGCATATTTGTTCCGCAATCGCCACATAGCTTTTTGAACCGATCCGACTGGATCTGAATGTTCCTTGGGACGGTGGTCCGCGCTCGCAAGAGAGCGCCGTCGTCCCGCAAGGGTGCTCAGGGACCGTGAGGTCCGTGGGTAGCAGACCGAAGTAGCATCGGTCGAGGAGCTAGGCTGACTGGTAAGGGCAACGTATGTGAACTGCTGATAAACGTCGTGACTAGCACGGTGCTTACGCTACTAAGTGGCACTAACCAAAATGGTATGTGGTCGGTTATCCCGCTGGAAGCTCGGGATACGTCGTCAATAGACCATCGGCGAAGAGGCAGGTCCTAACCCAGTCTTGTAACGCGTGGGGAACGTGGTAAGCCCGTATGGCTGCCGGAGTGCTGTACGACTCAGGCAGGCGAACCGTAAGGAACGCTGTTGGCTGTGCGGGTATGGGAGGTTGGAAAAAGCGAATGCCGGGCTGTAATGGTTCGGATAGGGGTTGAAACATCATCCCACGCGAAAGCGGGCAGACTTCCAACTGGTCTTCTCGTCGCAAGACGGCTGACTGAACTCGCTTGTTTAATTTTTCTTCCCTTGGGGGACAACCTGTCCCGCAAGGGGCATGTTGTCTCTCGATGTTGGGGAAGATCCTCAAGATAGGAGGGCAGCATGGAAGCATTGATCCGCAAGGATGAATCTGCGCCTTCCGGCGTACCGGGAAGATGGGGCGACATTGATTGGCGCCGCGTCGACCGGAACGTTCGGGTAATGCAGATTCGAATTGCGAAGGCAACACAGGAAGGGGATTGGCGTAGGGTGAAAGCCTTGCAGAGGTCCCTGACCCGCTCGTGGTCCGCCAAGGCATCGGCGGTGCGGCGAGTGGCGATGAACCAAGGTGCGCGGACGGCGGGAGTCGATCGCGTAAAGTGGGAAACGTCTGAAGCCCGGTGGGAAGCCATCGGGAGGTTGAAGCGTCGGGGGTACAGGCCACTGCCTTTACGGAGGGTCTACATCCCCAAGTCGAATGGGAAGAAACGCCCTTTGGGCATTCCGACCCTACACGAACGAGCCATGCAAGCGCTGTATCTGCTGGCGCTGGAACCGGTGTCCGAAGGGACGAGCGATCCGAACTCTTATGGGTTCCGGATTAATCGATCTACAGCGGATGCCATGTCCCAGCTATTTGTCTCACTATCCCAAAAGGCTTCGGCCCAATGGGTGCTGGAGGCGGATATCAAGGGGTGCTTTGACCATATCAGTCACGACTGGCTGGAGCGCAATGTCCCCATGGACAAGGCGATCCTTCGGAAGTGGTTGAAGGCTGGCGTGGTATTTCAGGGCCAGTTTCAGGCGACCGACGCTGGAACACCACAGGGGGGCATCATTTCCCCGACTCTGGCAAATGTGGCACTGAATGGATTGGAACGACAACTGGAGGAGTTCTTCCGAACTAGGCTGGGCGTCGCCAAAACAAAGAAGCTCAAAGTAAATGTTGTGCGCTATGCGGACGACTGTGTGCCACGAAGGCGTAACGAGGGGAAATCCTCGAAACGCCATGCTGCATGAGAGATGAGGGAAGGCCCCTCGGTGTCGGCGTACAGGCGCAGGCACCAAACCACCCACTGCTGCTGCGTTAAAGAGACGTGGTGGTGAGCGAGATGGGAAAAGGTCGGGCTTGATCCGATCAGGTAAGGATCGAAGAGACGAACGAAAGTGAACCGTTGACGATGTGTCGAAAGCGTATAGACGATGTCGAAACCATGGTGGAGTCGTTCCCATGGGATAAGCGCAGGGGGCGACCTGCTTACTGCCTGCGCGGCATCCGGCATGAAAGCGGCGTGAAGTCGATCCAGGCTCTTGTGGGGAACGTGGGAACCTGTCACCCCGATGTTAAGGGAGAAGCGCAAGTGGAGGCCCCATGAGCGCCAGAGTACCAATGCGGGGTACAGGGGCGGAGCAAGCCGTAGTAGCGATGAAGGGTCGTAGTGGATCCGGAGCGAAGGGCTTGCCCCATTGTGCTGACGACGTGGCAGCAACCAGAGGCGGGGACGCTGACGGGAGGACTGCAACGAAACCGGCAAAGCCGCTTCCCATAGGCAAACGCCAAGTATGGGAAGCCTATAAACGAGTCAAAGCAAATCGCGGGGCGGCAGGAGTTGACGGACAGACGCTGACCGAGTTTGAGGAGAGTGTCTCAGACAATCTCTACAAGCTGTGGAACAGGCTGGCCTCCGGCAGCTATATGCCGCCAGCGGTTCGGCGTGTGGAAATTCCCAAATCGGATGGCGGTGTGCGCCCGCTCGGTATCCCGACGGTGATTTCATAATGCACCTCTCACAGTTGAATGTTGGAATGTTGCGGCTGAAGATGCCCTGAAGTGCG
>NZ_JBWKQZ010000070.1:0-2525 GCF_059419025.1 Cupriavidus sp. GW821-FHT07C08
AACCTCGATCAGCTCGCCATATCACGGCGCTGAAGTGTTCGGCGAGGCCTGCAGAACGAATTGTTCAGGGCCGACTATTTAGACCATCCTGCCTTTCTATCACGATTACCCAATGCCAACATGGCAATTCGGACAGACTTTTTCGTTCGGCAATATTGGCCGCTTACCATAGCGTGCAAACGTAGTTGTATGGAACAATCTTGTTATCTGCGCTGTCTCCTGCATCGCTCACCGTCGCTTGGCTTACAGGGACTGGATCATTCTGAGTCTTGCTCTCTGCACTCTGAACTCCTTGATCCTTGTTAAGAGGCTCACGCCACTCATGCGGCACAGCGAAGAATTCCCACTCGTCCAATGCGTCATCGGAATTTCGAGCCCACCACATGCCGCCAAGCGTTCCCAGCACGTAGCAGAACATAAGGAACGCATCCCATTTTTCTCCCGTGTAGAGCGAGAACCACGTGGCATCGACCGAATAGATCAGGCCGATTACCCCAACTACAGTCGCGGTGCCGCGCTTGTGAGATGGCGCCAGCCGAACAATAAAGAAAACGAACGAAGCAGCCCAAACTACATAGGAGATTGGCTCAGCCAGTGTAGATATCAGCGATGGTTGAAGCCAAATAGAGAATAGACGGAAGGCCGCGCAAGCCAATTGAGAACCAATAAATGCCACTGGAATACAATATATCCAGCGCACTGCGCGGCGCTTGAGGATATTCATACGGACTCCCTTTTTGTTTCCACATAGGATACCCGGCGGAAGCAACTCGGACCAAGCGATATGGGCGCCTCAGTTGTCAGGTGAACGTTCACACAACATCGCACGGCAACATACGTTCGCGGGAAATCACTACATCCAGTAGTTCGCTATAGATAGTTCCCACAAACGACACGCATTTCGGTTCGCATAGACCACTGTTTTCCGCCATATCGGGATAAGCCAGCGTATTGCCCGGCTGGAGGCGATGTCTAAGGACACTTCCAGCCCGCACGAAGCCGCCATTGCGGCGGAGCGTCTGCACAACCTACGCGAGCAGCATCCACGGTCGCAGCATCCTAGCGTCCAGCCGCAGCAGCATCACATCTGGTGGGAAGAGTATCGGCACACCCGAGAGCGAAACGTACAAGGCTCGCCCGAGTGGTTCTGGCCGGAGTATCAGCGTAAGGACTGGGCGCACATAGACGAACGCCACCCCAAATCGAATAGTCTCCCATCCGAGAAGTGTCCAATCGAAGACGAAATTCACAATCAGGGATCGTGGCGCTGGTCTGGGCCGTCAGCAATCCGCCGCAGGTACGTGTGGCAAGATGAGTTACAGCCTTCTAACGGCAAGTCTCCTTCCATTGCGGCATAGGGCTTCCCGGTCCATCCAACGGCATCGCGGGGACGATCTGGGGACGCGGAAGGATGCCAGCGCTCACCTAGCGGAACTGATATTATTGGGTCGCGCATAAGGGATGGCGAGCAAACAACAAGAGAACAGCCAATGGATAATGAATATCTCGATGTGGTGAAAGAAGATGCCGAGTTGTATGGCGCAATTATGGATGCGCTTCCAGCATTGCAGAAGTTGAGTGCGCCACAAATCGAGCGGCTGGTCTTCTACCTCAAAAGTTTGCACACGTATTATCCAAAGAGCGAAAATCACACCGAATTTTGGAGTGAGTTTGACGATAAATTGGAAAGAATAAGGAACAGCCCCGAGCAAAAAGCCCTGCAGCGCAAAGCTGGCGCGGCCAACATCAAGGCAATGGCAATCTGTGCTCTTGCAGGCGTGCTACTGGCGGTCGCGGCGGTCACGGCGCTTTCCGAGCATTTCGGTATCGCGTTGGCAATACTGCTCATAAGCGGAGTTCTGGTTCTCTTTGCCGATACTAAATTTCTAGTGAAGGCCAAAGAAATTAGCAAAGAGCAAGACCGAAAGTATTTTCTATCGTCGATTCGCGAAGCAAAAGGGTGCAACGAATTGAATTGGGCTGGATTATTTGCCTACCGCTCAGGCATCCAACCCAAATCCGAGACGGAAGTGTCTCGCGAAATAGGTGCTCTCACCGCCGACTTGCGCGCCGCGTTATACAACGATGAGTACTTCAGCTTCTCCCCGGAAGAACTCAGGGTCAGCCCAAACCACGACGCTTGATCCAATGGGCGGTGAAGGAGTATTGCCCGAACTAGGTAGTACGCCTTCGCAGGCGCGGCAAGGCCCGGAGTCATCTCACACCTGCGGCGGGACGCAGGAGGGACGCGCACAAAGAACTACCCTTCGGCTGACTTCAGTTTGATAGTGGTTTCAGCTTCTGCCGACTCGTCCGTGATCTTCGTGACCTGGGCTTGCTGATTGGAGCTGCCATGTGAATGTCTCGGCGACGCATCGGACGAGAGTCCCTTCATGGCCGTACTCGGCCTTCCCCGGAAATCGGAAAAAAATGCCCTCCATCTGGGGAGCTTGCCTTTACCCACATCTCGATAGGAAAGGTTGTAAACGGGATTGGACGGTGTTAACTTCGGGTGAAGTTGACAA
>NZ_JBWKQZ010000071.1:0-1964 GCF_059419025.1 Cupriavidus sp. GW821-FHT07C08
GGCTGGCCACAAACGTCGATCCGGATCCTGGATCGGGACCTCGGTCAGTCAGGCGCGCAGATGACGGGCCGCGAGGATTTCAAGACGCTGGTGGCGGATGTCTCGATGGGGCACGTGGGCGCCGTGTTTGCGCTGGAGGTCTCGCGCCTGGCGCGCTCGAACCTGGACTGGCATCGCCTGCTCGAGTTGTGCGCGCTCACCGGTACCTTGGTCATCGACGCCGATGGGTGCTACGACCCGGGCGACTTCAACGACGGCCTGCTGCTGGGCCTCAAAGGCACGATGGCACAGGCCGAATTGCACTTTTTGCGCGGGCGCCTCCAAGGCGGCAAGCTCAACAAGGCGCAGAAGGGTGAGTTGCGCTTTCCGCTCCCGGTTGGGTTGTGCTATGACGACGAGGGCCACATCGTCCTGGATCCCGATGACGAGGTGCGCGGCGCCGTGCAATTGGCGTTTCGCCTGTTTCACGAGACCGGCAGCGCATACGCGGTCGTCAAGCGCTTCGCCGAAGGTGGCTTGCGCTTTCCCAAGCGCGCCTACGGCGGCGCTTGGGCGGGCCGGCTCATCTGGGGGCGCCTGAGACATGAGCGCGTGATCGGCCTGATCAAGAATCCTTCGTATGCGGGCATTTATGTCTTTGGACGGTACCAGTACCGCCAGCGCATCACGCCACAGGGGGAGGTGCATAAGCGCGTGCAGCCGGTACCAAAGGCAGACTGGCGCGTCCATCTACCCGAACATCACGAGGGATACATCACCCCGGAGGAGTTTGAGCGGAACCAGGCACGCCTGGCGGGCAACCGGACCAACGGTGAAGGCACCGTGCTCAGCGGTCCGGCGCGTGAAGGATTGGCGCTGCTTCAGGGGCTGCTGCTCTGTGGCTGCTGCGGTCGGGCGCTGACCGTGCGCTACCAGGGTAACGGTGGCATCTACCCAATGTACTTGTGCAATGCGCAGCGCCGCCAGGGTTTAGCGACCAGCGATTGCATGAACGTGCGCAGCGACCTGCTCGACAACGCGATTGGCGCCGAAGTGCTCAAGGCACTGCGCCCGACCGAGCTCGAACTGGCCTTGACAGCCCTGAACGAACTCGAACAGCGCGATCAGGCCATCATGCGCCAGTGGCACATGCGCATCGAACGCGCCGAGTACGAGGTCGCGCTCGCCGAACGTCGATATCAGGAATGCGATCCCGCCAACCGCCTGGTTGCTGGCACCCTCGAGCGTCGCTGGAATGATGCGATGCTTCGCCTCGAAGCAATCAAGGCGGAAGCCGCCCAGGTCCGGAGCCAGAAGGCGCGTGTCGCCACGCCAGAACAGAAGACCCAGGTCCTCGCACTGGCGCGCAATCTGCCGCGCCTCTGGCGCGCTCAGACGACCCCGGCGAAGGATCGCAAGCGCATGTTGCGACTGCTCATCCGGGACATCACGGTAGAGAAATTGACGGCAACCAGACAGGCTATCTTACATATCCGCTGGCAGGGTGGCGCCTGTACCGACATCACCGTGAACTTGCCCAAGCGGGTCGCCGAAGCGATGCGCTATCCAGCCGCGCTCGTCGAGAAGGTGCGCCAACTGTCGCAGCACTTGTCCGACCCGCAAATCGTTGCGCGCCTCAATCAGGAAGGCCTGCGCAGCGCATCTGGCCGCCCCTTCACGCTCTCCATGGTCAAATGGATCCGCTATCGGTATCAGATTGCGTCAGTCAGCCTCAAGCGGGGTGACGAGCTCACGGTACAGCAACTCGCCCGTCGACTGGCGGTCAGTGCGCACGTCGTCTATTACTGGATCAAACGCCAGGTGGTCCAGGCCCGTCAGCTCGACGGACGGGGCCCGTGGTGGATCACCCTGGATCCCGCCAAGGAGCAGCAACTGCGCGATTGGGTACGCACTTCAGGGCATCTTCAGCCGCAACATTCCAACATTCAACTGTGAGAGGTGCATTATGAAATCACCGTCGGGAT
>NZ_JBWKQZ010000072.1:0-1738 GCF_059419025.1 Cupriavidus sp. GW821-FHT07C08
AATGTGCGTGGTAGGAGAGCGTTCCGTAAGCCTGTGAAGGTGTCTTGTAAAGGATGCTGGAGGTATCGGAAGTGCGAATGCTGACATGAGTAGCGATAAAGGGGGTGAAAGGCCCCCTCGCCGTAAGCCCAAGGTTTCCTACGCAACGTTCATCGGCGTAGGGTGAGTCGGCCCCTAAGGCGAGGCAGAGATGCGTAGCTGATGGGAAGCAGGTTAATATTCCTGCACCGTCGTATGATGCGATGGGGGGACGGATCGCGGAAGGTTGTCCGGGTGTTGGAAGTCCCGGTCCCTGTATTGGAGAAGGCGCTCAGGCAAATCCGGGCGCGGAATTCAAGGATATGGGGCGAGCGGCCTAGTGCTGCGAAGCAATTGGAAGTGGTTCCAAGAAAAGCCTCTAAGCTTCAGTCATACGAGACCGTACCGCAAACCGACACAGGTGGGCGAGATGAGTATTCTAAGGCGCTTGAGAGAACTCGGGAGAAGGAACTCGGCAAATTGGTACCGTAACTTCGGGATAAGGTACGCCCTGGTAGCTTGACTGGCCTGCGCCAGAAGGGTGAAGGGGTTGCAATAAAATGGTGGCTGCGACTGTTTAATAAAAACACAGCACTCTGCAAACACGAAAGTGGACGTATAGGGTGTGACGCCTGCCCGGTGCCGGAAGATTAAATGATGGGGTGCAAGCTCTTGATTGAAGTCCCGGTAAACGGCGGCCGTAACTATAACGGTCCTAAGGTAGCGAAATTCCTTGTCGGGTAAGTTCCGACCTGCACGAATGGCGTAACGATGGCCACACTGTCTCCTCCCGAGACTCAGCGAAGTTGAAGTGTTTGTGATGATGCAATCTCCCCGCGGCTAGACGGAAAGACCCCATGAACCTTTACTGTAGCTTTGCATTGGACTTTGAACCGATCTGTGTAGGATAGGTGGGAGGCTTTGAAGCGTGGACGCTAGTTCACGTGGAGCCGTCCTTGAAATACCACCCTGGTTTGTTTGAGGTTCTAACCTTGACCCGTGAATCCGGGTCGGGGACAGTGCATGGTAGGCAGTTTGACTGGGGCGGTCTCCTCCCAAAGTGTAACGGAGGAGTTCGAAGGTACGCTTGGTACGGTCGGACATCGTACCTAAAGTGCAATGGCAAAAGCGTGCTTAACTGCGAGACCGACAAGTCGAGCAGGTGCGAAAGCAGGACATAGTGATCCGGTGGTTCTGAATGGAAGGGCCATCGCTCAACGGATAAAAGGTACTCTGGGGATAACAGGCTGATACCGCCCAAGAGTTCATATCGACGGCGGTGTTTGGCACCTCGATGTCGGCTCATCTCATCCTGGGGCTGTAGCCGGTCCCAAGGGTATGGCTGTTCGCCATTTAAAGAGGTACGTGAGCTGGGTTTAAAACGTCGTGAGACAGTTTGGTCCCTATCTGCCGTGGGCGTTGGAATCTTGACGGGGGCTGCTCCTAGTACGAGAGGACCGGAGTGGACGTACCGCTGGTGTACCTGTTGTCTCGCCAGAGGCATCGCAGGGTAGCTATGTACGGAAGAGATAACCGCTGAAAGCATCTAAGCGGGAAACTCGCCTGAAGATGAGGATTCCCTGGAGGCTTGACCTCCTTGAAGGGTCGTTCGAGACCAGGACGTTGATAGGCTGGGTGTGGAAGCGCAGTAATGCGTTAAGCTAACCAGTACTAATTGCCCGTAAGGCTTGATCCTATAACCAGTGTGTTTTGCCTGGTG
>NZ_JBWKQZ010000074.1:0-1500 GCF_059419025.1 Cupriavidus sp. GW821-FHT07C08
GCTTGCCTTTACCCACATCTCGATAGGAAAGGTTGTAAACGGGATTGGACGGTGTTAACTTCGGGTGAAGTTGACAATCAGTGGTGGCAATTTTGCCTGATACGGAAGATCTGGAAGACTGGGCCAGCGACGAATTCGGTGGCGCTCAGTTGGGCGATGCACGTCGCACGCAGCGCCTTGTGGCATTGGCGCGCGGACTGGCGCAAAAAGCCCATGTTTCGTTCCCGCAGGCCTTGAGTGGCGCCCAACTCAAGGCGGCATATCGCTTCTTTGATAATGAGGCGGTCGACCCGGACGGAATACTGGCGAGCCACGTCGCTCAAACCGTGGGTCGCATGCAGCAGGTGCCTGTCGTATTGGCGGTGCAGGACACCACGGAATTCAATCTGGCAAATTTGCCCGCGACTGAGGGACTTGGTCACGGCACGGGCGGCAATTTGCACGGATTCATGTTGCACAGCGTGCTGGCGGTGACGCCTGAGGGCCTGCCACTGGGCGTGTTGAGCATGAAGACGTGGGTGCGTGCGCCGCAAGCATCGGGCAAGGCCAAGCAGCGCCGGGCACTGTCCATTCGCGAGAAGGAAAGCGTGAAGTGGCTGGAGGGGCTGGAATGCCTTGAGCCGCTCAAGATGCAGTGTCCGGACACGCACCTTGTTGCCGTCAGCGATCGCGAGGGCGATGTGTATGACGTGTTCCTGGCGCCGCGCCCAGCGGGGGTGGACTGGTTGGTGCGGGCCGCCTGGAATCGGGGCGTGGACCACGCAGAGAAGTATCTGTGGGAGACGGTTGCTGCGGCTTCTGTACTTGGGGAGACCGTACTGCACGTGCCCAGGAGCGGCGCCAGGCAGGCGCGTAGCGCCCGACTGGCTTTGCGCTGTGTGCCCGTCCAACTGCGACCGCCGCGCAGCCGTGGTGCAGAGGATCTACCGAGTCTCGAAGTGTTTGCCATTCACGCGCTGGAACTCGACCCGCCCGAAGGCGTTGAGCCGCTCGAATGGATGTTGCTCAGTTCGATGCCCACCCAAACGCTGGAAGATGTGCTCGAACGGCTGAGCTGGTACGCCCGTCGCTGGACCATTGAATCCTGGCATCGTGTCCTGAAAAGTGGCTGCCAGATCGAAGCCCGGCAGTTCGGGACGCTGGAGCGGTTCCTGCGGGCCACGGCGCTGTTCGCCGTAATCGGCTGGCGCATCTTGTACGCGACTATGCTGGGCCGGCTCGAAGCCGATATCCCTTGCTCGGTGCTACTGCAATCGCTCGAATGGCAGGCCTTGTACTGCCGCATGCACGGCACAACCAAGCCACCGGAGCAGGCACCCAAACTCAGCGAAGCGGTCCTTTGGGTCGCCAAGCTCGGTGGCTACCTGGGTCGCAAAAACGACGATCCCCCCGGTGCTACTGTCCTCTGGCGCGGCTTCCTCGTTTTGCACGAAATCACCGAAATGTATCGGATCTTCCAGAAAAACGAGTAAGCCGCCGGAAGTTGTGGGTAAAGGCAAG
>NZ_JBWKQZ010000075.1:0-1492 GCF_059419025.1 Cupriavidus sp. GW821-FHT07C08
AGTCGGCCCTGAAGAATCCCGCAAAGCTAACCGTGACAAGGCATTGAGGGAAGAAACCAGTATCAGGAATTGCAGGGATGAGGCATATTGGCACACAGAATCCTGCAAATTCCGATGAGGTCTGAATGGGCCCAACGCCGATCACGCCGCAGACTGCTGAGTTGTTCAAGCAGCCCCTGGCTGAGCAAATCAACATGCGCCACCCCATGGTGCAATTGGCTGGGCTGATCGACTGGCAGGCCTTGGAGCAAGCGCTTTCGGAGAGCTTCACTTCGAAGCGCGGCCGCCCGGCGACACGGCCGCGGCTGATCGCCGGCTTGCTGTACCTGCAACACGCGTTCGACCTGTCTGATGAAGACGTGGTGTGGGGTTGGGTGGAGAATCCCTATTGGCAGCTCTTCACTGGCGAGACGTATTTGCAGACCGATCCGCCGATTGACCCGTCCAGTCTGTCACGCTGGCGTCGCCGGTTGGGTGAGGCAGGCGTTGAGGAATTGCTAGCGCATACCATCGATGCAGCCAGGCGCGCGGGTGCGGTCAGGGAGTCGAGCTTGCGACGCGTGATCGTCGACACCACCGTGATGGAAAAAGCGGTGGCACATCCCACGGATTCTCGGTTGTTGGAACGCGGCCGAGTGCACCTTGTGAGGCAAGCGAAGCGGCTTGGTTTGAAGCTGCGGCAGAATTACAACCGCGAGGCACCGAGACTCGCCGCACAGATTGGGCGTTACGCCCATGCGAAGCAATACAAGCGAATGCGGCGCACCCTGCGGACCCTGCGTTCGCGCGTGGGACGGGTGTATCGGGACGTGGAGCGCCAGATTGGTGCCGTGCCCGAGCCGCAGCGCGATGCTCTGCACGAACTCCTGGCACGAGTGCGGCGACTGCTGACACAGCGTACCGATGACAAGAACAAGCTGTACGCCTTGCATGCGCCGGAGGTTGAGTGCATCAGCAAGGGCAAAGCCCGCAAGCCGTATGAGTTCGGCGTGAAGGTGTCGATCACGACCACGCTCAAGGAAGGGCTGGTGATCGGCTCTCGCTCCATGCCGGGCAATCCGTATGACGGCTACACGCTCCACGAGGCGCTCGAACAGGCCCAGATTCTCTCCAACGTTCGCCCGGAGATTGCCGTGGTGGATCGTGGCTATCGTGGCGTAGAGGTGGATGGCATCCGCATTCTGCGCTCAGGCCAAAAGCGAGGCGTCACCCGAGTCATCAAGGCAATGATTAAGCGGCGCAGTGCCATCGAGCCCGCCATTGGACACATGAAGGCCGATGGCAAGCTCGATCGCAATTGGCTGAAGGGCGCGCTGGGCGATGCCCTGCATGCAGTCCTGTGCGGCGCTGGCCACAACATCCGCTTGATCTTGCGGAAGCTGCGGCTTCTTTGTGCCTGGTTTCTGCGCTTCCTGAACCTCGATCAGCTCGCCATATCACGGCGCTGAAGTGTTCGGCGAGGCCTGCAGAACGAATTGTTCAGGGCCGACTA
>NZ_JBWKQZ010000076.1:0-1492 GCF_059419025.1 Cupriavidus sp. GW821-FHT07C08
CTAGACAGAATGTATTGACCTGCCGCACCTCAAGCGACGTGGATTAGGCTTGAGGTGGGTTAAACCAGAGGCCCAGAGCCACAATTGAGGGGGCAGGTCATGGACAAGTTTAGCAAGTACGTGGGCTTGGATGTGCACCAGGAAACGATCGCCGTTGCGGTGGCGCAGGCAGGCGGCGAAGTCCGGTACGTGGGGGAGATCGTGAATACCCCGGAGGCCGTCAGGAAGCTGGTCACACAGCTCAAGCGAGACGGGGCTTGGCTGTCGTTTTGCTACGAAGCCGGACCAGGTGGCTATGTGCTGTATCGGCAACTGCATGACCTAAAGCAGGACTGTCAGGTGGTGGCTCCCTCGCTGATTCCGAGAAAGCCTGGCGAACGTGTCAAGACCGACCGTCGCGACAGCCTGAGCCTGGCCCGCCTGCATCGGGCCGGCGAGCTGACAGCGGTCTGGATACCCGGCGAAGCGCAAGAGGCATTGCGCGACCTCACCCGTGCGCGCGAGGACATGAAGCATCTGCAACGGCAGGCCAAGCAAAGATTGTTGTCGTTCCTGTCGCGGCATGGCCATCGCTATACCGGCAAGTGTCGCTGGACCCAGGCGCATTGGCGTTGGCTCGAAGCGGTGAAGTTTGCGCAACCGGTGCAGCAGATCGTGTTGCAGGAATACATGGATACGGTCAAGGCTTGCAGCCAACGTGTAGCGAGCCTGGAGCAGGAAATCGAACGCGCGGTGCAAGGCTGCCCGGTGTGGCCGGTGATCGAGGCATTGATGGCCTTGCGGGGTGTCAGCCTGATTGCTGCGGTAACCGTAGTCGCCGAGCTTGGCGATCTGCGACGCTTCTCCGATGCGCCACAACTGATGGCGTATCTGGGCCTGGTGCCAAGCGAGCATTCCAGCGGCAAACGAGAGCGACGAGGCGGCATCACCAAGGCCGGCAACAGCCATGTGCGACGGGTGTTGGTCGAAGCGGCCTGGACTTATCGTCATCCGGCGCGTAAGACGGCCATTCTCCAACGGCGCGCAGAGCGCACCACCGCACAGGTCCAGGAGATTGCATGGAGTGCGCAGAAACGCTTGTGCCAGCGCTTCCGTCATCTGACTGCCCGCGGGAAATTACCGGTGCAGGTCTGCACGGCGATTGCGCGCGAACTAACGGGATTTATTTGGGCGATCGGCCAGCAGGCAGAGATCGGCGGGGCCTGAGCGAACCGATACAGCGGCCAGTGTGTTTGGGCCAGGTCCGGCAGCGGTGGAGAACCCTCGCGGACACTAGGAGGCAACTGGAAACAGCACAACCCTCGACGCTAGACCGAGGCAGCTCCTCGACGAATCGTTTGTCATGCGGTAGCCAACCCGCGCATATCAGAATGATCAACCGTCGAAGAACCGCCGGGCCTGGCCTAAACACACTGGCGGGATTTAACCGATCATGAACAGGAAGCTGAGCACTTGACACGGTCAATACATATCAGTGTCCTGTTCCGCAGAT
>NZ_JBWKQZ010000077.1:0-1479 GCF_059419025.1 Cupriavidus sp. GW821-FHT07C08
CTAGTACAACATCCCGTAAATAGCTTGAATAATTAATCACCTCGGATATCATGGCGGGATGAGCCGAGGCCGCCAAGCAATGCCAGTGAGGCTGGCGAAGAAAGAAAGACAGGAACTGCAATCGCTGATCGAGCGCAAGACGGCTGCGCAGCGAGATGTGATGCGCGCGCGAATCGCGTTGTGGGCTCACGAGGGCCACTCCAATACGGTCATTGCGCGGGAACTGGGTGTATCGGTGCAAACGGTCTGTCTGTGGCGCAAGCGCATTGCCCAGCAAGGTGCCCAAGGCATTCGCGAGGGCGAGCGCAGCGGCCGTCCGCCGCGCATCACGCAGGAAGCGCGACTACAGTTGATCGCGCTGGCGTGTGAGACGCAGGAACCTGAGGGGCGGGTCACGCCCACGCTCGACGAGATTGTGGCGCGCGCCGTGGAGCGTGGCGTTGTCGAGCAGATCAGCCGCAGCCAGGTGCAGCGCATTTTGCAGGCCGGCGACGTGCGTCCGCACCGGGTCCAGCAATGGCTACATAGCCCAGACCCGGCCTTTCGCGAGAAGGTCAACGGGATTTGCAAGCTGTACCGTAAGGCGCCTCGAAACGCGGTGGTGCTCAGTATCGACGAGAAGACCGGCATTCAGGCCATCGAGCGCAAGCACCCAGGACGTGCCCCCGCACCGGGCCGGCTTCGTCGGCGTGAGTTTGAATATGTTCGTCACGGCACCCAGGCGTTGATTGCCGCGCTGGACGTGCATACCGGACAGGTGCTGGCAGACTGCCGCGACCGGCGCACCCAGGAGGATTTGGTAGCCTTCATGGAGCGCGTGGCAAGCGCGTACCCGGGCAAACAGGTGCACGTCGTGTGGGATAACCTCAATACGCATCGCGCCCAGGCCGTCTGGCAGGCGTTCAACGCGCGGCACGATGAGCGGTTTCACTTCCACTTCACGCCATTGCACGCGAGTTGGGTCAATCAGATCGAACTCTGGTTTGCCCGCTACACGCGCCGGGTGCTGCGCCATGCGAGCCACACCAGCACCGCGCACCTGCGCGAACGCACCGAGCAGTTTGTCCGCGCGCACAATCAGGCGGCCCGCCCGTTCAAATGGAGTTTCCGGGGCTATCCGCTGCAAACCGGCGCATCGTAATCGAGAATCGACATGCCAGCCTTACCCACCAAACATTACGCTGCCGAATTGCAGCAGCAACTGCGCAGCCTGCTCGGCCACGAGCAGATCGTCACGCAAGCCTACGGGCGTCACCTGCTGATCAAACGTCTGGACGACGAGGAGCCGACCGTGGTGGCTCGGCTGACCGAACTCGGCCGCAATCGTTATGGCGCCGCCTTTCGCAACCATAGCGGGCGTTGGGAACCGTTGCCAGGCGAAGGCTCGCTCGACGAGATGGCCGAGGTGGTCGTCACGCTCCTGCACCTATATCTGCAGCCCGATAATTATTAAAGCCATTTGCGGGATGTTGTACTAGG
>NZ_JBWKQZ010000078.1:0-1451 GCF_059419025.1 Cupriavidus sp. GW821-FHT07C08
AAAACCACACTTCTATCCCGTTGGCAATGACGCCACACCAGGCTCGCAGACGGTCTGCGGGGAAGGGGTTTCGACCTGGCAGAGGAACCAATTGCGGAGGTTTTCACCCCATCGTTGTCGGTTCTTGCCTAGAGCCCGAGCGACATCTCTCCATTGAGCCCCTGCCAGGGCCGTCTTGCTCTGCTTCGGGGTGGCTGGCAGGTGCGAAAAGACGAGTCGCTCGTTGTGCCTCTTGACGAAGCACTGGGCACCCACTGTCTTCCAGGGGATACCGTACAAAGCTTGCCGGCCCAACCAAAGCGCGGCGGACTCATCCGCGCCGATTCGATTGGGACGGCCATATTTGGTGAAGCCTCCGACCGAACTGTACGAAGGGTTCACCAAATAGAGCCGAACATGGGCTTTTTCACAGGCACGGGTCATTAGCTCCGCGAACTGTGAGCTTGCAAACGAGCTCAGCATCTCGTTGTATCGCTTGTTGACGCCGCCGGCGCGCAAGCCAGCCTTCTTCGTCGCGAAATCCAGATTCTCGATGGCTACCGCTATGCCCAGGCGCTTGGCGAGACGGACAAGCTCAGCGACGGTTGTTCCAATTATTTGCTTACGTACCGAATCGGAAAGGCCTTTCAGGTCCCAATCGAGAAAGCCGCTCTGCGGATGGACCTCCCGCAATCGGTTTCCATCGGGCTTCACCACGGCCCAGGCAACGCCCCGGGCATTCAAATCCAGTCCAAGGACACCAGCCTCTCTAGTGCGAGCGGTCTCTGGGTTGAAACCGGTGGGAACGTCAACGCTCGCCTGCAGATACCAAATGCGCTCGCCGGCCGGTGATAGCCTTTGCAAGAGCCGCATTGTGACAGGCCGCTTTCCAAACGCGTCAATCAGCGCTGCGCGGGCCGCGCCCCGATGCGAGGCAAAGTCGACCCCGTCAATCACAATGAATCGGCATCTCATGCGAAGGGGCATCACCTTTTGCGGCCCTCCGCTGCGAGGAATGCCCAAAGCGTCCATGCGTTCGTGCGCAAGCTTGTCCGTCAACCGGACGCGCAACTGGTTGGTATCCGGCAGCCACTGTAGTTCGCTATTGCCGCTGGGCTTAGCCGTATGTCCTATCGACCAGACCTGACCGTTTCGGGCTGTGTCCCAGGCCTCGTGCCAATCCTCGACAGAGGCGAACGGAGTGGTCTCGGTGTTGTGTTCGCCGGGCCGCTGCTGAAGCAGCTTCTTCGAGCCAAAACAGAGACTGTAGCGGCCTTCATCAATGGCTTTAAGCAGCGAGGACAGCTTGCCGCGCTTGGCAGTAAGAACGCGTTCTTTTTGTGCGACCCAGTTGCGGCAAAATTCGAGTTCGGTATCGACTTCCCGTAGTCGGGCTAGCGTCGTAAGGTAGCGGTTTGAACGGGATTTCCCCGGCTTCGGTGCTACTTTATTGCGTTGAGCGCGTAGCTTGG
>NZ_JBWKQZ010000079.1:0-1429 GCF_059419025.1 Cupriavidus sp. GW821-FHT07C08
TAATGCCGTTCAGTTAAGAGCTGAACGGCATTTTTGTATGTAGCGTCAGAGGAAGTTGTAAACGCTGCGCCGAAGTGTTAACTTTCGGGCGCGATGCTTTCCAGTCACCTGACCTTCCTGCTCGAAGCGCAACAGCCGGCCGACTTGAGTCGGCTCGCCGAGCATCTTCCGTACGAGTGGATCGAGCGCGCGGTAGACGCGACGGGAACGGCAAGTATCCGTCGCCGTCGATTGCCCGCTGAACAGGTGGTCTGGCTGGTGATTGCGCTGGCGATGTACCGCCATTGGTCGATCAGCGAAGTGCTCGACAATCTGGAACTGGCCCTGCCTGACGAGGTGGCGCCGTTCGTCAGCAAGAGCGCGGCGACGCAAGCCCGCCAGCGCGTTGGCGAGGCGCCGCTGGCCTGGCTGTTCGAACGAACAGCGCGCGCCTGGAGTCTGCAGGACGCCAGCGACTACGCCCTCAAGGGACTCAGCCTGTGGGCGATGGATGGCACGACGCTACGCACAGCCGACAGCCCTGCCAACCGCGAGCACTTTGGCGCCCAAGCTTACGCTCGCAGGGTCGCCAGCTATCCGCAGGTGCGCATGGTGACGCTGACTGCGATCCCCACGCACCTGGTGGCAGGTGCCAGCTTCGGTCGCTATGACAGCAATGAGATGGTGTACGCCAAAGGCTTGTTGCCGCAGATACCGGATGATTCGCTGACGGTATTCGACAAAGGCTTCCTGGCTGCCGAGATCCTGTGCGGTCTGACGATGGGCGGGCACAACCGCCACTTCCTGATTCCGGCCAAGTCCAACACGCGCTGGGAGGTGACGGCCGGGACGGCCGAGGACGCCACGGTACGCATGCGTGTCTCGCCGCAGGCACGCAAGAAGTGTCCGGCGCTGCCGGAGTTCTGGCAGGCGCGGGCAATCCGAACGATCGATGCACGCGGACGTAGCCGAATTCTGCTGACGTCGCTGCTCGATCGCCGACGCTTCAAACCTGCTGACATCGTCGCCAGTTACGAGCGGCGCTGGCAGATCGAAACGAGCTACCGGGAACTGAAGCAGTCGATGCTCGGCATGGAGCTGACCCTGCGTAGCCGAACCGTCGATGGGGTATGCCAGGAAATCTGGGGCGCCTTGATCGCCTACAACCTGATTCGTCGCGAGATGGCCAGCGCCGCCCGAGAAGCGAAGCTCGCGCCGACTGACATGAGCTTCGTGCGTGCCTTCCATGTCATCCAGCACGAGATGATGTGGGCAGCTGTCACGCCAGCCTACGCGAAATTGCCCGCCTGCCTGCAGCGCCTACGCGAGCGCCTAAAGTCGCTGCCCAATGTGAAACGACCCGGTCGCTCATGCGACCGGGTCGTCAAGTCCCGCCCTTCACGCTATGCCGTTCGCTTCCTCAATAGGGACCTTAACTGAACGGCATTAC
>NZ_JBWKQZ010000080.1:0-1318 GCF_059419025.1 Cupriavidus sp. GW821-FHT07C08
AGCCTCTTTTGAATTTCAAGTGGGTGGTATCGTGGCGGGTTTCAGGTAAAGAGCAACACGAGCGATGCATAGCAAACTGTTTGAAGCAGCCCTTGGCGTAAGCGATCCGTGGTTCGTCCGGGAAGTCGACTTCAACGCGCAAACCAAGACGTTGACGATCCGGATTGACTTTGTCGCCGGCAGCCGCTTTTCCCACCCGGAGATCGCCGGTGGGCACCCGGTTCACGACACGGTGACCAAACGCTATCGGCACCTGAACTTCTTCGAGCACGACTGCTATCTGGAAGTCCGCACGCCACGCGTGAAGCTTCCCGACGGCCGCGTGGCGTTGGTCGAGCCGGACTGGGCTGGCAAGCTCTCTGGCTTCACGTTGCTGTTTGAAGCCATGGTGGTGGCGCTTGCGCAGCAGATGCCGTTTTCTGCTGTAGCCAGAACGGTGGGTGAGTCGTGGCATCGCGTGTACGCTATCTGCGAGCGCTATGTCGACCTCGCGGTGGCCGAATTCGATCTGGCCGGCATGACCGCTGCCGCCGTTGACGAAACGTCCTACAGGCGCGGTCACAACTACCTGACGCTTGTCGCTGATGCCGACGCGCGTAACGTCGTGTTTGTGACCGAAGGCAAGGATGCTGCCACGGTTGGCAAGTTCGCTGAACATCTGCGCGAGCACAACGCTGCGCCTGAGCAGATCGGGGTGGTCAGTATCGACATGTCGCCGGCGTTCATCAAGGGCGTCAGCGAGCATTTGCCCAACGCGCGCATCACCTTCGACAAGTTCCATGTCGTGGCGCACGCTTCGGCAGCCGTGGACAAGACTCGGCGTATCGAACAGAAGACCGATCCAAGCCTCAAAGGCCTGCGCTGGACGCTGCTCAAGGATCGGGACGGCTTGCCAGCCGCACAGCGTGCCGATCTCGACGCGTTGATCGCCAACGTCACGACCAAACGCACCGCCCGTGCCTGGCTGTATCGCGAGCAGTTGCGCGACATCCTTGGGCGCAAGCAGATCAACGTTGTTTCCGCAATGCTCGAGCAGTGGTGCACCAACGTCATGCGATCCAAGGTCGAGCCAATGAAGGAGGTCGCGCGCATGATCCGCAAGCATTTCGACGGCATCGTTGCTTGGACCCAGACGCGCCAGACCAATGGCTTCCTGGAGGCGCTCAACGGCCTGTTCCAAGCCGCCAAGCGCAAGGCCCGCGGTTATGTGAGCTTCAAAACCATGCGCACCGTGATCTTCCTGATCGCCGGAAAGCTCGACTTCTCCTCGATCAACCCGCATGCCGCATAACCCACTCATTTTTCAAAAGAGCCAGAT
>NZ_JBWKQZ010000081.1:0-1221 GCF_059419025.1 Cupriavidus sp. GW821-FHT07C08
TACGCCTTCCCTAATCGGTTAAGCTTGCCACTGAATGTAAGTCGCTGACCCATTATACAAAAGGTACGCCGTCACCCCTTACGAGGCTCCGACTGTTTGTATGCATGCGGTTTCAGGATCTATTTCACTCCCCTCCCGGGGTTCTTTTCGCCTTTCCCTCACGGTACTGGTTCACTATCGGTCGATCACGAGTATTTAGCCTTGGAGGATGGTCCCCCCATCTTCAGACAGGATTTCACGTGTCCCGCCCTACTTGTCGTACACCTAGTTCCACAACGCTGTTTTCGCATACAGGGCTATCACCTGCTATGGCCGGGCTTTCCATCCCGTTCTGCTAACAATGCTGCTAAAGAGTACAAGGCTCTTCCCATTTCGTTCGCCACTACTTTGGGAATCTCGGTTGATTTCTGTTCCTGCAGCTACTTAGATGTTTCAGTTCGCCGCGTTCGCTTCCGTAACCTATGGATTCAGTTACGGATGACCCATACGGGCCGGGTTTCCCCATTCGGACATCTCCGGATCAAAGCTTGTTTGCCAGCTCCCCGAAGCTTTTCGCAGGCTACCGCGTCCTTCATCGCCTGTGATCGCCAAGGCATCCACCACATGCACTTGTTCGCTTGACCCTATAACGAGTGTGTCTCGATTGCTCGAAACATGTCGCTACAGGATGAGTTCTCGCATTTGTGCCGTATTCCAAGTCATCTTTCGATCACTTAAATACATTTTGGTTGATACAATCACAACCCGGTATCGCGTTTGTACTGCAGCGTCTCATCAACGCTTCGCGACACCTTTACTACATCCCATATTTTTAAAGAACAGCCGATCGTTAGATCGCTTGGCAATGCCAAATGGAAACACTCGCAACGTCTCGTCGCGAAGCGCTTTCATTTGACAACCAATCCAAGGTACCAGGTGATGGTGGAGGATGACGGGATCGAACCGACGACCCCCTGCTTGCAAAGCAGGTGCTCTCCCAGCTGAGCTAATCCCCCTTCGGATAACTTGGTGGGTCTGGTAGGACTTGAACCTACGACCCCCGCCTTATCAAGACGGTGCTCTAACCACCTGAGCTACAGACCCTTGGCTGTAACAGCAAACAAACCGATAAGTGTGAACGCTAGGCTTGAGACACAAGCCTCTAGAAAGGAGGTGATCCAGCCGCACCTTCCGATACGGCTACCTTGTTACGACTTCACCCCAGTCATGAACCCTGCCGTG
>NZ_JBWKQZ010000082.1:0-1216 GCF_059419025.1 Cupriavidus sp. GW821-FHT07C08
TGCAAAACGCAGAATACGAGCGGGCGAAGATCGCCGAGCGTCACCGTCGTGGCAAGCTTCACGGCGCAAAGCGCGGCAGTATCAATGTCCTGTCCGGCGCGCCCTACGGCTACCGCTACATTCGCCGGCAACTCGACGGAACGCCGGCCCGGTACGTTATCGAGTTGCCCCAGGCTGCAACGGTCCGGGCGATTTTCCAGTGGGTAGGGATGGACCGCTTGAGCATAGGGGACGTGGTACGCCGCCTGGCCGAGTCGGGTACCGTGACGGCGTCGGGCAAGCCGTACTGGGACCGTAGTGTGGTGTGGGGCATATTGCGCAATCCTGCGTACATGGGGCGAGCTGCGTTCGGCAAGACGCAGTCGCGCGATCACCTGCAGGTCCGCGTGCGTGCACAGCGCCACAGTGCTGACGTGCCCAGAAAGCCGTACTCGACAACACGCACCGAACCGCAGGACTGGATCGAGATCCCGGTACCGGCTATCGTCAGTGAGGCGCTGTTCCAGGCGGCTCAGGAACAGCTTGCCGAGAACCGCAAGCTCGCGCGCCAGAGGCGAGAGAGTGCACCGCTACGCCTGCTGCAAGGGTTGACGGTATGCGGCCAGTGCCATTACGCCTATTACGCAAAGAAGGTGAGCAAGGCTGCGGCTAAGGGGCATCAGCGGGACTACGCCTATTACCGCTGTGTTGGGACCGATGCCTACCGTTTCGGCGGCCACCGCATCTGTGACAATCTGCAGGTACGAACAGACAGGCTCGATGAGCTGGTATGGCAGCAGGTTGTGGAATTGCTCAAGCATCCAGAACGCTTGAAGAGCGAATACGAGCGTCGACTGGATATGATGGAGCGCAACGAGAAGAGTGCCTTCGACACAAGCAACCTAGAAAAGCAGCGGCTGCAGCTGGAAAAGGGAAAGTCCCGGCTGATCGACAGCTATGCGGACGGCATCCTCGATAAGTCCGACTTCGAGCCGAAGATGCAGCAGTTGAGGAATCGGCTTGAGCAGATTGACCAGCAGATCCTTGAATCCAGGCAGCAAGGCGCGGTGCAAAGCGAACTGTTTCTGGTCATCAATCGGCTCGAGGAATTTGCAGGCGCCGTCAGCGAAAACCTGGACACTATTGATCTTGAGACGAAGCGCAGGATCGTATTGGGTCTGGTCAAGCGCGTCGAAATCCACAAGGATGAAATCGTCGTTGTGTTCAGGATTGACCC
>NZ_JBWKQZ010000083.1:0-1206 GCF_059419025.1 Cupriavidus sp. GW821-FHT07C08
TTAGGGCTACGCTGAACAAGCCGAGTGAATTGAGGCGTTCAGGCTGATAAGAAAGTCTCGTCCAGGAAAAATGGCTCTGATGACGAGGATTCTTCCTGCCGCATCCCCAACTGGGGCGTGTTAGCGGGGCACTCGCCCCACATTCGCCCTTTACGGGCGGACTGCTCCCATCAGATGCCCTCTGCTGAGGTAAAGATTAGCCAGCGCCAGGGCCGTGAAGGCCCTGCCGGCATTCTTCTTCAGGCCACGGTAGCGTACTTTCGTAAAGCCCCACAGGCGCTTGACCACGGCAAAGACATGCTCAACCCGGGCACGGATGCGAGACTTGCTGCGGTTCTTCCCCCGTTGCACTTCATCTATCTGCCCATTCCGGCGGGTACGCTGATTGGTGAAGTCCCTGGCGCGGGGTGCCTTGGATGCGATCAGCGCGCGCTGACTGGCGTAGGCACTATCGCCATAGACGCGCTGTTCCTCCCCATGCAGTAGCTGGGGCAGCGCATGCTTGTCGTGGATATTGGCCGGCGTCACGACTGCCGAGTGGGCCAATCCACTCTGGCTGTCTACGCCAATGTGCAACTTCATCCCAAAGAACCACTGCTGACCTTTGCGGGTCTGATGCATCTCGGGGTCGCGCGCCTTCTCTTCATTCTTCGTCGAACTGGGTGCGCCGATGATCGTGGCATCCACAATGGTGCCGGTCTTCAGCTTCACGCCACTGGCCTGCAGGACCCGGCCTACCTCAGCGAACAGCCGCTCGGCAAGCTGGTGCTTCTCCAGCAGGCGGCGAAACTTCAGCAGCGTGGTGGCATCCGGCACCGGCTCACGACCCAGGTCAATGCCTACAAAGCGGCGCAGGCTGGCGCTGTCATACAGCGCCTCTTCGCAAGCCAGATCCGCCAGGTTGAACCAGTGCTGCAAAAAGTGGATACGCAGCATCCGCTCCAGACCAATGGGTGGCCGGCCGTTGCCCGCCTTCGGATAGTACGGCTCGATCACGGCACACAACGCCGCCCATGGCACGATCGCCTCCATCGTCGCCAGAAATGCCTCACGTCGCGTTGGCTTACGGTATTGCTCGAATCCAGCTCCTTGATCGGCACCCGCTGCCAACGTCATCTGCTTCATTGTTCATCTCTTTCTGCGCTCGTGATTCTTCAAATAACGCTTCTCCTCACGAATCGGAGGACTTAATCAGCATTGCCTTAG
>NZ_JBWKQZ010000084.1:0-1118 GCF_059419025.1 Cupriavidus sp. GW821-FHT07C08
CTAGTCCATCGCGTCATTGAATTGGCACCGGGCGAATTCGCCGCGCTGGATCGTCGTACTTCCACTTGATTGGCTTGGGATTCTTGTTGTGTTGACGGATATAACGCATCAACTTGCGATCCAGGTCCTTCACCGAAGTGAAGACGCCTCGTGCGATCACATCGCGCTGAATGCGCGCAAACCAGTTCTCGACCTGATTGAGCCAGGACGTGTAGGTCGGCGTGTGGTGCATGTGGACGTTGGGGTGTTCGCTGAGGAAGTCGCGCACGCGCTCGGTCTTGTGACTGCTCACGTTATCGCAGATGACGTGGATTTCTTGCTCCGGTCGCTGACTGGCTACAACGTCAGTGAGGAAGGCCACGAACTGCTCACTGGTATGACGTGGCGCAGTCTTGCCGATCACCTCCCCGGTCGCCGTGTTGAGTGCGGCAAACAGGCTGAGCGTGCCGTTACGCTTGTATTCGAAGCCGTGACTCTCCGCACGTCCTGGCGACAGTGGCAGCATCCGATCCTTGCGATCCAGGGCCTGGATCGCGGTCTTCTCATCCACGCAGAACACCGCCGCATGCGCGGGCGGGTTCAGATACAGCCCGATCACGTCTGCAGCCTTCGTTTCGAAGTTGGGATCGTTGGAAATCATGTGCCGCTCCAACCTGTGCGGGCGCACGCCATGTTTGCGCCAGATGCGCTGCACGGTCGAGATGGACACGTCACCCAGCTCCGCGGCAAGCTTGTAGCTGCTCCAGTGTGTCGATCCGTCCAAGGGCTTGCGCTTGAGCGTATAGCCCAGAACACGCGCCTCGAGTTTCTCAGGCGGCTGCATGGGCGATCGTCCAGGATGGCGCGCGTACAAGCCCGCCAGCCGCTCCGCCAGAAACCGACTCGACCAACGCGAGATGAAACGCGAATCGCACCCCAGCCGCTCAATGATCGCGTCGCGCGACTCACCGTCTTCAAGCATCAGGATCAGCTTGGCCCGGCGCGCGTCGGCTGCCCGAATGGTTCGGCTACGAGTCGCAGACAGCAATTGTTCACGCTCGAGCTCGGTCAGATTCATTTTTCCCATGCACCTGATCTAACCATGAATGGGGTGCTTTTTCAATGACGCATTGGACTAG
>NZ_JBWKQZ010000085.1:0-1108 GCF_059419025.1 Cupriavidus sp. GW821-FHT07C08
ATTACTGACCAGTCCCTAAATAAAGCGACAAAAGTTGAACGCAAGGGATCGACGGTAGTCTCATGAGGCATGAAACGAGATGGCCGCAAACTGGATCGGGCGACGCAGGAGGAATTTCGGTTGCTGGCGTTGCGCCGAGTGAGGGAAGGCGAGAAGCCGTCGGAGGTGGTGAAGTCGCTGGGGATGAATCGCACCTCGATCTACCGGTGGATCAAAGCTGCCTGCGGACGCGGAAAGGGGGAACGCGCGCTGGCCGCGCGGCGGGCAACCGGCCGACCGGCCAAGCTCACAGCGCGCCAGCAAGCGCAGGTGTTGCGCTGGATCAACGGCAAGGATCCCAGGCAATACGGACTGGACTTCGGGCTGTGGACGCGACAAATCGTGGCCACCTTGATTGACCAGAAGTTTGGTGTGCGCATGGGGCTGACGGCGGTGGGGAGATTGCTGGCGCGTTTGGGCCTGACGCCGCAAAAGCCACTGCAGCGCGCCTACCAGCGCGATCCTCAGGCGATCGAGCGCTGGCAGCGTGAGACCTATCCCGACATTGCGTCAACTGCCCGGCGCAGCGGGGCCGAAATCTACTTCTGGGACGAATCCGGCTTCCGCGCTGACACGGTGCACGGCAAGACGTGGGCGCTCAAAGGGCAGAGCCCGGTGATCGAGCGGCCCGGCCAGCGCCAGTCAGTTTCGGCAGCTTCGGCGGTCAACGCCTTGGGCGGCTTCTGGTTCGCGACGTACAAGGGAGCGCTCACCGCGGAACTGTTCGTCGAATTGCTCAAGAAGATGATGAAGGGCCGGCGCAAGCCGGTGCATCTTGTCGTTGACGGCTTGCCGGCCCATAAGAAGGCAAGCGTGCGCGAATACGTCGAATCCACTGGCGGCAGATTGACGTTGCACTTCCTGCCAGGCTACGCGCCGGACCTCAATCCGGACGAGCTGGTGTGGAGTCACATCAAGCGCACCGGCGTGGCGCGCAACCCGCTGCGCGCAGGCGAGAAGTTGGAGATTCGCGTCGAGCAACAACTGCGCGGGCTGCAGAGAAAGCGGAGCCTGGTTCGATCATTCTTCGATGTCCCATCTGTCGCATATATTTGGGACTGCTGAGTAA
>NZ_JBWKQZ010000086.1:0-1077 GCF_059419025.1 Cupriavidus sp. GW821-FHT07C08
CCGAGGTAGGCTTCCAGCACCGCGGGGTTCTTCTGCACTTCCTCGGGCACGCCCTCGGCAATGCGCGTGCCGAATTCCATCACCACCAGCCGGTCAGTCAGGTTCATCACGAAGTCCATGTCGTGCTCCACCAGCAGCACGCTCATGCCCTCGCCCTTGAGCTTGCGCAGGAGCTCGGCCAGGGCCTGCTTCTCCTTGTAGCGCAGACCCGCTGCCGGCTCGTCCAGCAACAGCAGCGCCGGGTCGCAGCACAGTGCACGCGCGATTTCAAGAATCCGCTGCTGGCCCAGCGCGAGGCTGCCGGCTTCCATGTACATGCAATCGGCCAGGCCCACGCGTTCAAGCTGGCGCTTCGCTTCGAACAGCAGCTTCTCTTCCTCGGCCTTGTTCATGCGCAGGATCGCGGCCGAGACGCCGCCCTGGGCGCGGAAATCGCCGCGCAGGTGCGCGCCGATGGCCACGTTCTCCAGCACCGTCATGGTCGGCAGCAGGTGCACGTGCTGGAAGGTGCGGCCGATGCCGCGCTTGACGATCTCGCGCGACGGCAGGCCCGAGATCACTTCACCGCGGTAACGCACCTCCCCGCGCGTCACCGGCAGCACGCCCGTCACCAGGTTGAAGGTGGTGGACTTGCCCGCGCCATTGGGACCGATCAGCCCGATGATCTCGCCCGCGCGCACCTGGAAGCTGACATCGTTCACCGCCACCAGCCCGCCAAACTCCTTGCGCGCGGCGCGCACATCCAGGATCAGGTCGCCGGCGTCGGGCTTCTGGCGCACGGCCAGGGCCTCGGCCTGCGCCGGCGCCAGTACCGGCGGCCCCGAAGGAACCAGACGCCGCAGGAACGGCCAGATGCCATCGCGCGCGTATTGCAGCAGCAATACCAGCAGCACGCCGAAGACGATGATCTCGAAGTTGCCGTTGGCGCCGAGCAGCTTGGGCAGCACGCCCTGCAGCACATCCTTCAGGATGGTCAGGATGCCCGCGCCCAGCACCGCGCCCCACACATGGCCCACGCCGCCGACCACGGCCATGAACAGGTACTCGATGCCGTAGTTCAGGCCAAACGGCGTCGGG
>NZ_JBWKQZ010000087.1:0-963 GCF_059419025.1 Cupriavidus sp. GW821-FHT07C08
TTTCGCCGCTGCTGTAGGGCGTCGGCGCCAGTCCGAGGCAACCTGCGACTTCGCGCCGGTTGTGAAAGCGCCGCCAGCCAAACAGCTCCTTGACCAGGAGCCAGGAGCTGCCCACGCCGATCCCGCTGAGCCGCGCGAGCAGCGCGATGGCTGGCTGCGCGCTGAGCTTCACCGCCTCGCGCTGCTGGGCTTCGATTGTCTTGATCTGCGTTTTCACCAGCGCCAGTCGCACGACTTCGCGCTCGATCTCGGCACGCAAGCCAGGGGGCAGTTGCGGGCCATGTTCGTTCCACCATGGCTTCCAAAGGCGGTCACCGATGTGGGCGACCCGCAGGTTATGCAATATCAGCAGCGAACGAACCCGGTTGCTGTGGGCCGTGCGTTCCTGTTTGAGCCGCCCGAGCTCGCGGTGCAAACGCCGCTCATCTTCCTGCTCTGGTGTTGGGACCCGCGCGACTGCCCAGACCCGCCGCTCGCCAGCGTGGTAACGCATCAACATCGACAGCAGCTTGTCACCGTCGAGTCGGTCCGTCTTGGCGCGCCGTGCACGGCGGTTGACTTCAATACTGGCCGAATCGACCACCAGGTTATGGGTACCTTGCTCCGTGAGCCAGCGGTGCAACCAGAAGCCGTCACGGCCGGCCTCGTAGCAACTGCGCACCGGCGCTTGCCCGGCCAGGCCGCAACGTGCCTTGGCCTTCGAGATCGCTGTTAGCACCGACGCCATATCACTTGCCGCGACCGTGCACCGGCTCGGCGCGTGCACGCCGTCACCCAACGACAGCTTCCAGCTCTTCTCGCCCAATTCAAAGGCTATGTACAGCCGACCGATGACTGCCGTATCCTGTCCTTGAAGGGCTGTTTCAGGCGCATTCATTTGCATGCTCCTTTCGAAAAACGGGTTATCCGAATCCTCGTTTTACTCCAGGGGCTTACTTGGGCCAGCCCTTCCATAGTATCTAA
>NZ_JBWKQZ010000088.1:0-925 GCF_059419025.1 Cupriavidus sp. GW821-FHT07C08
GCGGTATTGATGGTAATACCGCGTGCCTTTTCTTCCGGCGCTGCGTCGATTTCGTCGTACTTCTTGGCGGCACCGCCGAACTTCGCAGCCAGCACCGTAGCGATCGCTGCCGTCAACGTGGTCTTGCCATGGTCAACGTGACCAATCGTGCCAACGTTCACGTGCGGCTTGGTCCGCTCGAACTTTTCCTTTGCCATTTCGCGACTCCTGTCTCGGTAGCGATATTGCCAGTGCGTGGTATTTGGTGCCCATGGGCAGGATCGAACTGCCGACCTCTCCCTTACCAAGGGAGTGCTCTACCACTGAGCCACATGGGCGAAACTTGACGTACTACTCTGACAGCAACCGCGCGACTGGAGCGGGTGAAGGGAATCGAACCCTCGTCGTAAGCTTGGAAGGCTTCTGCTCTACCATTGAGCTACACCCGCCCGGTTCTTTCCTGCTTCTTCACCGGCACTGCCGGCTGCTGTCTTGCATTCTGGTGGAGAGGGCTGGATTCGAACCAGCGTAGGCGTAAGCCAACAGATTTACAGTCTGCCCCCTTTAGCCACTCGGGCACCTCTCCGCAGAGAACTATTGATTATGGGGCTTCTCACCTTGCCTGTCAAGCACTTTCCGTTGCGGATACTGTACTTGGCCAGACCAGGGAAGGCGTTCCAGCGTGGCGCTTGAACCGCCTGATCGCTCCCACAAGCGCAGTTTAGATTTCTGCGTTCTCACCCTATAGGGGCTTTCCAGCGTGGCTCCTGGAGGCTCTGAGGCCGCCTGGCAGGGCCGCGAGGCCGCACGCGGCGGCGGCCGGAAAAGACAAAACCCCTCGCAGCACACGCTGTCGAGGGGTTTTGGGGATAAGAGCCTGGCGATGACCTACTTTCACACGGGTATCCGCACTATCATCGGCGCGGAGCTGTTTCACGGACCTGTT
>NZ_JBWKQZ010000089.1:0-901 GCF_059419025.1 Cupriavidus sp. GW821-FHT07C08
CTTAGTCGAGGATCTTTGCCACGACGCCGGCGCCGACGGTACGGCCGCCTTCACGGATAGCGAAGCGCAGGCCTTCTTCCATGGCGATCGGGGCGATCAGCTTGACGGTGATCGACACGTTGTCACCCGGCATGACCATTTCCTTGTCCTTCGGCAGCTCGATCGAGCCGGTCACGTCGGTGGTACGGAAGTAGAACTGCGGGCGGTAGTTGTTGAAGAACGGGGTGTGACGGCCGCCTTCGTCCTTCGACAGGATGTACACCTCGCCGGTGAAGTGGGTGTGCGGCTTGATCGAACCCGGCTTGCACAGCACCTGGCCGCGCTCGACGTCTTCACGCTTGGTGCCGCGCAGCAGCAGGCCAACGTTGTCGCCGGCTTGACCCTGGTCCAGCAGCTTGCGGAACATTTCCACGCCGGTGCAGGTGGTCTTCACCGTCGGCTTGATACCGACGATTTCGATTTCCTCACCGACCTTCACCACGCCGCGCTCGATACGGCCGGTCACCACGGTGCCGCGACCCGAGATCGAGAACACGTCTTCCACCGGCATCAGGAAGGTACCGTCAACGGCACGCTCCGGCGTCGGGATGTAGGTGTCCAGTGCGTCGGCCAGGTTCATGATGGCCACTTCGCCCAGCTCGCCCTTGTCGCCTTCCAGCGCCAGCTTGGCCGAACCCTTGATGATCGGGGTGTCGTCGCCGGGGAACTCGTACTTGCTCAGCAGCTCGCGAACTTCCATCTCGACCAGCTCGAGCAGTTCAGCGTCGTCCACCATGTCGCACTTGTTCAGGAACACGATGATGTAAGGCACGCCAACCTGACGGGCCAGCAGGATGTGCTCGCGCGTTTGCGGCATCGGGCCGTCAGCGGCCGAGCAAACCAGGATGGCGCCGTCCATCTG
>NZ_JBWKQZ010000090.1:0-875 GCF_059419025.1 Cupriavidus sp. GW821-FHT07C08
CCGCAGAAGCTGGTCGACGAGAGCGTGCATGCGCGCCCGCCCGGCTTCTGCACCGGCTGCCCGGAGCGCCCGATCTTTACCGCGATGAAGCTGGTCGAGCGCGAGATCGGCGAGCACCACGTGAGCGCCGACATCGGTTGCCATTTGTTCTCCATCCTGCCGCCGTTCAACCTGGGCAACACCACCATGGGCTACGGCCTGGGCAGCGCCAGCGCCGCGGCGCTCAACGCGCCCGGCGGCAAACGCGCCATCTCCGTCATGGGCGACGGCGGCTTCTGGCACAACGGCCTGACCAGCGGCATCGCCAATGCAGTCTTCAACAAGAGCGACAACCTGACCATCGTGGTCGACAACAGCTACACGTCCGCCACCGGCGGGCAGGACATCCTGTCCTCGACCGCGCTGAACGACACGCGCAGCACCGGCCACGCCATCGAGGACGCAGTCAAGGGCGTGGGTGTCAAGTGGGTGCGCACCATCCGCCGCACCTACGACCTGAAGGCGATGAAGGCTACGCTCAAGGAAGCGCTAACCACTGGCGCCAAAGGCCCGAAGGTTCTGATCGCGCAAAGCGAATGCATGCTGAACAAGCAGCGCCGCGAGAAGCCGAAGACGCGCAAGGCGATCGCCGACGGCCAGCGCGTGGTACGGGAGCGCTTTGGCGTGGATTCCGACACCTGCACCGGCGATCACTCGTGCATCCGGCTGTCGGGCTGCCCTTCGCTGACGATCAAGCCCAACCCGGACCCGCTGCGCACCGATCCGGTCGCCTCCGTGCTGGACAGCTGCGTGGGCTGTGGCCTGTGCGGCGAGGTCTCGCACGCGGCGGTGCTGTGCCCGTCCTTTTACCGTGCGCAGATCGTCACCAACCCGAC
>NZ_JBWKQZ010000091.1:0-862 GCF_059419025.1 Cupriavidus sp. GW821-FHT07C08
TTGCGGAACTGCGGATAGCGGGCGCGGCCCGCGAAGAAATTCTTGAACGCGTCGCCCAACTGGATGATCGCCATCTGCGGCGCATTCTTGGTGACTTCCAGCATCCACGGAAACTGCTCGCGCTTGATCGCGTTCAGTTGGCGTCGCAACGCTGCCTGCGACGGCTTGAGCAGCGCATTGTCCGTCTTCCACGCCTCGTACTGGCGCTTCCACTCGGCCAGCGCCCAGTTATAGGCGAAGCGCGCCGTGCCCGCCGCACGCGCTAGATACGTGGCTTGCGCGTTGTTCGGATCGAGGGCGATGCGGTGGGCAATCAGCATGACTGGGCATGCTCGACGGCCTGGCGCACGCCTTCGAGCAGCTTCTGATTCTTGCGCGAACGGCTGCCGTAGAGCCGGGCGCTGAACACCGTGATGATCTCCAGCACGTCCTTGGCCAAGTCTTCCTCGAACGTCGTGTCCTCGCCCTGGTTGAGGATCACGACCTCGACGTTCTTCGCCTCGCAGATGGCGAACACCAGTTCCGCACCGAAGCGCAGCAGCCTGTCCTTGTGGGTGATGACCAGGCGCCCGACAGCGCCCTCGATGATCGCGCCCAGCAGGCGCTTGAGGCCCTTCTTGTGGTAGTTCATGCCGGAGCCAAGGTCGGCAATCACCTCAAACGTCCAGCCCTGGCGGGCACAGTAAAGCTCCAGCACCTGCTTCTGCCGCTCAAGGTCATCCTTCTGGTCGTGGCTGGAAACGCGGGCGTAGGCCACGGTGCGTCGCGCCGTAGCGGATGCATGGAATTGTTCGGGCCGCAGCCGCGCCAGATCGTAGCGACGACGCCCGCCCGCTGTGCGTTCGTCCGGAATGAGCTTGCC
>NZ_JBWKQZ010000092.1:0-807 GCF_059419025.1 Cupriavidus sp. GW821-FHT07C08
TAGCAGGCCGCTGAAATACCTCGAGCGGACGTCAGCGCGACGACTAACTAAAGCGTTGATTTGAGGAGCCCATCCAACCCTACTTTCATGCGCGGCGCAGACACCTTCACCGAGAGTTTGTTCACTATGCGGAGGCTCGATGATTTCGTGCCGAAGTCCCACCCGCTGCGCTCAGTCCGCACCATGGCCAACCAGGCGCTGGTGAAGATGGACCGGTTGTTTGCGCAGATGTACGAAGCCGATATCAAGGGTGGCCGGCCCAGCATCGCGCCGGAGAAGTTGCTGCGGGCCATGCTGCTGCAGGTGCTCTACAGCATTCGCTCCGAACGTCAGCTCATGGAGCAGACGCACTACAACTTGCTTTTTCGCTGGTTCATCGGGCTGTCGATGGACGACCCAGTTTGGGTGCCCACGGTGTTCACCAAGAACCGCGAACGGCTGATCAAGCATGATGCGGTCATCGAGTTTTTCAACGAGGTGCTGGACATCGCGCAGAAGAAGAACTGGCTGTCGGGCGAGCACTTCAGCGTCGACGGCACGCTGATTCAGGCGTGGGCAGGCCACAAGAGCTTCTTGCGCACGGACGGCGGCGACAAGGACGATAGCGAGGGCGGCAACTTCAAAGGTCGCAAGCGCAGCAACGACACGCACGAGTCCAAGACCGATCCCGATGCCAGGCTGTACCGCAAGGGCAAGACTGCGAGTGAACTGCGCTACATGGGCCATACCTTGAGCGACAACCGCCACGGCCTGGTGGTGAGCGCCATGGTGACCAATGCGGACGGACACGCCGAGCGCGAGGCCGCA
>NZ_JBWKQZ010000093.1:0-624 GCF_059419025.1 Cupriavidus sp. GW821-FHT07C08
CCAGGTCGAGCAAGGCATCAGCAAGGCGGGCAACAAACGAGCGCGCTGGCTGATGATTGAACTGGCCTGGAGCTGGTTACGCTACCAGCCAACGAGTCATCTCACGCAATGGTTCAATGAGCGCTTTGCGCCAGGCGGCAAGCGCACGCGGCGCGTCGGTATCGTTGCACTCGCCCGCCGACTGGCGATTGCCCTGTGGCGCTATCTCGAGTACGGCGAGATTCCCTCCGGGGCAAGCCTCAAACCAGTAGCGAAGGGATGCCGGCCTTGAGCGTGTCAGGGCTAAGCGGGTAACGATAGCAGGTCAGCGCGCCCGTAAACGGGTCGGGCTACCTCTGCCGGGTAGCCGTCGTTTTAGATGGGGCGCGCAGGTAACAGGGGCCAGTTCCAGCGCTTTGCGCATGTGGTATGTGGTGCCCGGCCCTGCGCCGGCACGGATAGAAGATAGTCCGGGCAGTAGCCCGGGCCATTGAGCACCCCGACCTCCGGCTTCGTGCCGCGTCAGTTCGCGAACGAAAATTAATGGCTTGCAAGGAGGAAGAGTATCGCGCAGATATGCCTGCGACTGAAATCCAATACTGAAGGGGCTTGACAACCTCGCCCCCATAGAAGAACCCGTTTCAG
>NZ_JBWKQZ010000094.1:0-620 GCF_059419025.1 Cupriavidus sp. GW821-FHT07C08
CTGTGCGTCCGCAGCTTCGGTATATAGCTTAGCCCCGTTACATCTTCCGCGCAGGACGACTCGATCAGTGAGCTATTACGCTTTCTTTAAAGGGTGGCTGCTTCTAAGCCAACCTCCTGACTGTTTTAGCCTTCCCACTTCGTTTCCCACTTAGCTATATTTGGGGACCTTAGCTGGCGGTCTGGGTTGTTTCCCTCTTGACACCGGACGTTAGCACCCGATGTCTGTCTCCCGTGATTGCACTCTTCGGTATTCGGAGTTTGCTATGGCGGGGTAATCAGCAATAGACCCCCCAACCATGACAGTGCTCTACCCCCGAAGGTGAGACACGAGGCACTACCTAAATAGTTTTCGGAGAGAACCAGCTATTTCCAGATTTGTTTAGCCTTTCACCCCTATCCACAGCTCATCCCCTAACTTTTCAACGTTAGTGGGTTCGGTCCTCCAGTACGTGTTACCGCACCTTCAACCTGGCCATGGATAGATCATCTGGTTTCGGGTCTACACCCAGCGACTCAACGCCCTGTTCGGACTCGCTTTCGCTACGCCTTCCCTAATCGGTTAAGCTTGCCACTGAATGTAAGTCGCTGACCCATTATACAAAAGGTACGCCGTCACCC
>NZ_JBWKQZ010000095.1:0-530 GCF_059419025.1 Cupriavidus sp. GW821-FHT07C08
CAGATGGCGATCATCCAGTTGGGCGACGCGTTCAAGAATTTCTTCGCGGGCCGCGCCCGCTATCCGCAGTTCCGCAAGAAGGGCGTGCACGACCGCTTTACGCTCACCAACGATCAGTTCAGTATCGACGCCTCACGCATTCGCATCCCCAATCTCGGCTGGGTGCGCATGCGCGAGACGTTGCGCTTTGCTGGGAAGATCATGTCGGCCACGGTCTCCCGTGTGGCCGACCGCTGGTTCGTCAGCATCACCGTGGACACACCCGACAGTTCGCATCTGCCCGAAGCCGAAAGCCAAGGCGCGGTGGGTGTCGATCTGGGTGTGTCGTCGCTGGCGACGCTCTCGACGAGAGAATCGATCCCCGGCCCCAAGGCCCACAAGGCTTTGCTGGCCCGCCTGCGCAAGCTATCGCGCAGCCTGTCGCGCAAGGTCAAGGGATCGGCCAATCGTCGCAAGGCGAAGGCAAAGCTGGCGAAGCTGCATGCTCGCATCGCCGCCATCCGCTCGGATGCCCTGCACAAGCTCACGAC
>NZ_JBWKQZ010000096.1:0-529 GCF_059419025.1 Cupriavidus sp. GW821-FHT07C08
AAGGCGAAGGCAAAGCTGGCGAAGCTGCATGCTCGCATCGCCGCCATCCGCTCGGATGCCCTGCACAAGCTCACGACGGACCTGACGCGCCGCTTCCATACCATCGGCATTGAAGATCTGAACGTGTGCGGCATGGTGAAAAACCGGCATCTGGCGCGTTCGATCGCCGACATGAGCTTTTTCGAGGTGAGGCGGCAACTGGAGTACAAGGCGGACATGCGCGGCGGCAAAGTGGTAGTGGCCGACCGCTTCTACGCCAGCAGCAAGACATGCTCGGCATGCAGCCACAAGCTGGACAGCTTGCTGCTGTCGGTGCGCGAATGGACATGTCCCGCATGCGGGACGATTCACGACCGCGATGTGAATGCGGCCGTGAACCTCTATAACAACGCCGTGAGTTCCACGGTGTCAGTCTGTGGAGAGGAAGGCGCTGGCTCGGTTCGTAAGACCCGAGTGAAACCGGCCTCGGCGAAACAGGAAGTCAGCTTTGTTCCTGCTTGAGCAGGAATGAGCAAGTCTGACGGAACGG
>NZ_JBWKQZ010000097.1:0-524 GCF_059419025.1 Cupriavidus sp. GW821-FHT07C08
CACATTGACGTCAGCACAGCTTCTGGACCAGGGCGCCAGACACTCCCTCGAAATGCGCAGGCCCAATTTTATCCGGCGGTTTGCTCTATTGTTGGTGGCGTTAGTGGCCCGCCTTGCGGCGTGCCCTCGTGCCGTTGCAGCACTACCCCGCCATCCATCAGCCCGCTGTTCAGATACGCCCGGATCAGCCGGATGACCCCGGCGTCCCTGATGCGCTTCTGTAGGCGGTTAATCAGGATGTCGTGGTTGACCCGGTCAAAGAACTTTTCCAAGTCCACGTCCACCACCACGCGCCGCCCCGATTGAACGTACGACTGTGCGGCTAACACCGCATCGTGCGCACGCCGCCCGGGCCGGAAGCCGTAGCTGTGCTTGCTGAAGGTAGGGTCCAGCATTGGTTGCAACACCTGCAACAGCGCCTGCTGGATCAGCCGGTCCGTCACCGTCGGGACGGTCAGCGCGAACTGCACAAGCGCTCAACGAGCATTTGGGATGGGCTGAGATCCGCCATCCGTTTCATCCGC
>NZ_JBWKQZ010000098.1:0-506 GCF_059419025.1 Cupriavidus sp. GW821-FHT07C08
AGCGCATAGCGCAGCGTGCTGCGGCGGATGCCGCGCAGGCGCGACACCGCCCACAGCATCAGGTAGCCCCGCAGCGAGCTGGTGGTGACCAAGCGGCCCGAGGTGGTGAAGCGGCGCACCAGGCGGTGCACGAAATGCGGCTGCATCAGCCAGCGGCCGAGTCCGGCCGGCAGCGTCTCGCAGATTTCTTCCAGGCGCGGGTGCATGAATTCGTTGATCGCCAGCAGCTGCTTGTCGCCGGCGCGCACCTCGCCCCGCACGCGCGCGAAGCGCGAGTCGCGGGTCTTGAGGTCGGCCACGCGAATGGTGTCCTCGTACGACATCCACAGCGCCAGGTGACGCGCGGTTTCGCGCAGCAGCGCGATATCGCCGTTGCCGACGGCCCGCCGCACGGCAGCCAGCCGATCCAGGTACAGGCCGGCGTAGGCTACGTCCTGGTAGTCGATCATGCGGCGCACGCCTTCGACCACGACGGGCCAGTTCTCGGCCGGTTGTTCGGCGCGGGC
>NZ_JBWKQZ010000099.1:0-500 GCF_059419025.1 Cupriavidus sp. GW821-FHT07C08
ATGCGGCGCACGCCTTCGACCACGACGGGCCAGTTCTCGGCCGGTTGTTCGGCGCGGGCGCGCTGCAGCAACTGCGCGACCCTGGGATCCTGCGGCTTGAGTTCGCCCAGCGGCTTTGCGGCTTCCGCGGCGGGCGTCTCGGCGGCCTCGGCGATGGCGAACGCCGCGCCAAAAGCGCGCAGGCTGGGCTTCACGCCCACGCCGCCGCGCTCGATCGTGGCTTCGAACTGCGCGCGGCTGAACGGCAGCACGCCGGTGCCCGCCAGCGCGCCGAACAGCACGGCGCTGATGACGCTGCCGCTGGCTTCGGCCGCCTGCGCCATGTCGAAGCGTACAAAGCGTTTGGCAGCCTTGCCGGCATGGGCGATCAGCTCGTTGCTGTCGACGCGGCCATCGCCCATCGCGGATTTCTCCGCGATGGAGTACACGCGGTGGGTGGAAGACACCAGCGTGGTGCGCTCCGGCGTCACCAGTCCGCGCTGCACGGCGCGGCCGGCTTC